>CAVPKM010000010.1:0-76263 GCA_963705725.1 uncultured Gammaproteobacteria bacterium
GTTCGCTACGTCCTCTGCTTTTAGGTAAAGGAGCATCAGCATGTAAAAGCTACCATCTTGAATTTCAGCACTAGATTGTTTTGTCGCTAACGCATAATATTTTTTGGCAGCATCAAAATCTTGGGTCAAAAAAGCCGCTTGGCCTTGTTCATAATAATTTAACATTGCAGACCGATTAGTTTAAAAATAATAAAAAATAACTGATTGTTGAGAGAATAAAGCGAGGTGATAAAAGCAATTCAGTCCATTAATTAATGACCTCTTCCCCTGCAGAATACGGATATTTATTCTCCTGTATGTAGAAAATGTTCGAATAAATTTGTAAGCCATTTCTGATATTCAATATTCTGCTTTATTCATTTCCGAACAAAAAGCGCTAATATAGCTCGCACCTTTTCCTCCGATAAGGGCTTAGCAAGCACGATATCCATCCCCGCAAGATGACAAGCGGCTTTGCCTGCCTCATCAACATGGGCCGACACCGCAATAATGGGTGTTGCTTGATTTTGACTGGCCTTATTTCGCCTCGCTACCCTTGCTACCTCTATCCCACTGCCATCTGGTAACCCAATGTCCATAAAAACTAATTCATAACTTTCCGATTTAATTTTTTCAAGAGCAGAAGCCACCGTTTCAGCTAGGCTGACCTGACATCCAAGCTTGGTGAGCAAGACCGCGCTCACTTTCCGGGCGATCAGGTCATCTTCCACTAACAATACCCGAATTGCACTCGCCTTTGGGGAAGAAAATGGCTGTGCTTTTGCAGCCATAGTGAGCGAAATCGTATTGCCTGCTTTTTTATTCAGCTGCAGTTCCTGCTCATTTAATAATGCAACTTGTAGCGGCAAGATACAGGTATAAGTCGTGCCTTTTTTTGGACAACTGTCGACATAAATCTCTCCCTCCAGTTCATCGATGATTTGTTTGATTAAGGCTAATCCTAGGCCCGTCCCACGTGATAAGCCTGAATAAGCAGCAGATAAATGTGGTAAGCGCGTAAATAGGGCTTGCTGCTTTTCAAGGGTCATGCCAATTCCGGTATCTTGAACCATCATTTTAATAATGACCCGCTCTCCTGCTTGCTTAGCAAGCTGAGCGGTGAGGGTAATGCCGCCCTTATCCGTAAAATTTAAGGCATTGCTCATTAACTCTACCAGAATTTGCTCAATACGCTCGCCATCCCCAATTAATAAGGGAATCGATTCATCATATTTCAGCGCTAACTTCAGTCCTTTTTCTTTTGCTCGTGCTTGATTGAGCTTTAATAGAGAAAGCAGTTGACACTTTAGATTAACGCGCTGCTTTTTAAGCGCAGACACCCCATCCATGGCTTGAGTGCTCATCGTCACCTTATTTAATAAGCTTAAGAGCTCGCTACTTGAACTATCTACATCCTGCAAATACTCTTTGGCTTGCTTTATTTCTGGATTTTTTTCCTCTAAGCAGTCTTGCAACAACTGGATGCAGCCACGCATCCCGCTGATCGGGGTGCGAATATCATGACGCAGGTTTTCTAAAAATCGGGTTTTAGTCAAATAGGCCGCTTCCACATTCTCCTTAGCTTGGATTAATTTGGCTTCTGCCTTTTTTTGCGCCGTGATATCAATGGAAATCCCCAGCACCCCGACCATTTGACCTTGATCGGTTTTTAAGGGAACCTTGATGCTCCACACCATGGCTGCCTTCCCATCTATCACCGCCATTTCTTCTACCGTTTTTGATAAGCCGCTCACTAACACTTGGCGATCATTTTCCCAAAAATGCGCTGCTAATTCTGCCTGCCAAGGGAGCTCAAAATCGGTTTTACCGATTACTTCCCGGCCTAAAGTCAGACCTAAACTTTGTGCTTGACGATCGTTACAACCGAGATAAATCCCATCTGTATTTTTCCAATAGACATGACCGGGTAAATGTCGCAGTAAACTTTCTAGCACCAGTTGACAATCCACCGCTTGCTTGCCTGCTGCTACTCTTTTCGTGGGGTTCATCGCCATTCCTTTTATTCCCTGCCGAGTCGATGAAAACGCAGCGCAATCGATGTTAATAAATGCGGATGATAATGACAGTCTGAAATGACTTGCAACTGAGATAAATAGCTCGCTTCACACGAAGAAGCACATTGGCGAAAATGGCGCAGCACAATAGCAATGAATGATGAGAGCTGCATAATTTCATTAGGCTTAAGCGGCCAGGGAGTAGTATCAAATTGAATGGCGGGTGACTGCATAGATTTTTCCTTATACGCAGTGCACAACCTATCTAAAGGGTTGGGACACAGCAGAGAGGTTGAGCACAAGTTGTTGTGTTCAAAATTGAAGGCGGGTGACAATTCAGCCCGCCATCAACCCCCTCTGCTTAGAATATTGTCCTAATTCTCGGGAATCTCCCTCCCGCTTGCCGAACCAAGCAAAATACTTCCGGCCACAACTGCTCACGGCTAACCGAGGGTTTACGGGTGCAATTGGCTTTTGTGTTGGGCAAAAAATGGGAGGAATAAGAAAAAGGACTTTGCGCAGCAGCGCAAATGAATGATATTCTACTGTTAGGCATGAGTTAACCTCTCTGTGGTTAATTTGTGGCTAGAACCCTTGGGTGCTTCGAACACCTTTGTGGTTCCGCACGGGCGGGGGTTTCCCCGTCCGTGTGTTTATAGTGGCAGATTTTTTAAAAAAAGCAATCTGAAAAATTAAGAGGAGATTATTTTTTCCTGACTACTCAGAGAAAAATACTTAAATAGCGTGTACCTCGCTTTCTCATCACTCAACGGTTTAATCATGTAATCATCAATGCCAAAACGCCGACATTGCCCGGGAAGTTCACTCGATGCATGAGCGGTTAGCGCGATAATAATTTTATGTTTGTTCACCTTCTCTACACTTCGAATCGTTTCAGCGATTGAAAATCCACTGATATCGGGAAGATCGAGGTCCAGTAGAATGAGATCAATTGAGCGGGTAATGAGAGTATCCAAGGCTTCCTTGCTATTTTTAGCAACAAGGACGCGATGACCCAAGTGAATCAAAACATGAACTGCGACTTTTTGAGCAGCGACTAGGTCTTCGACTAATAATATGTTAATAGATTTATTCATTGCTATCATTGTAGGTTAACTGCAGGTCGATGGCTCGAATAATTTTACTATTTTTATCTTGTTCCTCATTTTTTTGGGCCTCTTCGAAAGCGGGAATTGTTAGATTCAGATTGAATTAGACTTCAACTGTATAACCTCCATCCACATCGCATCCTGCATGGGTGCCTAAAATACTCCAATTTTCTTTACTCATCTCTCTGATAATGATTTTTAGATGATCTTTAAGGATGCCATCGTACTGAAATTTTCAACTAAGTAAGAATATAAAGTATTTTAATTTAATCCAATAACCACAAATGCGATATTTTTTTACTTAAAAATACTGCGAACACCTTCAGTCTTATTCAAAGAAAGATGTATAACGTCCTGTTAGCCAATGCTGCCAATAACCTCCGCTCTGATGTAACACATCGTATCTCAATGGGCACACTATGCAAATTGATGGGCTATGACAGTAAAGATTATAAAAGTGTCAAAGATAAATTTTGGGAACTACGAAGGATGGACATTGAGTGGGATATCATCAATGAGCAGGGGAACAAGGTTTGGACTAATACATCCCCGTTATCACTAGCGCGAGTCATAGAATGAGGGTGAGCCGTGCTAAAATGTCCTTGAATTTTATCAATAAAATTGAACTCACCTGTTGTGCTTAAATCCTTAATATCAAAAGAAACAACATCATTGCCTTCTGTCATTGCGATATAGTTTTCGTCAATACAAGTTGTGTTTACAACGCAATTGTCGTGAGAGTTACCGGTAATTAACTTGATAGAAGATAATATGCGTCCTAGTTTAGATTTGCTTGCATAGGTGCCAAACTCATTACCATTTAATTTACCAAGTTTATTACTTTCAACATATTCCTTTGATTGTAAAAAGCGATTTTTAAAACGGACTGTACCAGACTTGAAGTCAAATTTTTTAAGCATGGCAAAACCATCAAACCAGTGATTAAAATGAGTTGACCCGACTTCAAACTGCGCTGGCCCATTACTAACGAAGCTTCCCGATAGCCACGTAGGAACTTCGCCATTGATATGGAGGTTGTCCAATGTTGTTTCATCATTCTGAGAGGAATATGCCTTATAAAGGTTTAGCTTTGCCTTCTGCATCTTAGTATACTACTGTTATGTTAACGCAGTAAACATTATAGGTAGGCATGTTAACGATGTCAACATCAAATAAACCTCTTGCCACAAAGTCGGGCTATCATCACGGTAACCTTTTAGATGAACTTAAAAAAAGCGCTATCGACATAATAGCTACCCAAGGTATATCCAAAATCAATTTGCGAGATTTAGCTATAAAATGTGGTGTCTCTGCCACCTCTGTTTACAGGCACTATAAAAACAAAGAGCATTTACTCGCCGTCATTGCAGAAGAGGGATTTACAAAATTGCATCAAACCATGTTAGCGACTCAAGAGCCTAATAAATTTCAAAAAATCGGCATCGCTTACATTCATTTTGCTCTTCAACATCAGGTACATTTCCAGCTCATGTTTGGACCATTTCTTGAGAAAAAAAATTATCCAGCATTACTGAATGCTAGTACCGAAGCATATCAGGTGTTACGCATCCAAATTGAGCAAGGGATTGCCCAAGGAGTAATGGTAGGGGATGTAGACAGCTTAACTCGGACAGCTTGGGCAACAGTCCATGGTACTGCTGTGTTGCTACTTGATAATCAATTCGTTACTAATAACAATGATATTATAGAGTGTGACCAGATCGCTACTGAAGTCACAATGATCTTAGGTAAGGGATTATATACTCATAATTATCTCGAAAATACTGAATAACCTTGCGGGTGGTGTATGACTAATTGATTTACAGGGTTAATTTTTTTTAAAAATATAGCTTGCTCATAAAATGAACTCTAAACGGTCCTTTTCGTCAGAATCCCGGATCCCGGCCGACCCTTAAGATTAGCATGTTTTGAAAAATATATCTGGTCGATATTAATGCAATCGTTCCGCCTTAGAGGATTGCCCGACTTCGGGGTGCGGAATGTCCGAGCATAGCTGATTAAATTGGATTTTCCCAAGGATTATATAGTTCAGCTCCGGTTTGCTCGAAGTCTTTCACATTTCTAGTTACAACTGTCATACCGTGTACTAAAGCCGTTGCTGCTATTAATGCATCCCTATCTGATCTTGGATTGGGAATATGCAATTTTGCACATCGCAGAACAACAGCAAGATCAATATCCAGTATTCGCTCCGAGAAACCGGGTAGGACATGTGCACTAAGCCAGGAGCGCAGGATTGCTCCTTGTGTCAAATCATTTCTCTCTTTTAAAAGGATTCCTGTCTCAAGTTCCAAAATAGTAATTACTGATAAAAATAAACTTGACGTTGAAATACTTCTAGCCCAACTTGTAACGCGAGTTTCAGCCCTCTTGCCTTTTCTCAGCTCAGAAACAACATTTGTATCTAATATATACATTATTCAAATTCCTCTGGGCGATAAATTTTATTACCTAATTTTGGAGCCTCGAAATCAATATCTATTGATTCAGGCATAGCCAGTATATCTACAATGGTTTCTTTGGTTTTTGTGAGCTTTAAATAATCTTCAATTGCTAAAAGCACATGGGCAGGATGCCCCCTATCGGTAATAAAGACAGGGCCTTTTGCTGCGGCTTTTTTAATTTTGCTCGCATCTTGGTTAAATTCACGACTGGTGAATGTGGTGATAGTCATATTGATTTCCTCGCATGTAGTTATATACCTACAGTTATTATAGATATGAAGTAGGTATGTGTCTACAAAAATTGTTTAATTGCCCGTTGCATCACAATTAAGGCAACCTGAAACTGTGGAGCAACGAATGTTTTTAAGACCTGTTTAAATTTTTATCGGGTTACCTTTAATGTGATGCAACACGCTCATTACAATCAACTATATTTGTGCCGCTATATTTAAAATTCTATGCGGGGCATCTGTGAGGCACTCGGAAATAACAGATGGCAATAAACCACAATATTAGGTTCTGGAAATTTTGAGTCAATGCTGCCAAAATATGTCAGCGTTAACTCATAAAAGGTTTGCATTTTGTCTAGAACACAACGTCTTTTTGATTTGATTCAGATTCTTCGGCGATATCGCTATCCCGTTAGTGGAAAGCAATTAGCCGAGGGGCTTGGGATAAGCTTACGAACTCTTTATCGCGACATAGCTACGTTACAGGCACAAGGAGCCTCGATTGAAGGCGAACCAGGTGTTGGCTATGTCTTACGTCCAGGATTTATGCTGCCTCCACTGATGTTTTCTGAAGAAGAAATCGAAGCATTGGTTCTTGGTTCGCGATGGGTCGCGCGTAGAACGGATAAAAAATTAGGACTTGCTGCAACAAATGTTTTAGCCAAAATAGCGTCTGTTCTTCCGGAAGACCTCCGACATCAACTTGAGTTTTCAGGTTTACTGATTGGCCCTGCCAAAACTTTAATAGAACGTGATGATGAAAAAGAAGCCTCAATACGTCATGCTATTCGTAAGGAGCATAAGCTTCAGATTACTTATACTGATGTCAAAGGGGAGGATTCAGATCGTATTATCTGGCCATTAGCACTTGGTTTTTTTGAAGAGGTGCATGTTGTCGTTGCTTGGTGTGACCTTCGGTCCGATTTTCGTCATTTTAGAACGGATAGAATCGTGACATTAACGCAGTTAGAAGCTCGTTATTCTAAACGTCGTCAAACGTTACTTAAAAAATGGCGTGAAGTTCACAATATCCCTGAACAATAAATTGACATTTAATGCTGACAAAAACTGTCAGTACATACCAGTAAAATAGGTTCGTTAATATCAAATCAATTCAAGGGGCAAATATGATACTCGAACCAAATGTTATTGTGCTTTATGTTAATGATCTTGCGATAGCCAGCCAATTTTATCAGGACTTACTTGGAATAAAGCCAGAAGAGGCATCAATAACATTTCATAGTTTCACATTATTAAATGGAATAAGTTTAGCTTTGAAAGCAAAACATTCAGTTGTGCCGCCAACTGAAGCAAAGAGCGGTAATGGTGAATTAGCCTTTACACTCGATGATTACAAAAAAGTTGATGAGTTATTTGCAGAATGGCAAGCCAAAGGAATAAACATTCTTTTTCCACCAAGCCAGGTGCCTTTTGGCTATACTTTTGTTGCCCTCGATCCAGACGGTCATCGGTTACGGGTTGCTTCTCTTGGCAAATTATAATGAAAAGCTGGATTGCTGTTGCATCAGCAGAACATGCTCGAAAAGAACTGGGGCTATCAATTTCGTTTTGGACTGCTGGAAATCAGCGGACATGATAGACAACAAATTTCTATGGCGATGTGCATTAACAATATTTAAGGAGTGACTAAATGTCTATACAACCAACCGTGAAACAAGTAGAAAGTTTTATCGTGACTGGGTTCAGCGTAAGGACTCAAAATAGCGATGAGTTTAATGAGAAAACGGCAAAATTACCGAGTCTTTGGCAGCAATTTAATACCAGTGAGTTAACTACTAATGCCAGTATCTTTGGTGTTTATTCAAACTATGATTCAGATGCTAATGGTCCTTACACTGTTACTGTGGGTGTTACATCTGGCCATGCACAAACTCAATTGAGTTCTGTTACAATCCAAGCGGGTAATTATCTTGTTTTTCAAGGCACAGGTCCAATGCCTGCTACAGTGGTTGAAACTTGGAAACGAGTATGGAAATTTTTTGAAAAAAATACAGAATATCGGCGTAATTTTATCAGCGACTTTGAGGCATATAGCGGTTCTTCACAAGTAGCGATTTATATTGGATTAGAATAATTCTGGCGGTCTCAATAATGATATACTTTCTGATGTGGCCAAAGAATATGAGCGGCTAAAAATTAAATTAGCTCAAGAAAACTTATATGACCGTGAAAAATATACTGATAAAAAATTAGACTTCGTTACTAAGATATTGCAGCTTGCTAAAAGATAATATGAATAAAAGTACAATTGATTTCAGAAAGATAACTTTCGCTGATATTCCTCTGATGTTTCAGTGGTTTAATACCCCACATGTACAAGAGTTTTATTCGCTTCGCTCATGGACAGAAGATGAGGTGCTAGCAAAATTAACGCCTTATATTTCGGGGGACAAGCCAGTCTCAGGGTTTATGATTTTGCTTGATGAAAATCCCATCGGTTACTTGCAGTCCTATAACGTAAGCGATTATCCTTGGCCGAATCAAAATTTACCCGAAGGGGTTGTGAAGACCTCTGTAGGGATGGATCTATTTATTGGGAGTAAGGATTTTCTTGGAAAAGGATTTGGGCAACGAATTATCCAAGTATTTATAGAAACCAATGTTTGCCCACAATATCAATATTGCATTGTTGATCCAGACATAAGAAATCTTTCTGCTATCCGGTGTTATGAGAAGCTACAATTTCAAGAGCATCAAGTGATTAACACGAAAGATGCGCTACAACGTCCAACTAAGCTTATGCTTATGATTTTGAGGTGCAGCTGACTATATTCTTTACATACAGCCAAGCCTCTATTGATCTTGGCCAATATGCTCAAATCGTGCAGATATTTGATTCTCATTGGCCAGAATATCGAAAAAAACAGGCTTATTTAAGCTCATTACTCAGCCGAAATAAAATCAATAGTAAATATACGCCCAATAGAAAACTTTTTATGCGGCTCGCTCGTGGTTATTATATAATTAATCCCAAACTGAAAATAAAAACTTCATCTGGATGGGAGTCAGTAAAGCCATATGCATTACCGTTAAATTTGCGGACTCGACGACTGGTTATGAAGAGAGGATGGCTGCATGGATAACTATGCTCGGATAATTAATCGGCCAATTTCAGGTATAATTTTGTTAAAAAATCGTCCGGAAATTTGGACGGTTTACGCCTAGAACCCCTTGATGTCTATTTTTGACGAGCACCTACATGCAATTCTGGGTTACCATCATTTATTAGTAGCTTTTGAGTAATGGATGCAATTTTCCAGTTACGATTATCTTGCTTAAGAACAAAAAGATACTGTCCATAAGAATGAAAATAATGCTCTCTGGAACCTTTAAACTCTGGGTGAAACCGATAGATAGCATAATTACACCTAACTTCAGCAAGGCCATCCTGAAGTTTAACAGATACATTTGAAAGGTTATGTTGCATCTTTAAATTAGAATGATCCTGTTTGCGTTTCGCAATATATTCTTTTTGTGAAATTTGACAGGGACTTTCAACCCGAAAACTGGAGTAATCACAGTTTATATCCTCAAAAAGGCACTTGCTAAGATCATCCCAATCTTTGTTGTCAAATGCCAGCATAAAACGGAAAAGAACTTCTTGTACAGCATTAGCACAGTAAGTTTGCGAATGTTTTTTTATCATTCATCCCCCCATTTTTACATTTAGGCGCAATCCACATTTATTAATATAGGTATTGAGGGCAATATGGCTCCTATAGTCTAATACCGTAGCAATTTTTCTACCTGAGCCCACAACCTAGCAATTCTTTAATCTTTTCAACGTCGTTATCAAGTCTACTTTATGGTAGCAAGATCAATTTTAAAAAGCCATGGCGCATTGGGTGTTAAAACGTTCATGAGCCGGCAGATCAGAGGAGAATGCTTATTGCCACAATTTGGAACAATTAAAGGCTTTCACTGGTGAGAGTATGAATGATGTTCTTCGGGACTTAGGGTCCGTATGGAACAAAAATATCAAAGGTCATCATTCAGTTGATACCCCACTAAAGTCAGTTCATCTGAATGATTATGCACAAAAACAACTTCTTCTTGGGTAATAGATAGCCAAAATTCGTTCGTAGTATTTAGGATAATTAAAAACCCACCTGAACTATCACTGGGCAACTCCACTCTTGGCGCGAACCGTAAAATGCTGCCATTTTTTTCTGACAAATACCTTTTTTAGAGGCAAATTACCTCTTCTAGAGGTAACAATTGGGTTTATATGAAACAAAGAGAGAATAAAACGCGCTATGTCATATTAGGAATGTTGTCATTCGCACCCAAGTCTGGGTATGAAATTGGCAAAACCATTCAAAATAGCACTAAGTATTTTTGGTCAGAAAGTGATGGGCAGCTATATCCGATTTTGAAACAGCTAACTAAAGAAGAGTTGGTGATTTGTGTCGAACCTGAAACATTGCCTGGTAAACGTAGCAAAAAAATATATGAACTGACTGACAAAGGCCAAGCAGCATTATTGGTTTGGTTGCGTCAACATCCGACGACATTTACGGTGCGCAATGAATTTTTACTGCAGTTGTTTTTTGGACATCAACTTTCCTGGAGGAAAATCGAGATAAAATCCAAGCGCTACAAGCACAATTAAATCAAGAACTTGCGGTGTATAACACCATCGAGACACGCATTAAAGAAAATAACCATGATTCGACTTATCTGCTGATGAGTTTGGCATATGGCCAACACGTCACTAAAGCTGAAATTTCTTGGTGTGAAGAAATGGCAAACCAATTAGAGCAAGAATATGGCAAGGAGAAGAAATGAGTACTGTTGATAGCCCATTTTTACAAGGTGTATTTGCTCCTTGGAAAAATGAAGAAAATTTAGAGCAGTTAGAAGTAGCTGGAAACATACCTGCGGATTTGCGAGGGGTATTACTCCGTAATGGTCCTAACCCTCAGTTTGATCCAGTGGGCTCTTATCACTGGTTTGATGGTGATGGAATGGTACATGCGATTCGGATCAAAGAAGGCCGAGCAAGTTATGATAACCGTTGGGTGAGAACAGAACGCTTTAAGCAAGAACGAGCTGCGAGAAGATCTTTACCTGACATGGATCATACAACTGCAAATACAAATATTATCATGTATCACAACCGGCTTTTAGCCTTAAATGAAGGAGAAGTTCCAACAGAAATGCAATTATCCAATTTGGATACCCTGAAACCTTTCACGTTTGATGGGCAAATCACGCGTGCTTTATCTGCACATCCGCGGTTTGACCATCGGCTTCAGGAGTTTTTGACTTATAGTTATACTGATCCAGATGGACATTTAGTGTATTATCGTCTCGACGCCCAGCAGCGCATGTTTGCAGAGCATAGAATCAATTGGCCTTATGCATCCATGATGCACGATTTTATTAATACTGAACATTATGTGATATTTCCAGTCTTTCCCTGCACACTGAGCTTTGAACGAGCACAACGAGGTGAGAACATTTTTATGTGGGAAGGAGATCGGCTCAACACCCATTTTATTGTAACTGATCGATTCGGCCATGAAGTAATGCGTGTCGAAACTGATCCCTGCCATGTCTATCATTTTGGTAACGCTTTTGAGCGAGGAGATTTCATTTTTATCGATGCATTAGTGTCTGAAGTTGACCCCATGATGCCAAACCGATACGGTAAAATAGCGACTAATGCAGAGGGTGCTTCAAGTCTATCAAGATGGATTATTGACCTGAAAAAACGTTCCATTCATTTGGAGACTCTAGACAAAACTATTGGAGAATTTCCACGTTTTGATGAGCGATTTAATGGCTATTCATATCATCATTTGTACATGAGTGGACAAAAAATCCCCGAAGGTTTATTTGATCGGATTGTGCATTATGATCTTCAAAAAAATAAACATATCCTTCATGAATTTGGACAGGATATTCCAACTGAGCCTGTATTTGTACCACGATCTCCGACAGAAGGTGATGGCTATCTTTTAGTCGTGGTATATCGTACCCAAGAAGATCGCAGCGACGTAGTGATTTTGGATGCACAGCAGATTGATACAGAACCGCTTGCTGTTATCAAAATTCCGCATAGGATTCCATTTGGATTTCATGGAAATTTTGTACAGGCCTAGTGTCTTGTCAACGTTCAATCTGTGGATGTTAACGGTTGTGTAAAAGCGCGTATAAATGGCGCAGGGTTTTGAGAAATATGAGCCTATGCGCGATGCGATCCTGGTTGTTAGCCATGCTCAAAATGGGTCGTCTTCATCGGAGGTCCCCCATTGAGTTGAAACCTCCTGTGCACATGCTCAAATGTCATTGGGTGCTTCAACATATTGACCATACCGAAAGGGGTGTGCGGAAGAACCTCCAAAAAAAGGGATTTCAAGATAATCCTGTCGGATTCAAGTTCGGCGAACATGGTAAGGGGTTATCAAATGTCTTATTTCTATGGATGGCTATCAAACACGCATTTAATCTACTTGCAACATTGCTTAACCTAAATTTATTTTTGGCTTGAATTACAGACTCGGTACAAATGCGAACTGGAAACGTGATTTTGGTTTAATTTAGTACTAATTCGGTTTGAAGTTAATTACGTTATCTAATAAATATCCAGAGTTATTTAAAACAAGTAAATTACTACAAATATAGATTTTATATGGACTTTGGCAGTATCAGTATTGATGAAATTAAGCAATGGTACACCAATCACTGATCGCATAATTAGGGTTTGCACTACAAATTAAAATGGCTAATGTTAATACCCCCACAAGCGATAACAAGAATAGATTCTGATGAATGAATAATCGGGTGATTATCATAGACCACAGACATCGAAGCTCCACTTGAAAGCTCTACCAACATGCGCTGATCTTTTGCAAAATAACGACTGCCCTGTTCTGCGTCCGCATCGCTGACGACTATGTTTTTAATCACATTCTCTTTTGCCCATTGCATGAGCCTTGGTGTAACACTTTTTGGTATCCGCTAATTTAACCACCCACTTATGCTATAACGTAAGTTCTTGCATACTCCTGTTTTTTTAAAGGAGTAGCGCATGACAGCAACCCATAATTCGCCTTCTCAAAAAACTCTGGCATTAAATATGGAAAAATGGCGATCAATAATTACAGATTGGGAATTAAGCAAAGAAAGTCAAAAAAAATATTGTGAGCGGTTAGGGATAAGTTTAAATACTTTTACGCATGCCCGTAGCAAGTTAATTCGAGATAAAAAAATAAACCCGCGTTTATTCCTCTCTCTTTGAATCCAATCGAGATTCAAAATTCTTCGAGCATTAATACCGTGATTATTGAAAACCCGAAGGGATTTAAACTCCATGTTTCATCAGAATTATCGTTAGATCGTTTAGTGAAAATTTTTAAATTATGTGGGTGGTTAAATGCTTAAGTTACGAGACGAAGTAAAAATTTATGTGAGCATGGAGCCTATAGATGCGAGAAAAAGCATTGATAGTTTATGTATCCTTATTGTCGAAAATTTTAAGGATAATCCACAATGTGGGAGCCTCTTTATTTTTTTTAATAAATCACGAGATAAAGTAAAAATTATTTGGTGGGATGCAAATGGTTTTATTCTACATTACAAGCGCCTTGAAAAAGGACGCTTTGTTCTGCCAAAATTAAGTGGAATTGATAAACTAGAAATTTCACAAACTCAGCTTCACGGTTTATTGGCAGGTTTAGATTTCTCACTCATGCGCCATTTTCCTGAAATAAATTATTATCAATATGCATAAAACAGTGAGGCATAGTGGAAAATTATAGTATCATGTCTCCATGGATAGATCTCATGAATTACAAGCGATATCAAAAGAAGAATTAATTAAAATAATTCAACAAAAAAACACCCTCCTTTTTGAACAAGCAAAACAAATTCAATTTTTAGAAGAGCAAATTCTTGCCTATCGACTTCGCCAATTTGCCAATAAATCCGAGAAAATTAATCCTAATCAAATTTCTCTTTTTGATGAGGCGGTATTGCCTAAATCAGAAGAGAAAATCTTATCACAAGAAGAAGTCATCACGGTTGCTTCTTATACTAAAAGTAAGCAGGTAGGGAGAAGAGCACTACCTGCAGAATTATTTCGTATACCTCGAATCTATGATTTATCTGAAGATGAAAAAATTTGTCAATGCGGTTGTGCATTAACTCACATTAAAGATGAAAAAAGCGAGCAACTCGAAATTATTCCAGCAAAAATTTATGTCATCGAGCATATCAGAAAAAAATATGCCTGCAAAAAATGTCAAGAAACCATTAAGCTAGCAAAACAACCTGCTGCACCTATTCCAAGGAGTATTGCAGCAAGTGGATTATTAAGTCACGTATTGGTTTCAAAATTTCAAGATCACTTGCCGCTATTTCGCCAAGAAAAAATATTAAAACGCATTGGTGTGGATATTCCTCGAGCCACATTATGTTTATGGGTGATCAAGTGTGCTGAACTTTTGCTGCCGATTTTAAAACTAATGCATGATCGAATATTAACTTATGATATTGCTTATGTTGATGAAACCACATTGCAAGTTATTAAAGAACAGAATAAAAGTATAAAAAGTAAAAAATACATGTGGCTTTATTCAGGCGGACCCAAAGCACAATTTGTTTATTACTACCAATATCATCCTTCACGCTCACACGAAGTCGCCGATGCTTTTTTTGCGGATTTTTCAGGCTACTTACACTGTGATGGCTTCATTGGGTATGACACATTAGCGGGAAAAAGAAAAACGATAAAACTGGTTGGCTGTTGGTATCACGCGAGACGAAAATTTATTGAAGTTACAAAGCTCATGCCAAATAAAGAAGGGGTGGCTTGGCATATTGTTAAACTCATTGCAAAACTCAGCGTGATTGAAGAAGAAATAAAAATCTTATCTGCTGCAGAAAAACAGGCTATTCGACAAGCGAAATCGAAAGTGATTATCAATGAAATACAGGATTATCTCATCAAACATCAATCTATTATTCCACCAAAAAGTTTATTAGGAGAAGCGGTAGGTTATACACTCAATCAATGGCCAAAATTATTAAGATTTCTTGATGATGGACGTCTCGATATTAGTAATAATCTTTCTGAGCGAGGCATTAAACCTTTTGTAATCGGCAGAAAAGGTTGGCTCTTTGCTGATAGTGTGGCTGGCGCTCATGCAGCAGCAACAATTTTTAGCATCATTGAAACTTGCAAGTATCATCAAGTTGAGCCTTATGATTATTTGCGATATGTGCTTGATGTCATACCCCGATGCAACACGATTGAAGATTACGAAAAACTCCTTCCTTATAATATTGATCGAGCACTGCTGGTTAGCCAAGTGCGCTGAAAGGGCTGATTAATTAGCGGATACGTCATTTCGATAACTGGACACTGAATCATGATTTAGGGGGAATGAAACATTATCTGAATAATAATCCCGTTAATGTACTTGAGATTATGATAAGTGATTATAATCACGAAAGGTGTGAGATTCTAATCAGTGCTGGCTATAGAGAATCCCCTAATGCACTTTCACTAGTTCAGAGAACAATCGGCAATTACTAGAAGCACTTCAAAATCATGGGATAACAGCTGATCTTAATGGTGGCGGTACCCTTGTAGTTTTTCCTAGTGCAGAATTAGATTATCTAAATATGTTTAATCTAGAGACCTCTGCAGAGGAATTAGTTCAGGTTCTCCCTCAAATATTAGATGCTTTACAAGATATAGAACCCTCGATTGTTGCTATTCGGGATGATGTGATGGATACATTTCCTGAGCGCCATCCTGGTCCAGAAATAACTGGTTAATGCTACTTCGTTAAGTTTTAGCCAGCAAAGTTAGTTGTCACGAGCTGCAATGTTAGTTGACATTTGACGATCAGCACCCTAAAGGAACCATCAAACCGCAATAGCATGGCCCCCGCCACTTCACAACGGCTTCAAAGCAAGTAAAAAATAAATTTTAACACTTTAAAAAAGTGCAAAACCCCCTGAATACCACCTGAATTAATGACATCCACTAACTAGACTCTATCGGATTCACATCAAATTTACCCTTGAAATAATCATGCTGATAATACCGCACTTTTTTACACTTAATCGGAGGCAGGCCATGCATGAAAATAAACTGCTCCTCTGAGTTAAGCTCTCGGATTTCATTTAGCGGAATTAAATCCACGCCAGTCTCTTGATAACTTTCTCCTTCTCCAGATGAAACCGTTCCGCCTACCCATTGCATTTTTTGTTTGGAATCTCCTTCATTGGAAGAAAGTGTTTTCGTCATAATCGTTTTTTTTCCGCCTAATGCTTGTATCCATTGCAGGGTTTCTACATCATCATTGGTAAAAATCTGCTTAATCGGTGCACCCATAAAAAGATCCGGTTTTTTATAAAGCTTAATTTGACTTAAGGTTTGAAACACGGTCCACACCACTAATTTTCTTGCTCTTAATACTTCAATGGCTTGTTCTACATCGGGACAGTAACCCAGCTGCGCCAATTCATCTAAAAGAAATAACATCTTCTCTTTGGGCAGTTTACTTGGAGGCGTTTGGACAATTAAACTGGTCAAGAGTGAAAGTAGCATCCTGACAAAGCGTTGGTGTTCTTTAATTTGATCTTCCGGTAAAATCACATAGATATCCATTTGTCCGGTCATAAATTTGTTCAAATCAACATTACTTTTAGCTAACAGGGCGTTAATATTGGTATCACTCATCCAATCAATTTGCCGATAACTGGTCGATAAAATGCTCCCTCGCTCATCGACCCCTACTCGAGAAATTTGATTCGCTGCCGCTGCTGCTCGCCCGGAGAGTGTGGCCATATGTTGAAACGTCTCATTGGCCTGGTCTTGATGCTCAGAAAGTAATGCATATAAAGTTTTCAGGTTACGCGCCGCTTTAGGCAAAGCCCGCATCATGTAATCAATCAAGCCGCGAATTAAAATCTTGGCATTCTCATCAAAATGCTGGCTACTCCCGCCTTCATTAATAATAAACGAAGCGGCAAACGCATTAATCATGCGATCACGAAGTTTTGGGTCTTCGGGTATCCAATCAAAGGGATTCAATGTGTAATCATTAAGGAGCGCCTTATCTTTTCCTTTTGCAAAATCAGGGGATCGGGTTAATCCATAAGGGTCGAGGGCCACGACCGCTTTGTTAAAGGCTTCCCTTCTAAACCGGCTAGTCACTGCCCAAAGCTCCCCTTTAATATCGAATACAAAACAATTGCCCGGATGGCTTAATAAGACATTAACCGAAGAACACGAGGTCTTCCCGCCGCCTTGCGGAGAAAGCGTTAATTTATTCAAAAGCGGCAAGTAAAGGCTTCGCCCGTTTTCATCCTGGCCACTTAAAATGGCATGATGACCCTCATAGAAACCAGCTCGTTTTATTTCCTCATCCTTTACAAAACGCGCACTGCCAAAACTGTTTGAGGTTTCTGCCTCTATAACTAACACCTTATTGTTAACTAGCTGGCACATTCGGTAGAGTAAAAAAAGCATGAAGAACAAGGGCGATAACAAAATAAACAGGTTTTTTGCATGAAACATCATATGCGCCGCTAGGCTGAGTTCAGTAGGATCCTGCTTTTTTACTTCAAAAAATACTGACAATAAGATGAATGTACAAAATAAGCCGACAACCAGCGCATGCTGCTTCGCTAACTTTTTCACATCCTGATGAAAGGATTTTTTCAGAAAATAATTTAAAATTAAGGTCCCGCTTAAACTGAAAAGATAACTGAAAACCAGACAGAACAATAACGGCGAACCGATTCGAAATATTGTTTCTTCGCTATGAATAAAAAGTAGGAGAGGCACTAAGGCAAAAAAAATTAACCCCCACCCTAAAAATTTTGTGACATTTCGCCCTACCCTTAACAAGACTTCAGATGAAAAAAATGATGCGCTTTTTTGGTTCGCTTGAATGATTAACAATCCTGCAAGTAGCAAAACAATAACAATAAGCTGAAATGTCCAAGAAGTGTGAAATAAATAGAAAATCGCCTCGTCCAAAAACCCTGCCTGTTTTTGCTCCCACCCTATTTTGATCATCGACAATAATTGAAAAAATAGGCTGCCGATATCAAGCCAAACAAAAATTTTTAGCAAAGCAGAAAGCGTGACTCTCATAAGCACTCCTCCCTGAACCGCCCTTGCAGTGACTTAAAATAGGCCAGGTAGGCTTTTGTCTCCTGAGGGAGGGGTAATTCCTCAATGGGAAGAGTCGGCGCTTTAATTAACAGGCGTTTAACGCGATTTTCCCCTGCATTGTAAGCGGCAATGGCAAGTTCCCAGCTGCCAAACTTTTGATGGAGCTGGTTAAGATAAATAAGCGCGCCTTTTGTCGAGGCATTCAGGTTAAAGCGATCTTCTTCTGTCAATCCTAATGATTTAGCTGTCGCTGGCATCAGTTGCCAGAGTCCGGCTGCTCCTTTTTTAGAAATAGCCTGTTGCGTATAGTGACTTTCGATCAGGGGAAGGAAGGCTAGCGATTTGGGCAGATGTTGCTCTGCGAGTTTTGCCAGAATAAACGTAAGCTGACCTTGTTCAAGCGCTTGGTTAATTGAATAATCTATTACATTTTTTTTCCGATGAGAAAAAGTCCGCGTTTTCACTTCCTCCCTACTTCCGAGATACACCCTATTCCCTTGCACCTGCTTAACCACTACCTCTCTTGCCTCAATTGCAGAAAAATAACCAAAAAGCAAAATAAGCAACATGCACTTCACGGTTTAGCCCAATAAGGCGTATCAAAAACCAGGTCCTTGGTGACGGTGATGTTAAATAAATAGCCAGGGCGGATCGTCAAGGTGGGGTCAATGTCTGCAGTTTTTGATAAAAATTTGGAACCCGCTTCAGATAATTGTTGGCTCGCACTTTGCGAGAATAACTCCCCTACCGTTAAGGGATTAAGGTGGGGATTTACAGCCTGCCTTTCTTCTCCTAGCGATAATAGACTCATTAAAAAAGCCGACCTCAGTAATGCGCCATAATGGTTATCTACTTTATCTTTTAAGCCAGCATACCCTTCCAGATCACTGCCCGGCATCCCTCCTAAACGGATACTGTCACCACTTGGTAAAATAATACGCTGCCAAATTAAGAATAATCGCTTTTGTCCAAAGCAAAGTTTTGATTCATAGTTTCCGATCAGTTTTGATCCTTGCGGAATCAGTAAATATTGACCATGAATCGAGTCATACACCGAGGTTCTGACCATGGCCATCACTTGACCCGGGAGGCTTGAATTAATTCCCGTCATTAATATTCCCGGAATAATCGTGCCTGCTTGTAGCACATATGGAGCGGCATTTTTTTCAATAGCAGGTGAATCAGCCTGCACACTTTTTTCTTGAATTGTTTCATTTGGGTTTTCATTTGAACCACTTCCTGCATGATTTTCCTCTCCATTGTTAGCTTCTTTTGCTAAAGCTTGCGCTTGATTATTTTCGGCAACAATTTGATTACTGCTGATACTGGCTGCCATGGCTTTTCGCTCTTCTTCTAAACTAGGGGGAATCATATTAGGTGCAGAAGCTTTCTCATCCAACGGCGAATCATCTTGTTTAGGTGCGGGCAAATTAATCAGGGAAGACTTCGGCAAGTCTTTAAATCGTTTCGCTTCATTTTGATACCAATCCCGATCCAACTGACTGGCTATCGAAAATAACGTCGGCTTTTTTTTATCGACCGGATGGTGCAATGCAAAAAAAGTACGCACCAGATTAATTAACGCAATCAACAAAAGACCTGTCATCAACCCCATCAATACCCACTTCCAAATGGGGCGAAGCGAGACTAACGCTGTTGAGTTTTGCTTGATTTGACTGGCTTTACCCATCTTGTTAGGCCTTTTGGTTAATCAGTGTTAATGAGGCTTGATGCTTTCCTGCCCCGCTAATTAATAGCGCCTTTGAAAAAACTTGATCGATCACAAAGTAAGGGGCGTTAAAGCGATAATTCGCCATCTGCATTTGATGGTGACATTGCACAAAGAGGGCCGGTAAATTTGCTTTTTTCATTTGATCATTAAATTCAATAAAGGTGTGCCGGCCATCATCGAAAATCCGAATGGGCGTCCAGCTCGGTTGCTGACTAAAAAAAGGGGCGCGAATTTTATAATCAAAATTTAAATGGCGGGGATCAATTGCATTGTCACTTTCATTGAGCGGGGCCCCTTCCATTAACTGATTGCGTTTAGTATTACTCGCTTGATTCAGGCTCTGTTGAAGATCCTCGGGATACCAAAAACGCACATCTCGAAAATAATGGGGGCTTTGCCGGGAGACTAACTTGATCGTATAGAAACGCTTATCGGTCATGATCACCAAATCCGTACTAATATTGGGCAGTGCGGGTTTCACCATTACATGGGCTCGGCGCTTTTCTTTTCCGGAATAAGCGAGAGAATAAGACCAGCGCATCGGATCACCTGAACTCACATTGGTGACCCATTCCCCGGCCTCTAAAGTAATCACCGACAGCTCAAAGGGGCTGGCCGGCACAATCGGTTGCTGCGCCCCGTAAGCAAACGCCACAAACCCTTCTGTAATAATATTTGGCGCTTTACCCGTTTTTAAATATGTGTGATAGGCTTTTTCTAAGGCAGAATCATTGCCGGTTTGCAAAGAAAAAGAGGGAAGAGGCGGTTTCAATAAGATCGGTTGATAAACGATTTGTCTGGCTGCATTAAAAGGCAGCAGGCTTTCTTTAGCAAACGTGCTTGCTGTCAATAAGAGAAAACAAAAAATTAAGGGTCGCTGCTTATTGAGGTTTTTTTTCATCGTATTTCCGCCTTTTTTATTGAATTTTTGACCAAGAAAGGGCTGTCACGTAAATGCCAAAGGGATTGGTCGTTAAAAACTTGGCATTTGGCGCTGACTGCAGGAGGGTCAGCGTACCCAGATAGCGAGAGGTCTGACAGATGGCCCCGCCGTTTCGACTTTTTTCCACCTCATCCCAGGTCACCTGCCACGTATTGGCCCCAATTTTTAAACTATTCAAAATCACGACGCTAACCGTGGCGGTTTCTGCTTTTTCAAAAGGGTTATGATGGGTGTAGTAATCCCGTAAAAAATTTAACGTGTCGTTGGCTGAGAATGCATAAGTTTTATCCAGGAGAGACTTTTCTGCCTGTGCATCCCCCAAAATGGTTCTAGCGCTCGTAATAAATTCGTTAATCGAATATTGAATTAACTTGTCAGCACTCGGTAATTGCTCTAAGGGCTTTGCGATACCAATTGGCATCCCGCGAGAGAGTTCCACCACAAAAGGTTTAATGGTTGAGGCCGTACTTAATTTAATGGTAAGAAGAAGTAAAATAAAATTAATGACAAACAGCGCAAGACAGGCAAGCTGCCAATGCTTTCGTGCTTGACTTAAATTTAAATAGCGATCATTCCAGATGCGTTTACCGTTTGAACGATCTAAATAAGGGTTGAGGTTGGCTGGATTTGGCTGATCGCTCTGTGGCATTTTATTATTTTTCTTCTTGTTTTTATTCAACACAAATTTCATGCGGGTAACTCCTCTCGTGACTCACTTTCGCTTTTTTCTTCTTGATCAGTTGAGGCATAGACTTCCCCGGCTGCTGGATGGAGGTTGGCATGTTTAGCTTGCAGGCGCGCGCTTTCTGCTTGATCAAATAAGCGCTCCGCTACCCCAGTAATATGCTGGTGCGAAGCCGCGACGCCCTGCCCACCTATTCCTTTTTGAAAACTCTGTTTGACGTGGTCTTGAAAAGAGGTGGAAGACGCTTTTGCCAAATCTACTGCGCCTTGCATTCCTCCTTTTGCGACACTGCCTATCGCGCCCTCCCCGCTTTTTCGATGACGCGTCATCTGCATCGCACTGTTATAGAAGGCGCTACCCATCATCTTGGCTACTTGGGGCAGGCCCGTTAAGCTCCCGGCTTGTTTGGCAAAACGGGTTGCTTGCCTCATCTGCCCGCTTCCTCGCAGCAGAGAAGTAGTGAGGCTACCTGCGTCTGCCCCGTAATGATCCTGCACCGCAATCGAGGCAATTCTGGCTAACTGGTTCGGTAAATTTTTGGCCAGGAGCCAAAATAACAAACAGGAAGCCACCACCCAGACATATTGATCAAACGAAATCATTTCTACCGGAATGGTGCTTGCCATAAACTCAATGGTGCGACTGCCTGCCCCAACAACGAGGTAGATGCCAAGCAAACGAAAACAGTTTCCCAAGATGACATCTAATGTGAGTCTTGCGATATTGCTGGTAGTGCTTAATGCACTGAAACTTAATAATAAGGAGGAGAGAGAAATTAAGGCTGTGGTAGTAATCAAGGTTAACGCCAGCTCTAAGGCGATCGTTAAAAATGTAAATAGAATGATCAAATAGGCAATCAAGATAATCACCGCACTCCAGCCAAAGGTGAGCAGACTCGATTTGGCTAAGGGCATCAGGGTTTTATTCCCCAAGCTGATTCCCATACTAATGAGAGAGGAAGGGTCAAGCGGAATCCCGGTTAACTGCTGGCCCATCACATGGACCGATTCAAGCAAGGAAAAAAGCCAATCGGGATGTAGCATCAAGGTATAGAAAATTAATATACCCATAAAACGTTTAATAAATGCGCCAACGCTCTGGGTGAACCCCGCTTGATCAAAGGCGTACCACAGGCACATCCAGCTGACGTTCATGACCATGAGGCTCCAAAAAATCGTTTGTCCCCAACCCAGAAAAAGTTGGGAGAATTGACTGAAGCTCACTAAATAATTATGCGTGGCGCTGGTAAAGGTATCCATTCCTTCACCTTGGCCGATAGGGAAGAAGATCAATCGCGTGCCCGGAGAAGCCAATTGGCGGGGCCTGAATTTGACCGGCTAACAGCATTTTTTTAAATTCAGCGCGCTGACTGGCCGCTTCTTGCACATGGCTTGCAAAATACACATTTTGTGCGGTGGTTTGGGCCATCAATGTTTGGCGAAGCAGTTGGAGCTGACTCACTTCTTCTGAGGCGATTTGACTCAACGCTTGAATAGCCTGGGTTTGACCGACCGCTCGCCTTTCTTCTGTTTGCAACAGGTGGAGCTGTGCTTGTTCTTGATCAAAATGTTGGGCACTTTGATTGAGGCTAAGGAGCACCCCATTTAAGGTGCCAAGCGTTTGGTCGGTGCGTTTTCGATAGGCGCTATCATAATTATTGACTGGCACCTCACCCGGATAGCTTGCGTTGAACTGCGAAGTCAAATTTTTCGTCGAATAAGACAACCCTTTAGCCGCTTCAATACTGGCCCCCATCCGGTTAAGCAGCCCCTTCGTACTGCTCCAATGAAACTGCGAAGGATTCAGCCCCTTAACGCTGGCTAGCTGTTCTTTAAGCGTTGCGAGTTGCTTCTCTAAGAGCAGCGCCTCACTCCCTAAACGCGCACAAACTGTGGGATCAAATACCACTGCCGCTACCCCATAAGCAGGTAGCACCAGGAATTGACTGGCTAAAAGCACAAAAAGTAAGCATAAATTTTTTCTTCTCATCGTTTTTCCCTCTTTTATTATCGAGTTTTCAGTGATTCATTCAGCAAATCACTTGGGTGATCAAGGTGATTGGCAGCTAACCAAACCCCAAGCCATTTTTCCCCCTGCTCCCTTTGGCAATCCAATAATTGCTGACTTTTTTCTTTCGACAGACCAATAAAACACTTGGCAAGGGGACTGTGCGCTAGCCCTAAATGAATGAGACGATTGCCTTGTGGTGTCGTGACATAGTAATGATGTTTCGGGGTAGCGACGCGCCCGATGAGATCTAATTGGCGCACATTTAATCCCATTTTTTGATAAAGAGACCGAGCTTCACTCTCCATTTTTAAATTTGGGAGAAATACTTTGGTGGGACAGGACTCAAAGAGCGTTGCCGTTACCTGCGTTAAGGTTTTGGTAGCTGGATCATATAAATCAGAGAGCGATTGGGTGGCAAAAATCACGCGGGCATTTTTCTTTCGAAGCGTCTTTAACCAATCTCGGATCTTGTTAACAAAAATCGGATGAGTAAGATACAGCCAAGCTTCTTCCAGAATGATTAAGGCGGGGCACTTAGCTATACTCTCTTCTAAACGGGTTTCAATTTGATCAAACAGATAGAGCAAAACCGGCAAATAGACTTCCGGCTTTTGGGATAATAACCAGCCCATTTCAAAGGTTTGTAAATACCCAGTTTGCAACGTATCACTTTCGGCATCTAGTAGGCAGACTTGGCCCTGCTCTGTGTAATAATTGAGCGCCTGGCGAACGGCTTCACATTGAACAAGATTCACCAACACACTTAAACTTCGTGATTGCGGATCCACACTTAAGGCCGCGAGCGCTTGGTGGATCGCGCTTTTGATCAATGGGGTCAAGGTCACATTTTGCAATAACACTAAATTTTCAATAAATTGCTGCGCGCGCATTTTTTGCGAAAAAGTATCGAGTTTTTGCAAGGGGCAAAATGACAGCGGATCCTGACCTATCGCATCATGCCTACCCCCTAACGCCTTGGTTAATGCTTGATGAGAAAAATCTTTATCAAAGATAAAAATTTGTGCTTTTTGATAGCGTAAAAACTGACAAACCAGTAACCCTAAAAAAGTCGATTTACCGCTGCCAGTTGGCCCAAGTAACACTTGATGACCCACATCCTGGCTATCTAAATGATACCGGAAAGGAGTTTGCCCTAAGGTCACGCCATAAAAAACAGGCGGGGAGCTAGGCGGCAAGAGGGAGCTTTTTGGCGTTGCTTTTTCTCCGCACCAAATATGGCTAAGCGGCAAGGCATGGGCAAAGTTATAACCTGTCACCAGGAGCCTTCTCGCATTACAACTGCCATGCCCAGGAATCGCCCCTCGCCAGGCCTCTAACGCATTCACTGTCTCAAGTAAGGTGCGACATCCCGCCTGCTCCAAGTAATTCCCAATCGTTTTACTTGCCGCGTCTAACACATCCTGCTCTTCATGCATTAAGACCAAGGTGCTCGTCCAATAGCCAAACCGGGTCTGCTCACTTTCACACAACGCGCCAGCTTGGCTCGCTTCATTCCATTTATTCAAGGCATATTGATTGCCCCTAACTTGACCCCCAGAAACCATTTCCTTAATTAACCCCATCAACCCTTTGGCTGAATTATGCCAATTGCGCTCAATCCGCTTAATTTCTGCCTTTGCCGTGTTAAAGCTAAGCGGAATAAAGCGGTGAGAGGCGCGATAAACCAGTGGATAGCTGCCAAGCTCTCGCAGCAAACAGGGAAAGGTGGCTTCATGAGCAAACCCAAGCACGGTCAAGACATAAATAGTTTTCTCCCCAATTCTTGGCACAAAGCCACCGATCAGCGGCTTTTTGGCAAGTGCCACATCAAGGTAAAGGCCACTTGGCGACAAAGGCGCAGGACTCACGGTCCCTTCAATACAAAAAGTCAGATAAGCAAGGAGTGCGTCAAGGGTTAACTTCGTCAGCGTGAATTGGCTTTGTAAAATCAAGACAGCGCGTTCTACCGTTTCCAGAAAGTCGCGCAGTAAATGATTAAGATCTGTCTCAAATGCTTTCTCCACCCCTTTTAAAAACAGATAACGAGTTTTCGTCGCGATATCGAGCGGAAACTTCCACACAAAGGTGAGCACATACCGATTTTCAAAATGCTGCCCTTCTTTAACATAAAGCGCCCTTCGCTCTTCATCAATGAGGGTTGAGACCGGGTCCGGAAAATGCCCTTTTTCGGGATACGCCCTAGCTGGCAGGCGAATTTCATCTACATGCAGCATCCAGCCATCTTCTAAAACCAGCAGCATCCGATTAAATAGCGCCATTAAGGCATCGCGCTCAATCGGGGTAGCGGAATCAAGATCTGGGGCTTGGTAATCATAACTCACCAAGAATCCCCCATCTTTCAATAAAATGACCCCTTCCTCTTCCAGGCCATGCGCAAAGTTCAGTAAATCTGACAGCGCTACCTCGTTAAGATGCCGATTTTTTTTCTTGAACCACCCAGCTATCACACCTTTCTCCTTAACGCGCGTGGCAAAGCAGGAGAAGGCACAGCGGTCGCACTCACTAAAAAAGGAATCGGCTCATAGCGCTGCTGATAACGAAGATGGCGCTGATACACCGATAAAAAATTAGCATCTTGTTTCGTTAAGCGCTGACCGATACTTAAGCCAATTGACAAAATCACACTCCCGAAGACCAGCATGCTGGGGGTAAATAAACTCGTTAATACCAGCGAGGAAGCTAGGGCAAGCATTAAAAAAAAGAGGCGTTTTTCACCCCAAAGAACAACGTTTCGCGGTTTAAGGCTTGAAAATAATGACAACAAGTGGCTTCCATCCTGCCCCCTTAGATCACGCTGCCAACGCCAAAGAGGCTACTCACCCCTGCTGGCCCGGCCAAAGCAAGCGATGCCCAGCAAAGAATATTTAAAATGCGCTTCACGCCATCCCCCCATTCTCCAAAGGCCATCATCAGCATCGTCGCCACCCATAAAATCACTAAGATGACAAAGACGCCGGATAAAAAGTTGGTTTTGAAGACGTCCAAAGTGCGATTAAACGGTAAGTAGCCGGTGGTGGAAGCAAAAGCCTCAACTTGACAAAAAAGGAGCAGCAGTAATGTGCCGCTTTTAAAAGCGCGAACAAATTTGTTACCATGCATTTGTAGGGTTCCTTAAATAACGTGGGGCACTACCTGCCTAAGAAGGGTCTCAACTCCCCTTCTTAGGATTCTGATTTCATGCTGCTAATCCTGCTCAATCAACTCGCCCTCCTCATTGACTTTTTCAACAATAAATTGTCCTCTCTCATAACCCTTCACTAAGGCAAGATCGCTAATGACCCCGCCCTGGTTTCCGATACGCTCTACATACAAAATGGCGTCAATGGTTTGCAGCATGAGAGAAATTGGGGCGGACTGTCCGCCTTGGTGGCAAAGGTCCATTATTCTCTGCAATGTTGCCTCCACCCCATTGGCATGAAGCGTGCCAATTCCTCCTGAACATCCCACATTCCAGGCTTGAAGCATGTCATAGGCTTCCACCCCTCTCAATTCGCCCACCAAAATTCGATCTGGACTCGCCCGAAGGCTGCTTAATAACAACCGGCTCATCGGCACGCGAGGTTGACTCAAGCAGCGCAGCACATTTCGCCCCGCGCATTGAAGTTCAGGAACATCTTCTAAAATAATCAATCGCTCATTGGGATCCAGGCGGGTCACTTCATGAATCAAGGCATTGGTGACCGTCGTTTTCCCAGAGTTAGGGCGACCGGCCACCACGATATTTTTTCGCGCCTTTATCCAAGCTTTGATACGCGCTGCTCTCCCTTGTGTGATTCTTCCGGTATCCACATAGTCATCCAAAGAAAAAACTTTCCTGGCTTTTTTTCGAATGTTAAAGGCAGGCCCCAGTACCACAGGTGGCATCTGCGCGTTGAAGCGCTCACCAAATAACCCCCTCTCCTCAGGAAAATCGGCTTCTAAAAAAGGATGATCGCTTGAGATCACCCGGTTCATTAATCCTGCCACATTATAAATAATCGCGGTTGCTCGCTTCGTTTCAAGCACACCCACGACTTTTCTCCCCTCGCTCAAACTGTCTATCCACACCTCTTGATTAGGATTACGCATCACTTCAATCACCGCCTTATCTGCCAAGTAAGGCATTAACGGCGCTAGATCTCGCACTAATTTTTCAATGGCGCGGGACTGTTCAGATCGCTCCATGTCTACCTCGACAACAAAGGCAGACTGTGTTTCAGATCAGCTTCTGCCGCTAAATAAGCCGCCTCTTTCGGTTTACCAAAAAAATTGGCCCAGATGGAATTGGCCCCATCTATTAAGGTCTTAGAATGATGGGTGAGGTCTCGCGCTAACCGCGCTTGGCGTTTTTCCAATCGTTTGGCAGAAGGGCTCACAGCGGAGGTGGTCCTGCCACAAGCATCAAAATCGGCATAAATACGCAGCAAAGGATTCAAAAGGGAGGCTATTTGCTCTGCTTTGTCTTCATAAATGGCAGCTAAATGAGGATCCACCCCTAACGCCCTATTTTTTACCCAATCACTTGGCAGCGTGTGGGTATTTTCAAGGCGAAGGCGCGACATCCCTGCTTTAAGTGAGGTCAGATCCACCGCTTTTAATTCTGGCACTTCTCGTAATAAGGCTGCCCAGATATAGGTTTCAAACAGCCCCACCCGGCGATAGTCTTCAAGCAGCGCTGGGTGACCCTCAAATTTGAGCGGGGCGCCCTGACTCAACGCTTTTAATCTGTTGACTTTTTCTTGGGGAAAGTGCACCAATAAGGCATCTCGTATCATCGAGACTTCTGCTAAATCTTGTGACTCAATCAATTCGCTTAAATAAGCATCAAGCGATTGAATGGCCCCCGCAACGCACGCCTCTGCCTGGGTACTAACTAGCGCGCTAATCGGTTCTTCTGCTAAAAAGGTCCACTTTTCCAGCCAATGAATGGCGGGGAGAAAATGTTGACTTTTGACTAACGCCATCAAATCTTTCACTTCCTGCTGAATCGATTCTTCTAATTTTGATCGCTCAACTTGGGCGCTGGCCATAGCTTTTAAGCGTGCCCCCTCGCCTATTGCATCCTTTAACGACTCAAAAAGATCCAGATAACCTTGTATCCTGTTTGGATGAAAGGGTGCCGCTAAGTAATGCGCAATTAACTGGTACACCTCCTGCAATCGTTCCTTGCCATATAAGCTTTCAAACGCTTCCACATTCCCAAGTGGAAGCGGCGCATGATAATAAGGATCTGCTGCTAACACTAAACAAGACTGCAGATAAAGAAAGCGATAGTGCTGCTTGACTGCTGCATCGGCATACTTTTCTACATAGGTATGCAGACTGAAATTCCAGGTTTGCTGTTTTTGAATCCATTGACGGAGCACCTTTTCTTGACGATCTTGGTTTAATAACACAAGTAACTCAAAATGGGCTTGTGCTCGCTGCAAGCTTTTGAGCCGAACAAAGGGAACACGCGGCAGCTGCTTGGCGTCAATGAGCGTCATCTTTTGAAGATTTTCTTGCAAATATGCTTGCAGCGCGACTTGAATTGAATCCCGATCTAAAAAACGCGTTAATGTTTCTGTGGTTTTAACCTCAGCCATGCCGGGTTGGTTTAATTGATCGGTTAACCAGATCTTGAGGTAACGATCTAATAAGCTTGGCATGCCGAGTTTTTCAAAAAGCGGTAATAAGGTTAACGATGCGGGATGGGTTTCAAATTGAAGCAGCGCCTCCTCAAAGCGTGCAATCAGGCTATCTCGATAGCGAAGAAACCCCCCAACATTTTTTTCCTGCCAGGTTTCTAAATCCAGAATTTGTGTCAAAGCGATTAACGCCCGCTCCATCGTCGATTTTTCTTCTCTCGTATGAATCCAGATGGAATCCCCATTCAATAACTGCGGATTTTTTAGGATTTTGCATAAAAAATGAAATTCCCCGGCTATTTTTTTTCGCGCGGCTATCAAGAAATGACTGACACGATCGGGTTCAAGCCGATAAGCCAAAGAAAAATAAGGCGACTTCTCATCATGGATGGTCGGTAACATAAACCGGGTGAAAATAAGATTGATCATTTTATCACGCATTGCCGCTAAGATTCCTGGTCCTTCAAAACAGGCAGTGAACGCTGCTTGGTTTTCCGGCACCCACTCTCCTTCAATCAAGAGAAGGATGTGGCTAAGGGCGGCGTACTCATCATTTGTCAACACGGATTGGATTGCGGTTAACGTTTCTCTAAGTGAAGAGACGGCTTCGCTCGGTAATGACTCAAGGGGTAGTATTTCAACTTGATGAAAGAAATACGCAACGCTCGAGGTTTCAATCGGCTTTTTTGTTTCAAGCGCTTGATAGAGCAAGCAGAATGGTTGGTCTTTTTTTCCATTCAATAAGAGGCGAAGCCCTCGATAAAAACACCATGCCATTAATCGAGTATCAAGTGAGGCATCCTCTTTTTCTTTCTGTTCTAGTAAAACGGTTAATACTTGGTGCACTACTTGAGAGTGATACGCTTGACTGGTTGGCATTTCACTGAGACTCACATGATGCTGCAGGCGCTCCAATGCTTCTGCCCATTTTTCATCAGAGAGTTGATCCAAAATGGCATCGGTTTCTAGTTGAATTTCATTCTTTAATCGCAGGGCGCGGCGTTGAGTTTCAAATAAGGTTTGTAAAGGTGCCATCTCTTCTTTGAAGGGGGCTCGGAGTAATTGTTCAATGAATGCAAAGTCACCGGTTTCAACAATTGCTTCTTGAGAGAGCGCTCTAAAGAGGAAATCATATAATGCCCCCATTCTCTCTTCGCCGATGAACGTGGCTAAGTGAATGTCATCAAAATTAAATGCGCTGCGATGCTTAAGACCAAATCCAGAGTCAATGATTCGGGTGCGAATAAATAAAAAATGGTATTCATTCGCTAACGTTTTATCGTCAAAATTCTCTAGTGCGCTCTGTAAAGCAGCATCCCAATGATTCACTTGAAAATAAGGCAGCAGCGCATTTTTTACTTTCTCATAACAGGTGGGATAATGATTAATGGAGTAAATCAGCTTCGGGTGATTGAATAGCTCAAAATTGGATTGATCTACGCTTTCATGGGTGAGGGTTTCTAAATAGTCAGCAAGTAAGGATTCATCGTTTAATGAAAAAACCAGATCAAGAAATTCAGGCAGGATGGGTAGGCTTGCTTTTTGCTGGCGTATTGCGACGCTCATCATTTCTTTCAGTGAACAGAGCAGTTTTTCTCCTAACTTTGTGCTTGAAAAATCTTGCAATAATTTAATTTGGGTTAATACGTTGGTGATATCAGCTGGATAAGGTTGATCATAAATAAAAATGGTTTTCCCGGATAAAGGAAGCGAACTCAGTGCCTGCTTTAAAAATAAAAAGGCAGCTTCTAAAAGCGGTGTTTTGCGCGCTAACCAATCAGAAATATAGCTGGAATCAACTGCTGACATCCACTGAAAATGAGGCGAATTCATCTCACACAGTGCCGGTTTCAGGTAATGATCAATGATTGTTTCAACAAACTTTGTTAAAAACGCATCTGGATGTTGATAGTTTTTAAAAAGTGGACGCAACCCTTTTTTAATTTCATCAATTGATGTCTCGCCGGTCCCCTTTAATAAATCCGCTAACCCGATCAACGCAGTTTGTTCGTCCGGTTGCAGGTATGCCTTCACTCGATTCAGTAATGCTTGAATAGCTTTTTCATCACAAGTTAAAAAGCGCAGTCCATTAGCTGCGCGTTTTTCCTTCTGCTTAAAAGGCGGTTCAACATGCAAAATAGCATGAAGAAGCGGTGTTAACACATCGAATTTAGTTTGAGTATGATATTTGATTTGATCTAATTGCGTGATTAATGATTGCGTGGTCGCAGGAAAATGATTAAGCGAGGCTCGTGCTTCATCAATGAGTGAGTAGATCGCCGCTAATTTTTCTATCGGAATCAAATCAAAATGCGAGTGACGATATTGACTGGAAAAAGTGGTTAACACTTCATTTAAGAAATTTAATTTTAAAGTTTGAAGTTCCTGAAACCCTTGGCAGAGATCTGTTAATTCTACATTTAGCGCTTGATTTTTATCCTGAAAAAAGTAGGCTTTTATTCCAGCGACCCGTTCATTTTCTACGGTTTGATAAAATCCCAATAATTTCGTTTCAGCCGCTTTCAGTAAATTAATAAAAGCCAGCGAACAAATATCTTCGGTGGTAGCAAGCTTATTTTTTTCAAGAAAAAACGCCATCGAAAGTTGCTGCATGTCAGATACTCGATTTGCGCGCCGATAAAACTGATCCGCTAATAACTGATCGCGATCCGTTGAATTAAAAAACCAACTGCGAAGGCCGGTGAGTTTTTTGGTAAATGTGTCTTGAATAGCATCAAAAAGATAAGTGGGCTTGTGATCGATTTCTGCCCTCACCCATTTTTGACCTTGTTGTACATTAAACCAATTAATGCAGTGATAACGCCTTTTTACTTTTCCACTCGCCTGCTGCTCAATATGCGCATGAAACTGATCAAAATGCGGCTTTGAGATAAAGAAAGGATTGACGCTACTTAATTCCATGAGTCTGGCTTCTTCTTCTGAAATCAGTCGGTGACATTTTGGCTCTGCAGTTAAAATTGAATGAATGCTATCACGCAAATCTTCACAACCAGTTCGCGCTTCAAGGAGGGATTGTAAGGCGTGAGCACGTCGCGTAATAATTGCTAAATACGGTACTAATTCCGCCACAAATGCAGCTTGCTTCAAACGAAAATGATTTATTTTATTTTCTAAATCTTCCTTAGAAAGCGACAATAACGTATGGCGATTTTCAATCTCATGAATGCTGTCTTCAATTAATTGATGTTGCTCTACAATAAAATTAAATTGCTGAATTGAATCAGAGAGGATCTGAAAGGAAGCCACATCGTCCGAATGAAAAAAATGATAGAATTTTTTTGAGCGATTAAACTGTTCTAAATTTTCTTCAGTTAACATTGTTAATTTGCAAGCCAACATACTTCACTCCGCCTTGAATAATTAGTATTTTTATTTTCAGAAAAGTGTTGCATAGTTTTTTTACGTTGTATGTAAGGAAAATATATTTTTTTATATTTATTTTTAATTTGGATTTTTGCCATTAGAAATTTCATGTTCTATGCCACTTATTTTTAATTTCATTCCTTTCCTCCTATTTTATTTCCTTTCTTTTTCCTATTCCTTTTCCTTTCCAATTCCCCTTAAAAAAAGAAAAGGCAAAGCACTTTCGCGTTATTCACGCGTGAACGACGTGTTAAACAGAAATTATCGATAATCCAAGATTGAATTGTACCCGCAACTAGGGTACTGGACATTTTTAAAGTACTATTGACCAAGCAGGCGAAAAAAGATTTAACAAAAGTACCATTGCCTATTGTGCGCAAGTTACTAGCTTGGGTTGATAGTATTGAGAATATAGGATTAAGCGAAGTAAAAAAAGTTCCTGGCTACCATGATGAGCCATTAAAAGGAAATAGAGCCGGACAAAGATCTATTCGATTAAGTAAAAGTTATCGAGCTATTTATGTAATAGATCAGGAAGGAAAAATTGAAATACTAAAAGTACTAGAGGTGAATAAACATGACTATTAAAAAGAAAAGTGACACCACAAAATTTTTGGAAAATTTAGGCGGAGCATTAACTTTTTCCAATTTAATAGAATCAATTCGTCTTGGTGAAGAAATATCACAAGTCGAATTTGCACAGATATTAGGCATATCCAGACAAAATTTATGCGATATTGAGCATGGTCGCCGAACAGTGAGCCCTAAAAAAGCAGTGGATTTTGCGAAGAAACTAGGCTATCCCCCTCAGCAATTTGTTAGATTATGTTTGCAGGATTTAGTAACGCGAGATGGGCTGAAATTAAAAATTGACGTTCAAGATGCCGCTTAAGTGTAGTTAAGCCATTGGACGCAATTTTAATTAAAAACCTGCGGCAAGATCTGTCACTGAATGTCGTCATAAGATCAATCCCCTTCATCATTACCATTTTTTATAATGATAGTTAACCACTTCTTCTTTAATTTTTTTAAGATTAGGAAGATTAAGCTTTTCCTTTATGCGTGATAAATAGGTTGAAACTGTTTTTGGACGAATGCCTAATTCAATGGCAATTTGATTTATGCTGTACCTCTTCTTTATTAAGTCTAAGCAATCAGATTCCCTTTTAGATAATTTGATAGGAGTTGAAACATTAAAATTCATCGCTTCCTCATTTTAGTATTAGTTTTTATTATTACGCATAGGCTTCAATAATTAATGCGATTGTTCAATCACTGCTAACGGCAGTATTGGATTTTGTTTTGAGAGCGCTAAATAGTTTTCAACAAATGCATTTGCAATAGCTGGCACCTGATCTCTTGCCACTGAACACATCTGCCCCCAACCACCCATCTTGCGAATAACTTGTATAATCATGGGGTCATTAAATCTCACGTTCCCATACCGACCACTATAACGAATGGCGCTTTCAACTTTTCCCCACGCTTCAAGGGCCATTTGTTTGTGATTTTTCACTAGATACTGCAAGAAATTAGCGGGCTTTGGCATGAAACGCCCTTCCTGTGGATGATTAAGATGGTGTAATGCCGCTTTCCTTATATCCTCAAACAAATAGCCTTTTAGGGTGCACCAATAAATTTCGAGCAACGTGCTAGTGATGGATTTTTGATAGAGTTCTCCTAGCACATTCATCATTTTAATAAATGCTGGCAAATCGGATTGGTTCATTTTTATCTTCTACCGCCATTTTTTGTGATACCCATCGCTGAGTTGCTTTCAGATTGCTTCTAACCAATTTTGAAAAACAAGGTTTTGGCGGAGAATGCGCGTTGTGCCTAAATTGTTCAATGTGAATTTCATCTTTAAAAATATTGGATAAATCATTAAATAATTTTCCATCAGTATTTAAACCCATATTAAATGGTGTTTTCTTGCAGCCAATAATAGCTTCTTGAAGCTCTGATTCGTTGTAACCTAAAGCCAATGCTGCTCTGATTGCTAAGGCGTCTTTTTTGTCAAACCGCGTGCGGCGTTGTTTCATCATCTCGTTCCAATAAGTAAAGAGACGTTGGATAATTTTTTCATCACATGGATCGTTTGAGGGCGGCATCAAAATAGCAGAGAAACTTTCTCTGAAATTCATAGCGACTTCCTGTTGACCAACTTTTTCTTTTTGCGAACTTCGCATTGTTTCTTCTTCATCGTATTTAACAGATGAACGCGTTTCAACCAAGAATTGGTCTGCTTTTTTTTGCATATCAATAGAAGGAGCAGAATGATAAGGGAAATTTTTATGCTTACTTTCTTCAACAACTTGCCCAACTGAATCATAATTTGCGCTGTGAGCGTGAATTTTGAAAGTGTTATGGTTTAATTGTGAAGGCGGCACAGGATAATCACTTTTTTTCTCTTTATTATTGAGTACCTGGTGACGGTGCCAACTGGGAATATAACCATATTCCTCTCCTTGAGCCGCATACTTTTCAATAAACCCGACTTCTGCTAAAGCATTCAAGATTATCGAAAAATCCATCTCATCATAAGGTAACACGTCTAATTTTAATTGCCGAGGTCGCCAACGAAATCGTCCTTCTCGATCACAACAGGTAAATAATCCAATAAATGCAAAACGAAGGGGTAATTGATATCTCATTTCTGCTTCATACAATGCTTCATGTCGAAAAAGATCAGGCTTGACGGTTCGTATTCTTGGCATAATATTTCCTTTTAATTAAAATTATTAAGTAGTTTGATATTAATTGAACTCTCCTGCTTATTGTCGTTGGTAATAATTCAATATTTCTATATAGAAAAAAGAAAAAATCATCTGATCATTCTAATAAAAGCGTATAACGTTTGTGGCTCGATAACTTTCGAATGGATTTCATCGATGGCCAAATCACGACAGCGCCTAATTAAATCTGGAATAAACCAAGAGGTGAGTACAACAATTGGTGTAGGTAATTTTTTATGGTAGGATTCATACGCTCGTCTGGTGCTGGCGATTTCCAACCCATGACAGTCTGGTAGTCCAATGTCTAATAAGATTAAATCAAAAGAATTTTCAATAATTTTAAATGCTTCTTTTCCGGATGAAACCGACTTTATGGTAACTGCGTATTTTTTTAGATACAATTTCATCACTTGTTTGAGTGTAGGATCATCTTCTACTAGCAAAATATGCGGTTTTCTCTTCGTTTGTCGCGTAGGTTTAAATAAGATGTAATCAGCTTTTGTCTTTTTGCTATTCATGATGATGACCTCATTTATAAAATGATCATCCTAAATTAATACCTTACTTAAGGTTAAATCCTTTTATTAATGTTGGCTTAATATAGACAAATTATATTTCTACTTAACACTATGTCAAGAGTTAAGATAAGATGAATGACAAGCAACAAGCAATTGAGCGTGGCAAGCGACTACGGCTTATTAGAAAAATTGCTGGATTAACAAGAAATCAATTGGCAGAGTCAATTGGTATGACACCTACTACCTTAAGCACGTGGGAAAATGCTAATTTCAATGGCATCACTCTAGGTGGCGGAGAAAAAGTTATCACGACTTTATTGAGTAAGGGCGTCCACTGTTCCCTCGCTTGGCTAATGGAAGGGATTGGTCAACCTCCTGAAATTCTTTCCGAGCTATTAGGAAATGATTCTATTTCGTTGAAGCCTGAACCAGAAAATAACATCCACAAAGAAATGATCTTTTTTTTACGTTTAAATCCTAAAAGTATCACTTTTCAAATTCGAGACCCTCGCCTCATGCCTTTTTTAAAGCCAGGCGACTGGGTGGGCGGCCTTTGGCAAGCACCCAATGCAACCATCATTAATGAATTTTCTATCATTAAAGTCAATCAAGAGGAAGAAGTTTGCTTAATTCAGGCGGGATCTCAACCTGATCATTATACGTTGTGTTATACCACACAACTTAATTTAGAAACGCTTCCTCTTCAGCGCTTTGATGTCAAGCTGAAGGAAGTGGCAGTGATTACTCGTCTTTGGCGGAATTAACGTCTGTTACCAACGTCCTTAGCATCCTCGAGACATTTTTTTAATTGCTTAAATGTAATGGGTTTAGCCAGCACCCCGATTAGTCCATTATCTAAAAAATATTCAATATCTGCCGGTGTTGTTGTTGATGTAATGCCCACAAAAAGACTATTGTGATTTATCGTTTGCATAGCCTGTCGCTTTACTGCTAGCCCATCCATATCTGGTAATGAGATGTCAAGTAAGATTAAGTCATACCGATGCTCACTTAACGCCACTACCGCTTCTTGCCCTGTTTTGACAAGTTCTGCCTTTGAGTTTAAACGTTGCAATAACGATTGGAGAATTTCAGCTGTTTCGGAATCATCTTCAACCAATAAAATTTCGTTGAGCTCAGTTATATATCGAAAAGATTCTAGTGTTTTTTTCTCACCCTTATTTTTATTTAATCTTTTCTCAATTCTTCTTTCTTCAGAATAGAAAGGAATGATAATCTCAACGCATGTGCCCTTTTCTAATTCACTTTGAATGGTTAAGTTCCCGCCTAATAATCTAATTAATGTTTGGGCATACGTCAGCTTAAGTGCTGGGTTTAAATAGCTTAATTCTTGTTCTTTAAAGAACGCAGGCAAGTGATTGATATCATTGACGACTCGTTCTGGAATTCCGATTCCTGTATCAGCAATAGTAAAATGAAGTCGATTTGAATCAGCGAAAACCTTAGCCTTAAGAAGAATTTGTCCTTGCCGAGTATATGTTAAAGCATTTTGGTAAAGTATTTTAAGGACTTGATATAAATGATAACTATCAATAAAGAATGTCTTCTCTAACAAGACAGGATCAACATTTATAATGTTTTCAACGGATTTTTTCTGTTTTTCTTGCTGAATTTTATCAATCAGCGCCATAATATCAGTCGCGATAATCTCTAACTGAAGGCCACTCGTAACCAGATCGTAATATTGACCTAACCATTTCGAACGCAAGTGATAAGTAGCTAGCTGCTTTTTAATTTTTTTCAGTTCTTTAATAATCTGGTTATTCTTAGGAGATTTGTCGAGCGCTTCCAACAGACATTCAATACGGGCACTTGCATTGGAAATTGGGCCACCCATTTCGTGCATAATTAAGGAAAGAAATTTTTTTTCATTGATATGATAAAAATCAACAGTGTTTTTCGACATAATTGCTCTTGTCTAAATTAGTAATAGACTAATAGTCATACTGATTTTGAATTTATAACATACACTTTTCGAGTGTTAACAGTTATTTTTTTGTCCATACAAAGAAATCTTGTCAATTTAGTATATAACGTAAATTTCTCTTCTTAATGTCTGTTCTAAATCACCAGTTGAAAGGAGAAGCTCATTATCCACTTGCGGTATACCCTTTAGTCTTTCTCCGTAAGGCGCTGTCCGCCTGTTATATTTTTGGCGCCAAGCCAATGTTCTACGTAGAACAGCGCCCACTGACCGAAAGATCCCTTATTGATATCTAATTGAGTCTTATATGATCCCTAATATGAATACTTAAGACTATCAATCATTATTGTAAAGAGAGCAGTCCAATCGCATCATGCTCCCATCTATATCAAACTTTCGAAACCAATTAAGTTTTCTCATCTTTCAAATTCATTTGTGAATAAAAATAATACATGGGGGCTTTTAATGCATCAGTACAGACTTATTTATTTTTGTTTACATTCAGAAGAGATAAATTCAGCTATTATATTACGCATATATTGGATTTTTTATAGCTGATTAACAAAGAAAACCAGTCAGATGATATCTATTTGATTTCCAATAGATACCCTTTTGATATCTATTTAACATCTATACTAACTCAAAGCTACACGTAAAAACTGACTTCTCTATCCTATCCGAAAGATGTTGATTGATGATTCCCAATATGACCTAAATTGAAAGGATTAAAGTTGAGTATCAATTGGAGATCTATCGAGCATCATTTAGATATCAAAAGATAATCATAAAGGAGCTTTTTAAAACTAATGGGGATCAATCAAGGCTCATATGGAACTCAATTAGGCATCATATAAGGATCGTATAGATATCATTTTAAATTTGAATCTCTCTATCTAATTCGAATAGCTACTTTGTGTGTTTTTAGATTTATGCAAATCGTTATTGATATCAATTGAACATCATTTAAGAATCAACTAGACATCTATCAGGCATCATTTGGCGATCTAAAGAGAATCATTAAGGCACCTATTGGGAATCTTATAGAGATCAACCAAGATTCATCTAGAAATCAATTGAATATCAAACAGGGTATCATAAAGGCATCAAGCATTAGGCATCAAATAAGGATCATATAGAAATCAAATTAAACTTGAATCTCTCTATTTATCCAGGTAACTCATGGGGTATTTTAAATTAATACGAATTGATATAGAAATCAATTAAGCATCTTTCAATAATCATTCAGACATCTATAGGGAATCATTCGAGGGATCATTTTTCAATTAGTAGTAGTAGTATTAAATTACTACTACTTTATATACACGATTTATTTTAAAAATATGTTTGACAGGTCTTTATCTGTAAGTTTAAAATTTTATTCAAATTTAACCGCAATCTTAAACAGGAGTCGGGATGGAGCCTAAAATGTTAGTTTCAGAAGCCGCTGAAGCAGTTGGCCTTACAGTGCAGGCCCTGCACAATCAAATTAAGAAGAAAAATCTGATACATGCAAAAAGCAAGAATCGAGTATATTTTTCACATTCAACCGCTAAATCATTATTAGAATTAAAATTCAAAAATCAAATTATCTGCTTCCAGATAGTCAAGGGAGGCACTGGGAAGACTTCATTGTGTCTGTCTGTCGGTGTTAGAGCCAGTTTATATGGAGCTAAAACGCTATTAATCGATCTTGATTCACAAGGTAATCTTACTACTGCGTGCCGAATAAAATCTCAAGACAAGCCAGTTATGGTCGATATTATTAGTGACGATCTAAGTATTGAAGAAGGAATAATTAATGTCAGTGAAGGTTTAGACATTTTGCCAAGTCGTATAGAAAATGTGGTATTGGATAATACCCTTATGTTAAGAAGATTTCCTGTAGATAGAGTTTATCAAGAACTATTATCCCCACTGCGTCAGAAATATGATCTGATAGTTGTAGACTGTCCTCCTGCCCTTGGGTATTCGGTTGCTGCTACAGCATTAGCATCAGATAAAGTAATTTCTCCAGTAACACCATCTGAATTTAGCTTAGAGGGCCTAGAAATTACCTCGAAAGAATTACGAGATTTACAACAAAAATATAAAACCAAAATAAAACACAGCCCAATTTTAAATGAATTTGATGGAAGAACAACCTTATCGCACGATACCTTACGATTTTTAGCTAGTCATAAAGAATTTAGCAAACATATGATGAGAACGGTAGTTAGAAAAAATCAAATTTTCGAAAATGTTTTGACAGAGCGCGTTTCTATTTTTGATTCTCTATTACATAGCTCAGCTAAAGAAGATGTCGACCTCTTAACAAGAGAGATTCTCAGCATTGGCGTTTTTTCAGAACCCATTGAAGAAAGTTTGGATAAAAATAAAGTAAAAAAAGAAGACTTGGTTGTATAAGCTAAAAAGGATATTGCTGTATGCCTAGCGTTGAAGAAATACTAAATGGAAAGAAGAAAAAATTTAAAAAAACAAATTATCGTCCTTGGAATTTTTTAGAAGACGCAGATGTAAAAAAAATTGATTCTGACAGTAAGGAAATTGAATATCATCAAGAAGCACCTCGACGAATAGAAGAAAGAAAAGAATTTAAAAAAAAATTACAGTCCAATGACACATTTCAAGAAGATCAGCAACATTATATCTCTACAGATACTTACCTTGATCAAATTGGTAGGTTAACTGGATATCAAAAAAAGATATTTGCCTATGTACTGGAACGTTGTATGAGTAGAGGAATGTTAACAACAGGAATGGTGACTAATGAAAGTTTATCTCAGATAACATCAACTTCTCGTCAAATGGTTAAAACGTCTATAAGTAGATTAATAGAGAAGGGCTTAATATATCGAGAGAAGGGTAAATCAGGTAGGGGAGGATTTTTTATTCTAAGAATTAGTGAGGGGATACGAGCTGCTGGGTTGGAACATAAACGAAAAAATGATTTTTTTATTGAGTACGATAAAAAAATAGATGAAGCGCTACCCGAAATAAAAAATTTAGTTACACCAGAAGGTTGGATTGATGAGGATATTGATTGCTTAAAGGATATTGGCTTTACATTTGATCATGTACAACAGCTATTAAACATAGGGATATCCACGGAAAAATTAAAAGAATCAATTTTATTTTTTGCATATGACCTAAAATATAACAACAAGACAGCTGAAATTAAAAAATCACCTTTAAACTATTTTATTGGTATTTTACGGAAATCTCGAATGTATATACCCCCGGATAATTATGAGTCTCCTGAGGAGAAAACACTTCGCCTGTACATAGAAAAAAAAGAACAGGCTTTTAAGATTAAAGAAGCAAGACTGAATAAGGCATTTAATTTGGCTTTTGAGGATTGGTACTCAACTTTGAATTCAAATGAAAAGGACATAATGCTTCCTAGCTCTTTAAAAAATCTTAAAGAAGGGAAAATTAAAATAGAACATTTTAAAAGCGTCTTTAGAGAAAAACACTGGCCAAAAATTTTAGATGAACTTTCTTAGTAGCAAAACTTTGGAATGATAAAAGGGTATAAAAATTTAATAACCTATTGCTATTTTTATTTTACCTTCAAAGTTAATTTTAGATCACTGTTTAGTCAAATATCACAAGTAATTTGAATTTTTGCACATATAACGAAAAAATAAAAATTTGTAAAAAATACTATAGTTTAAGTTTGTTTTAGCAATCTAGCCATCTAAGCATTTTTAATGTATAGTAATTAAAATTAACTAAATTACACTAAGGATATACAAAAATGTTTCAATCGAAAGAACCTTCAAATATTAAAGCTTCTCGCAAGGTGCTGACTGCCCGTTTTGCAGGGTTGGCGGGTAAAGCTCCTAATTTTAAAAAAACAAGTTGTATTCTTCTTGTTAGTGTTGGAAAAGAAAATTTTGAAGGATCTGCCCTTGAAGCTCAGTTAAAATTAATTAATGCAGAATTTAATGATTGCATAATATTAGTTGCTGATACACTTCAGCGCTATAATTTTTTAGCTTCTTATACTGAAATCTTGTCTGAAGAAAAAGCGAGAGAGGTAGGTTCCGAATGGATTAATAGACATAATCATTTATTTAAACAGCATTTAACAAATATTAATTATGAGATTTGCAGATGGGATGAATGGATAGAAAAAGAGGGCTTTTTGGGAAAAAAAATAATGATTGAACAACAGCTAAATTCAGACAGTATATATATTGAAGCGATGAACAAGTCTATTAACGAGTTTGTTACTAGGTGTCAAAAAAGAATTACACCTGATCAATTTTTCAATGAATTAGAAATAACTGAAAACTGTAAAAATTATCTCATAGAGGAATGTGCTGTTTTGTTAATGCTGGGCGAAGAAAATTATCAATATATTGTCTATCCGGGAAAAGAGACACCTATTTTAGCTGCAACTCTTGATTTCATACATCAACAGAAATCAGATTGTTTAAAGGTTAGAGAAAAAGAAAGAAAGTCAACCAACTAATTTTTTTATAAATAGACCTTCTTATCAAGAGAAGAAAATTTCTATCGATTTAAATACGTTAGCCTTATCCTTTACTGTAAACTTAAAAACTATTTTGCAAGCTATCCCAACTTCTGAAGAGCGAATGGCGCTGCTTGAAAAAATTGAATTAGATATCTTAAATGAATTAAGAGAATTATCTCATGAAAAGCAGGAACTTGCATAAAAGCTGTTGCTATTTTATCAAATGGAATTTGAATAATGCATAAAAAATACGATCTCAAAAAAAAAGTAATAACTTTAGAAAAAATTATTTCATTGTTGCCTGGACATATTTATTGGAAGGATATGAATGGTGTTTATCTTGGTTGTAACTATTATCAAGCAAAATCTTTAGGATTCGAATCTATTGCTGAAATTATAGGGAAAACAGACTACGAGTTACCTTGGAGAGAACAAGCAGATGAATTAGTACGAATAGATAAGAAAATAATAGCTACAAAGCAAGCTATTAAGACAGAGGAATTCGTAGTCCTACCAGATGGAAAAAAGGGTATCCGCTAATTTAACCACCCACTTATGCTATAACGTAAGTTCTTGCATACTCCTGTTTTTTTAAAGGAGTAGCGCATGACAGCAACCCATAATTCGCCTTCTCAAAAAACTCTGGCATTAAATATGGAAAAATGGCGATCAATAATTACAGATTGGGAATTAAGCAAAGAAAGTCAAAAAAAATATTGTGAGCGGTTAGGGATAAGTTTAAATACTTTTACGCATGCCCGTAGCAAGTTAATTCGAGATAAAAAAATAAAACCCGCGTTTATTCCTCTCTCTTTGAATCCAATCGAGATTCAAAATTCTTCGAGCATTAATACCGTGATTATTGAAAACCCGAAGGGATTTAAACTCCATGTTTCATCAGAATTATCGTTAGATCGTTTAGTGAAAATTTTTAAATTATGTGGGTGGTTAAATGCTTAAGTTACGAGACGAAGTAAAAATTTATGTGAGCATGGAGCCTATAGATGCGAGAAAAAGCATTGATAGTTTATGTATCCTTATTGTCGAAAATTTTAAGGATAATCCACAATGTGGGAGCCTCTTTATTTTTTTTAATAAATCACGAGATAAAGTAAAAATTATTTGGTGGGATGCAAATGGTTTTATTCTACATTACAAGCGCCTTGAAAAAGGACGCTTTGTTCTGCCAAAATTAAGTGGAATTGATAAACTAGAAATTTCACAAACTCAGCTTCACGGTTTATTGGCAGGTTTAGATTTCTCACTCATGCGCCATTTTCCTGAAATAAATTATTATCAATATGCATAAAACAGTGAGGCATAGTGGAAAATTATAGTATCATGTCTCCATGGATAGATCTCATGAATTACAAGCGATATCAAAAGAAGAATTAATTAAAATAATTCAACAAAAAAACACCCTCCTTTTTGAACAAGCAAAACAAATTCAATTTTTAGAAGAGCAAATTCTTGCCTATCGACTTCGCCAATTTGCCAATAAATCCGAGAAAATTAATCCTAATCAAATTTCTCTTTTTGATGAGGCGGTATTGCCTAAATCAGAAGAGAAAATCTTATCACAAGAAGAAGTCATCACGGTTGCTTCTTATACTAAAAGTAAGCAGGTAGGGAGAAGAGCACTACCTGCAGAATTATTTCGTATACCTCGAATCTATGATTTATCTGAAGATGAAAAAATTTGTCAATGCGGTTGTGCATTAACTCACATTAAAGATGAAAAAAGCGAGCAACTCGAAATTATTCCAGCAAAAATTTATGTCATCGAGCATATCAGAAAAAAATATGCCTGCAAAAAATGTCAAGAAACCATTAAGCTAGCAAAACAACCTGCTGCACCTATTCCAAGGAGTATTGCAGCAAGTGGATTATTAAGTCACGTATTGGTTTCAAAATTTCAAGATCACTTGCCGCTATTTCGCCAAGAAAAAATATTAAAACGCATTGGTGTGGATATTCCTCGAGCCACATTATGTTTATGGGTGATCAAGTGTGCTGAACTTTTGCTGCCGATTTTAAAACTAATGCATGATCGAATATTAACTTATGATATTGCTTATGTTGATGAAACCACATTGCAAGTTATTAAAGAACAGAATAAAAGTATAAAAAGTAAAAAATACATGTGGCTTTATTCAGGCGGACCCAAAGCACAATTTGTTTATTACTACCAATATCATCCTTCACGCTCACACGAAGTCGCCGATGCTTTTTTTGCGGATTTTTCAGGCTACTTACACTGTGATGGCTTCATTGGGTATGACACATTAGCGGGAAAAAGAAAAACGATAAAACTGGTTGGCTGTTGGTATCACGCGAGACGAAAATTTATTGAAGTTACAAAGCTCATGCCAAATAAAGAAGGGGTGGCTTGGCATATTGTTAAACTCATTGCAAAACTCAGCGTGATTGAAGAAGAAATAAAAATCTTATCTGCTGCAGAAAAACAGGCTATTCGACAAGCGAAATCGAAAGTGATTATCAATGAAATACAGGATTATCTCATCAAACATCAATCTATTATTCCACCAAAAAGTTTATTAGGAGAAGCGGTAGGTTATACACTCAATCAATGGCCAAAATTATTAAGATTTCTTGATGATGGACGTCTCGATATTAGTAATAATCTTTCTGAGCGAGGCATTAAACCTTTTGTAATCGGCAGAAAAGGTTGGCTCTTTGCTGATAGTGTGGCTGGCGCTCATGCAGCAGCAACAATTTTTAGCATCATTGAAACTTGCAAGTATCATCAGGTTGAGCCTTATGATTATTTGCGATATGTGCTTGATGTCATACCTCGATGCAACACGATTGAAGATTACGAAAAACTCCTTCCTTATAATATTGATCGAGCACTGCTGGTTAGCCAAGTGCGCTGAGGGGCTGATTAATTAGCGGATACAAAAAGGCAACTTTCTTATCGATTAAACATCCTTTATGTGACGATGATGATAATGTTATTGGTATTTTAGGAGTTTCTTTTGATATTACTGATCGAAAGCAAATGGAGAGTGAATTAATACGAACAAAAGAACAGGCTGAAATAGCAAATAAAGCAAAAACCGAATTTTTAGAAAACATGCGCCATGATATCCGTACGCCATTGACTGGCATCACGGGATTTGCATCAATCATCGCTGATGAATCCAAAGACCTAAAAATTAAAGAGTATGCAGAAAACTTGGTCTCTTCTAGCTATGCACTCAATGATTTATTAAATGAAATTTTAGAAGTAATTAAAATTGGATCCAATGAAATTCCAATGCTAAAGAAAAAATTTAATTTCAATGATAAATTGTCTAATATCATCAAGCTGTTAAACGCTAAAGCTTTACAAAAGCAGCTTCAGCTGACATTGGACTATGATGACAGGATTCCTACTTATCTTCTAGGAGACTCCACTCGAATACATCGCATTGTTTTAGAGAGGCTGTAAAATTTTTTGTGTAACTGGATTTAGTCAGTATAAACTAACTGAAACAAGGAGTACTGACTATGGCGACAAAACTCACTTCATTTGATCCGCAAATGATAGATAATTTGATTAAGGACTGCAAAACCCAAGAAGATATGTTTGGCGAAGGAGGTCTTCTGAAAAACTTGACGAAGGCACTTTTGGAAAGGGCCATGCAAGGAGAGATGAGCAGCCACTTGGGCTACGAGAAAAATGAGGCTAAAGGTAAGAATAGCGGCAATTCTCGAAATGGATATTCAGAAAAAACTTTAAAGGGCGAAAATGGCGAATTTACTATCCAGGTACCCAGAGATCGAAATGCAGATTTTTCTCCCCAGATTGTTGCTAAGAACCAAACGCGTTTTGAAGGGTTTGATGACAAAATCATCAGCCTTTATGCGAGAGGGATGACGACACGTGATATACAGGGGCAATTGCAAGAGCTCTATGGGGTAGAAGTCTCTCCTACTTTCATTTCCAATGTGACCAACGAAGTCATTGAGGAAGTGAAAACTTGGCAGTGTCGTCCCTGATAAACTTTATCCCATTGTTTACTTTGATGCCTTAATGATCAAAGTTAAAGAAGATAAGCGAGTGATTAACAAAGCCTTTTATCTTGCTTTGGGTGTAGATCTTGAAGGGCAAAAAGAATTACTGGGAATTTGGATTAGCCAAACGGAAAGTTCAAAATTTTGGCTCAATGTGTTATCTGAATTGCAGCATCGTGGTGTGGGAGATATTTTGATTGCTTGCGTTGATGGCCTTACGGGCTTTCCTGATGCCATTTCAACGGTATTTCCCAAGACCCAGGTTCAACTTTGCATTGTTCATATGATTCGAAATTCACTACGCTATGTTCCTTGGAAAAGCCGTAAGCAAGTGGCGGCGGATTTAAAAACGATTTATGGCGCAAAGACACTCGATGAAGCCGAATTATGTCTCGCTACTTTTTCCGAGAAGTGGGACGAGCATTACCCTTCTATCAGTAAAAGCTGGCTGACTCACTGGGAAAATGTCACGCCTTTTTTTGGCTACTCTTCTGAAATTCGTCGCGCGATTTATACTACGAATGCAGTTGAATCCGTGAATATGAGCCTTCGGAAGGTTATTAAAAGTAAGCGCGTTTTTCCTTCGGATGATGCGGCTTTGAAGCAGCTATATTTAGCGCTTAAAAATATTTCAAAAAAATGGACAATGCCAATACGAAATTGGGGTGATGCCATGAATCGTTTTATGATCCTGTTCGAAGACAGGCTAAAAGGAGCGATTTAGTTTAAGAACTGATTTAAAATTTTGTGCCTTCGATCGCCTGTGGATATATGCACAAACTGACTCGTTGCACTCGTCAGTATTGCGCACATACCCACAGGCACAATAATTTTATTTGTTTATTTAAAAAATTTTTGTTATTTTAATTTCGCTATCTGGAATTCGGTAGCAAAAAATCTGCTGACTCAACCTGCTTACACAAAATTATTTACGCTACCTATATTTTAGGTCATACACAAGTTTTTCTCAGGAAAAAATTGAATTAAGGGATGATCATGCCAAAAAGATTTGTTATGACAGGTGCGATGGGAAGTGGTAAATCGACTATTTTAAAGTTGCTGCAATCTACCGGCTTGGCTGTGATTGAAGAACCAGCGAGACAAATATTAGCTGAGCAACGCAGCATCGGTGATGATGGTGTACCAGAAAAAAATCCTAAATATTTTTTACAACTCATGTTATCCCGTGCAATCTACCAATTTAAGCAAACTCAAGAGCTAGATGGGAACGTGATCTACGATAGGGGAGTCCCAGATATGTTAGCGTATTTTCATCTATTCAGTATGAGTTATCCTCCGGCGCAACAAGCCTCAAAATTATTTAGATATGAACCCAAGGTTTTTTTCTTCCCAGCATGGAAAGAGATATATACAACTGATGACGAAAGAAAAATGTCATTTGAATTAGCACAAGATTTTGGAATGAAAGTCCAAGAAATTTATAGTGACTATGGTTATACGCTAATCAATGTACCCTGCGTATCGCCAGAAGAGCGTGTTCAATTTATTATCGAGAGATTGAGTTAATAAAATGATTGAAAAGGTCAAAATGAAAAAATTGGTTGTTCTATCTGGTGCGTCTTCCGGCGGAAAAGCAACGCTATTATCCGAATTGTTTTTTGGGAAGCTAAAGCCAATGATTAAATTTTTCGTTACTGCATTATTAGGTGGGTAACAGTGTCATCATTGAATCAACATGATATTTCTAAAAAGACAGCACTTAAGTTTGTTATTTTATTAAGCGTGGTCAGTCTATTTGCCGATATGACTTATGAAGGTGCGCGCAGTATTACTGGACCTTATTTAGCAATATTAGGTGCCAATGCTGCAATTGTAGGTTTTGTTGCCGGCTTCGGTGAATTTGCCGGATATGCGTTGCGCATTGTGTCTGGATATCTCGCCGATCGCACAGGTAAATATTGGGCTATCACGATAATCGGTTATGTCTGTAATTTACTTGCAGTTCCATTGTTAGCATTAGCTGGATATTGGTGGATAGCGACGGTTTTAATTGTCCTTGAGCGAACAGGCAGAGCTATTCGTGTGCCACCGCGTGATGCCATGCTCTCTCATGCTGGGCAAAAAATGGGGATGGGATGGGTCTTTGGATTACATGAGGCAATTGACCAAATAGGCGCGATGATGGGCCCATTAATTGTCGCATTTGTACTTTATTCCAAAGGAGGATACAGAGAAAGCTTCGCGGTACTTTTGGTACCAGCATTAATTGCGCTAACAATATTAATATTTGCACGATGGCTCTATCCAAAACCACAAGCTTTGGAAGTACAGCATGATAATTTTGAAGCTAAAGGAATGAATTTTTCATTTTGGCTTTATCTAACGGGCGCATCGCTAATTGCAGCAGGGTATGCAGATTTTCCTTTGATTGCGTTTCATTTTCAAAAAACAGCAATATTATCGCCCATCTGGATCCCTGTATCTTATGCAATCGCAATGGGTCTGAATTCATTATCTGCGCCTCTTTTCGGACATTTTTATGATAGAAAAGGTTTTGTAATTTTAATTATAGTAACGATTGCTTCATGTCTTTTTGCTCCTCTGGTATTTTTAGGGAATGCTACAACGGCATTTTTTGGCGTTGCTTTATGGAGTATCGGCGTAGGCGCGCATGAGTCATTAATGCGTGCGATTGTCGCAAATATGGTACCAATGAACAGACGCGGTTCTGCCTATGGAATATTTAATACTGGATATGGCATTTGCTGGTTTTTAGGTAGCTTTTTGATGGGTATCATCTATGATGTGTCTATTCCTGCATTAGTTGTTTTTTCAATTCTCATTCAATTATTAGCCGTACCAATATTATGGATAGTAATGAAAAAAATTAAAAAATAGTTGTATTAGCTAAAACGCACCGACGATCTCTAACTTATAACTGTAGACTCCTTTTGCTGCACCTGTTGGCCCTATTGCCGAACTCTTCTTTTGCAGGTTGAACTTGACTTTGGCGAATGAAAATGAGTAGAGGTTATATTTGTTAAATTGTAGTAGGAAATACTACAACGTAGTACTATTTCTGATAACCTCATGACATGGAGAAAAGCTAATCTAGTTTTATAACCCCAGCTCGTTGAAGACGTATACAGAGGAAAGAACTCTAAAAACGGAAAATCAGCAAGTTGAAGTTCTCTTAAATTAGGCGGTTATTTAAGTTAAAACTCATATAACCCCCTTTAAAAGGGGGTTTAGATAGAGTATAATTACAGCATGGATATAAACGCTAAAGATTACATTGATCAGCTGACAGCGCGGGGTGAGATTTCCTTCACTACGCAAACAATGCGTGATGCAATGGGTGTAACAATAAAAGCCGTCGAAAGAGCGATTTATCGCCTAAGAAAAAAAGGTGAAATTGCAAACATTGCGAAAGGTTATTACCTTATTCTGACACCTGAATTTCGTAAATTAGGTTGCTTGCCGCCAGATTATTTTATCGATGATCTCATGCAACATTGGCAACAAAACTATTATGTTGGTTTACTAAGCGCTGCTCTTTATTTTGGTGCTGCGCATCAACAACCCCAAGTATTTCAAGTAGTGACAGACCAGTATAGACGCGCCATCCGGTGTGGACATGTCAAAATTGAGTTTTTCACCAAAAAAAACATCTCAGATACACCTACTAGGCAACTAAAAACCCATACAGGAATGATGAATGTTTCTACCCCGGAAGCAACTATGATGGATTTATGTGTGCTTCTTAGACGTAGTGGAGGATTAAGTCATGTGGCAACGGTTCTCGATGAATTGGCAGAATCGGCTAATCCTGAAGATTTAAAAAAATTGCTGGGAAAAAACAATGAGCTGACCTGGATGCAAAGGTTAGGCTATTTATTGGAACAATTAGGCCGGGATGAATTAGCAGAAGTTTTATATCAGCATATAAAAGATCAAGAAACAAATATTGTTCCGTTAGTGCCTTATTATTCAATGCGAGGTGCTGAGCGTAATACAAAATGGCGAATTGCCATTAATGCAGTGATGGAGAGTGATGTACATGATACCGATTAATATGATTAAAGAATGGCGGCAGCAAGCCCCATGGGTTTACCAATCACAAGTTGAGCAAGATCTTATACTCAGTCGAGCGTTGATTGCGCTTTATCAAGATGAACTTATACAAAAGACGCTTAGCTTTAGAGGTGGTACTGCGCTTAATAAACTTTTTATTAAACCACCAGCAAGATACAGCGAAGATCTCGATTTTGTTCAAGTGAACGATGAACCTATCGGTCATATTTTAACAGCTGTGAGAAAAGCATTAGATCCTTGGTTAGGAGCAGCTCGATGGAAACAGGGGCCTCGTTCAGTTAAATTAATATATCGTTTTCAATCGGAAGATAATCCTCCTGTTCCGCTACGTTTAAAGATTGAAATTAATACCACCGAATTTTTTACTCTCTATGGTTATCAAAATCATGATTATGGGATTGAAAGCCGATGGTTTACAGGACGAGCCAATATAAAAACTTACCAATTAGAAGAATTGATGGGAACAAAGTTGCGTGCGCTTTATCAACGATTGAAAGGACGCGATTTATTTGATTTATGGCTAGGCATTACTCAATTAAATATGGATTGCGAAAAGGTGATTGATGTATTTGGCCAGTATAATAAGTCTAACAATATTATTATTAGCCGTGCTGAATTTGAAAAAAATTTAATACCAAAAATGAAAGTTCATGAATTCATTGGTGATGTTAAAGCACTATTATCAGGCGATATAAATTGGGAACCGGAACACGCTTATTTATCTGTTATGGATAAATTGATTGCAAGATTGCCTGGTCAGCCATGGAAAGACTTAAATGCTTCGAGTAAATAAGAATTTTTTATTTCGCGAGTAGAGAGAGGTGATTAATGTTAAGTGAAACTTCACAGCCAAAACCAAAAACAAGGAAGGAAAGTGAAATTTGGCATGCATGTAAATCGCTATGGGAAGATGGCGTTAATGTGGAGCAAATGACAGGGCTTGCTATTGGTGATCGTTTAGAAAAACTAGGCTTTAAACGCGGCAGTAATACTGACATACACCGATTTAAAAAATCATGGATGGTGGAGCATAAAATCGATCAATTGATTAATAATAGTGATTATGAATTGAATAGCAATTTATCGAGTCCAATAGCATTAGCTGTTAATAAGGTAGAAAAAGAACTCACTCGACAATTACAAGAAAAACAATCCAAGATTGAATCCGATGCAAAACAAAAAATTGTAACAGCACAAGAGCAATGTGAGCGATTGAATATAGAATTAAATGATGCACGTAAAACCATTGTAAATTTAGAAGAGCAGATATCACAACTCAAATTACAAATAAATAAACTTGAAATGAGTGTTAATCATGAACGCGAACAGAAATTAATTTATGAAACACGTTTTAATGATTTAGAAAATTATTATCAGCAATTAATAAAAGATACTGAAAATCGGGTTAAGGATCTAAATGAAGTCAATCAAAAAAATGTTGAAATTTTGCAGGCGAATATAAAAAATATAATGCATCAGCATCAAGACGATGTTAATAATTATAAAAAAATATTTGAAAATGAAAAGCTGCAATATATTTCAAACATTGATTATCTGAAGCAAATAATTGATGGTTTGGAAAAAATAAATTATGAAAAAGAGCAGTCTAACACGAAATATCTAATGGAAAATGAAAAAATTCTAGAGGAAAATAAATTTTCGCAAGAAGATAATTTACAGATAAAAATACAATTATCAAATGTAGAAAAAAATTCGCAAGCCATACAGGAATCAATAGCTCACAAAAATGGAGAGATTAAGCAACTTACTGATCTAATTAATCAAAAAGAAAGTCACATTTATGAATTGCATCAAAAAATAATTCACGCTGACTATCAGAATACGGTGTTACAAACACAACTGGATAAAGCCAAGGAAGAGATTAATCAAATTAAAAGCCAGCATGATATGCAGATAAGAAAACTTAACGCTAATGCTGAGGTAGCGTAAATAATTTTGTGTAAGCAGGTTGAGTCAGCAGATTTTTTGCTACCGAATTCCAGATAGCGAAATTAAAATAACAAAAATTTTTTAAATAAACAAATAAAATTATTGTGCCTGTGGGTATGTGCGCAATACTGACGAGTGCAACGAGTCAGTTTGTGCATATATCCACAGGCGATCGAAGGCACAAAATTTTAAATCAGTTCTTAAACTAAATCGCTCCTTTTAGCCTGTCTTCGAACAGGATCATAAAACGATTCATGGCATCACCCCAATTTCGTATTGGCATTGTCCATTTTTTTGAAATATTTTTAAGCGCTAAATATAGCTGCTTCAAAGCCGCATCATCCGAAGGAAAAACGCGCTTACTTTTAATAACCTTCCGAAGGCTCATATTCACGGATTCAACTGCATTCGTAGTATAAATCGCGCGACGAATTTCAGAAGAGTAGCCAAAAAAAGGCGTGACATTTTCCCAGTGAGTCAGCCAGCTTTTACTGATAGAAGGGTAATGCTCGTCCCACTTCTCGGAAAAAGTAGCGAGACATAATTCGGCTTCATCGAGTGTCTTTGCGCCATAAATCGTTTTTAAATCCGCCGCCACTTGCTTACGGCTTTTCCAAGGAACATAGCGTAGTGAATTTCGAATCATATGAACAATGCAAAGTTGAACCTGGGTCTTGGGAAATACCGTTGAAATGGCATCAGGAAAGCCCGTAAGGCCATCAACGCAAGCAATCAAAATATCTCCCACACCACGATGCTGCAATTCAGATAACACATTGAGCCAAAATTTTGAACTTTCCGTTTGGCTAATCCAAATTCCCAGTAATTCTTTTTGCCCTTCAAGATCTACACCCAAAGCAAGATAAAAGGCTTTGTTAATCACTCGCTTATCTTCTTTAACTTTGATCATTAAGGCATCAAAGTAAACAATGGGATAAAGTTTATCAGGGACGACACTGCCAAGTTTTCACTTCCTCAATGACTTCGTTGGTCACATTGGAAATGAAAGTAGGAGAGACTTCTACCCCATAGAGCTCTTGCAATTGCCCCTGTATATCACGTGTCGTCATCCCTCTCGCATAAAGGCTGATGATTTTGTCATCAAACCCTTCAAAACGCGTTTGGTTCTTAGCAACAATCTGGGGAGAAAAATCTGCATTTCGATCTCTGGGTACCTGGATAGTAAATTCGCCATTTTCGCCCTTTAAAGTTTTTTCTGAATATCCATTTCGAGAATTGCCGCTATTCTTACCTTTAGCCTCATTTTTCTCGTAGCCCAAGTGGCTGCTCATCTCTCCTTGCATGGCCCTTTCCAAAAGTGCCTTCGTCAAGTTTTTCAGAAGACCTCCTTCGCCAAACATATCTTCTTGGGTTTTGCAGTCCTTAATCAAATTATCTATCATTTGCGGATCAAATGAAGTGAGTTTTGTCGCCATAGTCAGTACTCCTTGTTTCAGTTAGTTTATACTGACTAAATCCAGTTACACAAAAAATTTTACAGCCTCCGTTATTCAATCTGTTTCTGAACTTATTTCTAGTGTTTATGCTGCTCTGGTGCATAACTTAGAAGAGCGAAAATTAATCAGAAATGGTCCTTTTGATACTGCTCCTTGTAAAGGTTCAACATTATTAGATTTAAATGAAGAGAGTATGGCTGCTTTTTTACGTCGAGCAAAGCGGGGACGGGGATTTCCCTTACCTATTGATTCTGTTTCTTTTGAATTATTGTCTCATTTGAATTTGCTAGATGGAAATACCCCAACGCATGTGGCCGTATTACTCTTTGGCAAGCAACCACAACGATTTATCATATTATCCGAGGTAAAATGTGCCCATTTTCATGGAACAGAAATCGCAAAACCTATTCCCTCTTATCAGGTATATAAAGGAACACTATTTTCGTTAGTCGATCAAGCGATTGATTTTGTGATGTCTAAAATTAATCTTTGGGTAGGAACTAGAGAGGGTGGGGCAGAAGTACCTGTTTCTGATGAAATCCCTCAGGAAGTTGTGGCAGAAGCCATCGTAAATGCCGTTGCCCACCGTAGTTACGACAGTAATGGAAGTGTACAGTTATGTTATTTGCAGATCGACTGGAGATATGGAACCCAGGGGGATTGCCACCTTCCTTAACCCTAGAAAAATTACGCCATCCACATGGTTCTGTTCCAAGAAACCCCTTGCTTGCAGAATCGTTGTATTTAACGAAATATATTGAACGTATGGGAACTGGCACTGGCGATATGATTCGTCGTTGTTCTGAAGTAGGATTACCAGAGCCTAAATTCTCTATATCTGATGGATTCAAAACCACTATTTGGCGTAAATCATTAACTGTGACCGGACAAGTGACCGGACAAGTCGATCCATGGATTGAGCGAATACTAAGAGGATGTGCATTAAGAGGAGAACTGAAAAGTATAGAGCTGCAAAAACTAGCAGGGATCAGACATCGTGAGACTTTTCAACGTAATTATCTTGATTTCTTACTCAATGAACAATTGATAGAGCGTACTATCTCCGATAAACCCAAAAGTCGGTTGCAGAAATATCGTTTGTCAGGAAAGGGAAAAAGTTTATTAGAAAGTCTAACCAAAAATGAAAAATAAAATCTGCTAGTTAGTCTCGCAAATGGTAGCAGCCAAAGTTATTTAGGTTTTTCAGCAGCGTGCAGGTAACTGAAGCTTGGATAGTGTCAAAACTAATTTAGATAAGTCATACTCATCAGATGGGTATTATTAAATTAACACAATTGCCAGAAGGGCAAACCTTAGAATTTAAAAGAGATACTTCTTCGTTGGATGGATTCTAAAAACTGTGATTGGATTCGCTAATTCGCCCGCATCTGCTGTTGATCTAAGCGGTCTAAACCCTTGAGCACTTTTATCCTCTAGCATTTCTGCTCTGGGTTCCAGTGCCAGCAAATGTAGCGTTTGGTGTGTTCGACAGTTTAGCGTTGGAATGCTAAGTGGTCTCAGTTTTTCTCTTTGCTTTTTAGAGATATAAATTCGGGTTTGTTACTATTCAACACAGATAATGTAGATATTTTATAATTGTATTCAACTAGGAGGTTTTAATGGAAGGTCATCATCCTCAGGATAAGTTAACTATTGTAGGTGGTGGTATTGTTGGAGCTTTGGAAGCATATTTTGCTTATCTTGATGCTCAAAAGTCCGGCAAAAAATCCGTGTTGTACATAGCCACAAACGGCATTCTCAATTAGCTCTTGCGCTAAGGTATTGACTGCATCGTCTTGGATAGCAAAATTTCGAATTACCTTTTCTATTAGGGCATTGACTTCTTGTGCCTGCCCGCCTATCGCATAGCCTCGAACAGCCGAATCTCGGCTTGCTTTACAAGGGTTGATTAAAAAATCAACCGACTCTATATCCCCTTGTTCTGCAAGTAAACCAATAGCATTTTGCATGCCTTGAGTAAAATCTAAACAAATTCCTTGGCCAACCAAGGTCATTAGCGCAGCTTATTTTTATCTCTGGCTAATTGACAAATGTCGTTTAGCGAAATTGCTGATTGATGTGGGTACTCTGGCATCATTAAACATTAAAATTCACCTTAAGATTAAAAAATTATTTTAGCAACTAGCACTTAACCTGGTTGAATTGATGTCAGCGTTATCTTTAAAAAAAATAGAACTAAACTTAAGCAAAATTATTTAAATCCGTTGATAGAGCAGGAGTGCTGTGCATAACTATTCTTGTCTACCATCCGGTTTCGCAATAGGCTTTTTGTGTGAAGTTATTTTCATGATAGAAACGGGATAATCATTGAGCGAGTCGTGTCCTATTAATTCCCAACCCAGCTTTTGGTAATATGTTAGCAATGCCGTTTCAAAAGTAAGCAAGTAAAGATGATTAAAACCCATATTTTTAGCTATATTTTTTATTGCTTCAATCAGTTTTTCCCCTACCTGTTGTTTTCGGTGAGTGGGTCTCACATAGAGCGAGCCAAGCCAAGGGGTGAGTTCTGGTCTGATCCCATCTGAATTTCTCAGTGAGCACATTCCAATCAGCTCGTCATTTTTATTCAACGCAATTAATGTCAGTGGTAATGTGTCAACGTGACAATGTGTCTTAAATTTTTCAATTTGATTTTTTCTCGTTGCTTGAGGATTATATTTTGACCAAGTTTCAAAAGACCACTTGCCAAGGGCGGCCATGTATTCTTGATAATCTTTCAAATAGGCAATTTTCATTTTAATCCTTGGTGATTTTGGATGAATGATAACAAAAGATTGGGTTAAAAAATATCAATTATTCACAAATTTAATCTTTATGATATAATGCGCTGACTATTTAATTTAAGAGGTCTGTTATGAAATTGTTTTTTGAAAAATTGCCAAGCGATGACTCAACTCTAGAAAATCGTAGTGATTTACTCCAAACTGAAAACGCCGTTTATGGCTATGCGAGAGGCGGCCATGTCCAAGAAGTCAATGCCTTATTAGCGCAAGAATGGGCAAACAGAAATATCGATAAAATTAGAAAAGTTAGGAGTCAGGCAATATCATTAGAAGCTAACCTTGATGATATAAATTCAGAGCCGTTTAATTTTATTGAGGATACATCAGAAGATCAAACCAATTTAAACACATTTTAGTCTAATACCTCAATTTCTAATTGTTTTTTCCCAAAGTAATGGACTCATCCACCTTTTACTAGGCGTTTTAATGCGCCAAAATGATGAAGTCAAAATTTTATCATTTATTAAAGACGGAGAGTCTAATACGATTATAACTTCGCCTGAATATGTAGACTTAACATCATTTTTTCAGGTGTGTAATTTTTTGATGATGCGTAATATTCCGATATTTTCACAATGCAATATGTATATGTAATGTTTGCTATTCATTTTTCATAGCCACCAATTGATGTAAAACATTTTTTGCTGCATTTTCGCTAAAACGTTCACTGGCTTCAATATATTCCATTACCGTATTGACTCGTTTCCATCGTCCAGCACACATAATGGTTTTTATAGATGCATTAGCTGACGCTGCGCTTGTTGCGAGTCCTCGACGTAAACTATGTGGCGTGATCTTCTCTGCATTTGGAAGATTGGCAAGTAAAGCAGAACGGCGAATAATATGATTGACTGATAAAGGGGTGAGCGCTTGATTACTTACCATTTGATTTCTCATGATGCGCCTAAAAATAGCTCCAACTGTTATATTCGATTTTGCCAGCCAGGCTTTTAATGCTTTGATGGGACAGAGTACCTCATTCCCATAAGGAATCGCACAATATTGTCCTTCATGAGTTTGGTCTGTTTTGGATAGGGGTAAGAGGATTTCAATGCCTTCATTTATCCAGTTGATGTGTTCGTAACGAATATTAATGATCTCACTACGCCTAAGCGCACCAAAAAAACCGATTTGTAAAATGGCATTGTCACGGATTGAGCGTAGTGACGACTCCTGCGATAAAGCACTCACCACCTTTTGCAAATCTTCTGGTGTGAGAGCCGGCGCTTTGTCTTTGGGTTTGCCATGTACACGGATAATCCCGATCATGGTTTTTGTCACTAAAGGATGCGAAGTAGGGTCAGTAAACCCTTGGTATTGATGCCAGTGTTTTAGGGCGACCAAGCGACGTGAAAGGGTGCGCGTGTTGAGTTTTTCAGCAAAATTTTGTAGATAGTGAATGAGGTGTTGAGGGGTCGCCGGGAGCACGCCGCCCGATTGCTCATAGTGTTTGATATCACTGCGGTAGGCTTTTCGTGTATTTTCGCTTGTCGCCGCCGCCAGATAAGGATTGCTGATACCCATTGGGTATGCTTGAGGGCGGTGAAGCACGACGTTTGAAAGCGCTTCTGTCAACTCATTGACATTTTCGACGTTATTCCCCATAAAGCGTGAATCCCTGTTTTATTCCCATTTTCATAGCATGATAACAGAGTCATTTTTCTATCACTATAGATAATGATCCTTATCGATAGCTTATTTTATTTTATATTGTGATGGATTAAGCCATAAAAAAACATTAAATTACATCATACGTTTTGTGATGAATAAAAATTGGAGTACATGTTATGGGAAGGAATGGCGTGACGCATGAGGATGTCGCCAAGGCGGCGGCGTCCTTGACCGCAGAGGGCAAATCCCCCACCATTGAAAATGTTCGCTTGATCACCCGCATGGGCAGTAGTACCACGATTGCGCGTCATTTAAAGGCCTGGAAAGAGAACGCGCTGCAAACGAAGCGTCTTTTAAATAAAAACGAATTACCCGAAGCGATGATGGCAACCATACAGGGCCTTTGGACTGGGCTGGTCAATCAAGCGGAAGAAAAAATCGCTGTGATTTCGACGGCATTCGAACAACAGCTTCAATCACTCACTGCTGAGCAAAATCAACTTCAAACACAGCATCATCACTTAGCACAGAAACATCACCACCTCCAGCAAGCACACGGCGTATTACTTAGTGAAAAGAATCACTTAGAACGCGCTATTCAACAGCTTGAACAAGAAAAGTGTGAACTTGGTTTTCAACATGAACATCAAACCACCCAACTTGCCGAAAAAGACGAACGGATTCTGGAGCTGCAACAACTCAATCGGCAAGTGCAAGCGAATTTAGAGCATTATCGAGAAGCCTCACGCGAACAACGCCTGCAAGATCAAGCGCATTTTGATCAGTTCAAAGCGGAATCCGAAAATGCCGTTAAATTGCTACAACAAACGCTTACCCTCAGCAATGAGGAAAAACAAAGGATCCTGCTAGTGAGGACACAGCTCGAGACGACCAATGACAATTTACGGGCACAAAATACGGACTTGAATCAAAAAATGGAAACGTTAACCCGTGAATATCACCAAATTAAACAAGACTTGCTTTGCCAGGCTCAAGCAAAAATGCGTGTTGAAAGCGACCATCAAGCAGCACAGCAAAAAAATGAGCAGCAAGCGCTGCTGATTGCTAAACTGACCACGGAAGGGGCGGTTATGGCTCAGAAATTGGTAGATATCGGAACGGCCCTACAAGATAGTCAGGATCAAAACAAACTGCTTGCCAGCGAAAAATGGGTGCTGGGCCAAGAGAAGGCGCAGTTAATGGGTGCGTTAAAACAGCTGGATGAAACACAATCGTAAATAGCTTCCTAAAATCCGACAAGGCTAGCAAAGGCCCGTTCGATTGATTGAGAGCACGCTCTTCAACCTTTGATAATGCTCACAAGTGTAGAAACTTTCACAATCTATGTAATCTGACAAAGGATTGAAAAAAGTAAGGTTACCCGCTTTAATGGTTATCGAAAGTACCAAACTAACCTGGGTATTTCATGAAATATCCAGGCTAACCCATTTCTTTCATTAAAAACTTAATCTAGTTAAGCTTTTTTAAAACTAAAATATGCTGATTGCCCTTGACAGGTCTGGCTTTGAAATGTGTCATGACTTTTTTCAACTGATCCATTTTCATGGCTGACGCCAGGATTATTTGTCGTTGGTGTCACTGCATAGTGCGCCATAAATTGCTGCCAACGATCTGTAAATTCCCGTTGACTGCCCATGGCTTGTGTCGCCGCTGTTAAATTATCCGTACGATGTTCAGGAGCAACATTTTTCAGATTTTTTACTAATTCATCCAAATCGTCAACTTCAAACGCAACGCTCCCACCTGAGTTTGAACTTGGTTTAACGCCTTCAGCCAATGTGGTAATTGCAAAATATCCGCCACCAGGAAGATCCTATTCAACCCAAGAACCATTTGCAGAAATTTTACTTGGCGTCAAACCCACAATTTTTTTCATAGAAATTTTTTGCGCGATTAATATTAAGAACTGGGTACATGGTAAAAGCAACTTTTGTAACATACCAAATAACTCCTTAATAAATTATTCTTCTGCATCTTTACTAATAACAGATAACTTTTTCTTCAATTCAAGCCGACGCAATTCTTTATAACGATCGCTAGACTGAAACTCTTTAGCGTAATCAATCATGTCGTGTATCTCAGCATCTTTTTTCTTATCAAATATTTCTGGGCATTTATTTTTTAACTCTAGCAATTTTGTCAGATTACACTCTCGCATTGCATGATGCTTTTCGTATACAATGCAATCGCATCGTTAACCGGCATTTCATCTAAAGATTTTCATATTCAATTCTCATCTTGGCCCCTTTGGCCCCATTATGGCCCCTTTCTTGGCCCCTTTGGCCCCATTATGATGACCCCTTCAACCGATAGGTAGATCCTCGACCAGTGCTTTCTGATGTCAATATTCCTTTATTTTTCAAGTCAGTTAGCTCTCTGGTTGCTGTTCGCTTTGAAACTTCAGCTATAGTTTGATATTCGCCATTCGTGATACTGCCATGTTCTTTTACATACGCGATCGCCTTAAGCTGTCGATCAGATAAATCCATTTTTTGAAGCTCTTCTTCGCTCAGCAATTCCCTATTAAAAGTAACGCGAAAACGACCTGATTCAGATTCAAATTGTGGAGGTGGAAGTCCAGCTGCTTTTAGTTCTTCAACCATTCTAAGAGTGCCACTACCCCATCGTTCAATTAACCCCGAGTAAAAAAATGCTTCTGCAATTTTCCGATTTCTCGGCATAGAATCATGCTCATGAAACAACTCTTCTGGTGTTAAAGCCGGAGGCAAACTACCCGCATTCCAAATTTCTAAATGTTCGTCATATAGCCTGATTTGGCTGTGAGCTAGACTCGTGTAATCGCGATGGCAAACAGCATTAGTAACAGCTTCGCGGATAGCCGCTAAAGGATACTCCCAATGCACATCTCGCTCTGGCTTTCCCGTTATAACAAACTCAGTCTCAAGTCGCTCTTTAAACCAGCTCATTGCCCCATCTAATTGCTCAATGATTTTTCCATGAATTTCCCGATCATCAACAATCTGAGTCGGCGATCGAAACCGTCCAAGCTTCAAAAATGCAGAAGAGAAAAACGACTCGGGGTTAGATCCGAAAAGCAGTAATGCCGCACGCGTAGGAGTTTCATCTTTAACAAGCTCTAATTTGCGTATCACATCCTGGTCTGTGGCTTGAGCTGGGATTGGCAATCGACCTTTTTCTTTAACGGTTTGCACAAATCGGCTTATATAATCAGCATCCAAATCCGCTAAAGTAGCTGTTGGTTCAATAGTGGCATCCCAGCTTAATCCTGTGCTTGCAACCATGCGCCGCATAATCTCATCATGACCCATGCGCTGATTACTTTTTCCTGTTCGCTTAAAATAACGACCACGAACGCTAACTGGTGCTCCTATTGCCGGGGATACCTGAATAACAATTATTTGCTTATTCTCTTGCTTCACAATCAATATTTCTGGTTGAATACGAGGATCGGTAGCTTCCTGAATTCGATTTGCAATATCTTCCAATGTTTTTTTGCCAATCTGAACTCCCAAAACATCGCCAGAATCTCTTACTCCAATAAAAAGAATACCCCCGCGCATTTGCAAAAGCACCAATAGCCTCAAGAGCCTCTTCTCCAAAAGATTCTTTAAACTCGACTGTCTCTGACTCGCCAGTGGAAATTAAATCAAATATTTTCTCTTTAGTTATCTCAATCACTCTTAATTCCTTTCAACGTCGCTCTATGTCTATTTTACTTCAATATGCTCTACAAGCCATTCGGCTTCATCCAATGAATTAACATGAATAATTACTTTTCCTTCACCTTTGCTATTAAATTGAATGTTAACTTTTGATGACAATCGTTCTGATGAAATCCTGCGTAAATATAGTGTTTTATGAGAATTATCTGGTGTTAGGTGCTCAGTTTCAAGCGGAGATAGTTTATATCTGTTAACTAACTTTTCTGTTTCCCGAACAGATAATTGCCCTTCAACTATTTTCTTTGCGATTTCTAGCTGTTGGTTCTCATTCAAGGTAAGCAACGCTCGTGCATGACCCATATCTAACAACCCATCTTTAAGCATAATTTTTACTTCATCTGGCAGCTCCAACAATCGTAATAGATTAGTTACTGTAGTCCGGGATTTACCTATAGAGTCGGCAACGGAATTATGAGTCATCGAAAATTCTTCAATTAGCTGATAAATTGCCATTGCTTCTTCTATCGAATTTAAATTTTCTCTTTGGATATTTTCAATTAAAGCGACGGACATAATATCTTGTTTGCTATAGTCCTTTATTATAGTTAATCAGCACCACAAAGTAGCCAATCGAACCGCAGCATAAAGGGACCACTAGATCAGCAACATAAAGGAACCAGTGGAGCCGCAGCATAAAGGGACCACCCGAACCGCAGCATAAAGGATCCACTTTTCGTGTCGAACTTTCGAAAAACTCATTAAATTTTCTCTGCTTATAAATTTTAACAAGTAGAGGAAATCAGGATGACCAACCGGAGGTTTGCAATGTATCAATACAGACATATCATTTTTCGTTTACGCGCAGGAGAGACAATTTGAAATAAACCCTTTTTTAACCAAAAATAAATACCGTTCGACACGGTTTTTTGCCAGTTCTAAGTGGTCCCTTTATGCTGCTGATTGACAAGCTGTTTCTTGACGTTTATTTTTGTAGCTTGCTTATTTGACATGCGCGATTTTCTATCTACTAATATTGATTGACATTATAATCTAATCTCACTGCAACAATAAAGATAATCAAATGACAAGCATTAAAACACGCAGTATTTTATTTATTTTTTTCAGCTTAATTTTTATCTGTCTGGTTAAATCTTCGATGATTATCAATTTAACACCGAGCATGCCTTTGGGGATTTATTTTGAAAAAAAGAAAAATATAATCGAACAGGGAGATATTGTGGCTGCTTGTCTTCCTTCTAAATTACGAGAAGAAGCGTTGCAAAGAGGATATGTTTTAAAAGGACTTTACTGTCAAGGCACCACTCCGCTGATTAAAATAGTGGTTGCTTGTCCAGGTGATCGTGTCAGTATTTTTAATAATCGCATCGTGGTTAATGGCATCACCCATCCTATAAAAAAATTCTTGCTGGATTATCAGGGAAGATCTCTTACGCTTTATCCAAATGGAGATTACCGCTCAACAGGTTTTTGGTTAATTGGAAAAACGAGTGAACGCTCATGGGATTCTCGCTATTTTGGCGAATTGAAGCCGAAGCAAATACTTTGTGTGCTTCAGCCCCTGCTTACTTGGTAATTACGCTTTTCCTTCTTTAAAGGCCAGCTCACCTTTTAATCGCCACTTGCAAATCGCTTCTTGATTCCGAGCCGTTAACCGCTCCTTTGCATCTAACAATAAGCCATATAAAAGCGCAGTAGTTTCACCATCAAGACCTGCTTTAATGATGAGACCACCAAGCTGTATTTTTTTTCTTGTCGCTGCTTTTCTATCAAGTTCTGTCATGCGCATTCTCAAGCGAATTAACTTTAGTCGTTGCTGGCGAATCTGGCGCAATAATTTGCTTTCGTCTTTTTTTATTAAGGTAATCTTCTCCTAACTTTTCATAGTGTTTAATTTGATGCGGATGAGTGAGAATGGTGGCTTGATAATCGCTAAAAATACCTGCTATGCAAGCGTCTGAATACATCAGTAGGTCAAATTCCTCAGCTAACTCGCCGATTCGATTTTTTCTTTTCTGCATTAATACCAATTCTTGTTCTTTTAGTTGATTTATTTTTTCTTGAAGCTGATGAATTTTATTTTGATATTGACTCATCTTGACCTCTTGTTCTTTAAACTGAATTTATTTTAATCGATAAAATATTTCTTGTCTGTAGTCTATTGAGACTACATTTTTTTTAATTCTCTTGAGATAAAATTAAATTTTAAAAACTCTAAACTTCGAAAATCATGAACATGCGCACTTACACATCGCACGCGATTTTTTGGAATTAAAATAAAAATAACTTCTAATTTCTCTTGAGAAAAAAAGCAAATGGCAATTTATCATCTTCACGTTAAAATACTCTCGCGAGGCAAAGGGCGAAATGTCATCGCCGCTGCTGCCTATCGACGTGCAGCTGAAATGCTGGATGAAAGAGAAGGGATCACTTATCAGTATAAAAATAAACCTGAGGTCATGCACAGTGAACTCACTGTTCCTGAATCAGCGCCTGATTGGTTACCACAACTTTTACTCGCGGGTTCCCATCAAGCTTCCGAGCGATTGTGGAATGTTGTAGAAAAAAATGAAAAAAGAATGGATGCTAGGTTAGCAAGAGAAATTGAATTTTCTCTTCCCAAAGAATTAACGCTCGATCAAAATATTGTCCTTGCTAGAAGTTTTATTACGGAAGCATTTGTTAAACTTGGCATGATTGCTGATTGGAGCGTGCATTGGGTGGATTCGAATCCGCACGTGCATGTGCTGCTCACTACCCGCGCAATTGAACATGATGGCTTTGGGAAAAAAGTCAGAAGCTGGGATGATAAAGCCCTGCTTTTTACTTGGCGCGCTAAATGGGCAGAAAAGGCAAACTATCATCTAAGCCTCAACCTGATTGATGCACGTATCGATCATCGTTCTTATCAAGCACAAGGCATCGAGTTGATTCCCACTCAACACCTGGGTAGAGCGGCTGGTGAGATGCATCAACGCGGGATTCACATCGAGCGGTTAGGACAAACTCAAGCCATTAAAAAAATGAATTTAAAAAAAATCAAGCAAACACCCGAAGCACTTTTTAATCAACTGGCGCTTAGGAAATCTAGTTTCTCTCGTACGGATTTAATTGCTTCTTCGCTTTCCTATACTGAAAGCTCTAAAAATTTGCCTTTAACTTCCCTGCAAATAAAAACCCTTTTAGAAAAAATAGAAAAACATGATGCGGTTTTCTCAAGCCAAGCCCTTGCAAAAACGCTATTTGGCTTAATCAATGATTCCGAATCTTTTACTGCTGCATTTCAGCAGCTCCTCGCCTCTCCTCAGCTGCTTTCCTTGGGTTTGGGTGAAGATGGGCGAGAACGATTTAGTACGCGCACTTTATTTTCCATTGAAAAACAAATTGAAGAAATCGCTTTGCTCAAGTCGAGGCGCACGCATTTTTCAATGACGCCGGAACAATTGCAGCATAAACTTAGCCATTATGAAGTCAAGCAGCAACAATTCTTTACCTCTGAGCAAAAGGAAGCGATTTCGCACTTGCTCAATCCTACCCAGCTCAGCTGCTTGGTTGGCCGGGCAGGAACAGGAAAAAGCTTTTCATTAGCTTTTTTGAGAGAAGTCTGGGAATCACAAGGGGTGAAGGTTTATGGCGTGGCTTTATCAGGTATTGCAGCAGATGGCTTGAAAAAAGAGGCGGGATTAACTACGCATACCATTGCTGCTTTTCTATTAAAAGCTCAAAATTATCCCCATTTTCTTAAGAAAAATGATGTGATTGTCATGGATGAAGCGGGCATGTGTGATAGCCCATCAATGCTGAAGATGCTGGAATTAGCTAAACAAGCACAGGCAAAACTTGTTCTTATTGGAGATCCGCAACAAGTGCAACCTGTTGGACCCGGCGCGACCTTTCGTGCGATTTTAGAGCAAGTGGGTTATGCTGAACTGCAAACGGTCTATCGACAGCAAGCGTTATGGCAGCAGCAAGCCACTCAGGCTTTTTCCCAAGGGAGAATTGAAAAAGCCATGGAGGCTTATCATGCCAAAGGCTGCGTGCATGTTGATCAGCATTCCCAGTCTTCACTTGAGCATCTGGTTTCGGATTGGTTTTTACTTCGTGCTAAAGAGGGGGGCTCCTTGAAGGATTATGCAGTGATTACGCATCGTAATCAGGATGTAGCGCGGCTCAATCATGCGATTCGAAGTGAGCGAATTTTAAGAAATGAAATTGATTCAGGAGCACAAGTAGCCACAACGAAAGGTGAAATATCACTTTCTTTAGGTGATCGGCTGTTATTTTTAAAAAACGATACGCGCTTAGGCGTGAACAATGGCCGCTTTGCTCATGTGGTAGCGCTTGACCTCAATGCTGCAGGGAAGGTAAAAAACTTGGTTTGTGAGCTCGATGGGACACAAACCAGGGTCTTGATTGATCCGATGCTTTATGGGGACTTTATGCACGGCTATGCGGCGACTGTTCATAAAACTCAAGGGATGACGGTGAAACATGCCTTTGTTTATATCGGGGGGAAAAGCTGGGACCGGCATCTGACTTATGTGGCGATGTCACGGCATAAGGCGAGCTGTCAGCTTTATGCTGATCGCACCACTTATCCTGGATTTAATCAATTAGCTACCTCTCTTGGTCGTGATGGATTGAAAGATAGCGTATTAGATTATCCTTATGCTTTTGCTAAGCGAAGAAATATCCGGCCTAATGAAGGGGGTTTTCTAAAACATCTCACTGCGCGTTTAAAAAAATTTAAAGACGAGATTGTTCAAAAGCTAGGTGCCCTATCACAAAATGAATTAAATAGGCAGGCTACGGATACGCAAGCCTCTTCATTGGATAATAGTGATTCTTCAACTCAATTCAAGGCGTTGTTGCTTGAATACCTTGATTTGGAGCTTAAGCAAGAAGATTACCTTAAGCGCTTATATACCATACAAAATCCCTCAGCGAGGCAAGCAATGAAGGAAGAGATTTCAGCTGGAAGAAAAGCTATTGAAGCATTTGCTGGTTTATTTATTAAAAACCCTGCTCACCGCTATCGTTTAGAGGAAACAATTTCCCGTAAAATTTTACAAGCTGAAGCGTTTGATGGCTATTCTGCGATTAAAGACCGACTGAAAAACGAAACAGCCAATCACCAGGATATCTTATATCTGTTATCGCAAATCAAAAAACGTAGTCAAAGCCAAGCCAGTCACCTAAAGCAGAGTCAGAATAAAGGTAGAGCACAACGGTGAGTAGCGAGGTCGTAATAGCCAGAGGGAGTGTTCAAAAAACTGTGTCAGTTTTTTGAACACTCCCCAACTGCTGATCAGGTATAAACTTTTACAGCTAATATTTCCATATTATTCAACTACAACTCCTATATTTTGGAATTCCATAGCTTCAGTAAAATTTATTAAAATTTCTTCCTGCTTTTCTTTAGATACCAGTGTTCCATCATCCCATTTTACGAATGCATTAGGGCTAACTATTTCACAAAATCTACCGTCAGATAAACGCCCATTATCAACTTCAATGGATAGGCATTTATTTCCTTCTCGATATTCAATTGTAAATCGTCCAACTGATTGAACTATAAATCCTTTACTACTTTTTACACCTTGCTTATTTATCCATGTAAACATTTTTAACACTTCTTTTAATTAATATCCAAAATAATACTTTGGCTTTATATTTAATTCATCTAGACCTAAAATATTTCTATTCATCAATATTTCTACTTGCTCCTTCCTATAAATACTGGATGGTTTAACGTTGCCAATAAGCGATCTTACTTGACCGCTAGCTTGTTGAATCATTCGACTCGAAACATTAGACCATATCTGAAATATTTCTTCACGTGTAAATGGCGAATTTTGTGAGAACAGATTCAAATCATCAAGCCATTTTCCGCCTGCAGTCATTTCTAAAGTCACACCACCATTAGCTGCCGCATATTCTTGTGAGATGAGCTTTCCTTTCCCATCTTTACCTAAACCAGACCACAGAATAAGTTGATTTCTAGGTGTTTTCAAACCTAACTGATCAACATAATCAACAATTTGTTCTGGAGCCCAGCCTTCCAAAGAGTGTTTCGTTAGCGGGAAAGTGGAAGCTATTTCCTCTGACTTAATAAAAAATTTTGCTACTTGATTAGTTATTAAATGCTCCTGGCTAGCCATAATTAAACCAAGAGCTGCAATCTCGCTAGTAATTAAACCAGCTGTTTCACCCAATCCCATCCCAAAATAGTACTCTGACTTTTGCACAATATTCATGCCTGAAGTATCAACAGGATCAAAAGTAAAACCAGCAACGATTCCTTCTTTTACTATTGCTTCATTTTCTAACATTTTTTGCGCAACGCTGTTTATAAATTGATTGGTTGTATCAATCTTCTCCGCTATCTTTAAAAGCGGTTCATCAAAGGTAGCTGGGCCATCATTACTGTTTGTTGGAGTTTGATCACACTCATTTTGCTCTCTTCTAAAAGCTGACAACTGGTAAATAGGAATAGGCGTTTGAAAGTCATTTTGATCATTAAAGCAATTCAGATCGCTGCCTTGGTCAAAGGCATTGTGCCTAAATAAGTTCTCACCTAGCACTCCATTTATTTGCTGCTCAAGATCTCCCGTTTCCCAGTTGGATAATGCACTTTCCCAATCTTTTGGTGGATTAACACTTTCTTGATAGTCTTTTACAGTTTGTTTTTGTGCTAAAGCATGATGTTGAGCAGGGAGTGTAGTCATATACAACGGATCTCTATCGCTTTCATATTCCACATGAAAATAAGGACCATTCTGCCCTTCTGCTGGCCGATTATCTAAATAGAAAGGGGAATACGTTTTGCCTTGATCTTGAAATGGTTGCGAATAATATTTTTCATCTCTTGTATAATTTTCTGATTTTATTTTGCCGCTTTCATCTTGAACGGAAATTTTGCTTTCTGTCACCGTTTTATTGTGATCTGAATAAGAAGTCGCTTCCCACTTCCATTTGTTGGCATTTTCGTTAACAAGATTGCCTAAACCTAAACTGGCATTAAATTCTGATAAGGCAGCGGCTTGCCAAGGCTCAAGGCTGGTTTGATCTTGATTTTGTTCTCGGTTTTCTTCTTGTGCTTCTGAGCTGGGGTGACTTTCATGTTCCTCTTTACTGGAATCTGCTTTATCTTCTGTCTGACTAGAGAGAGGATTAGCCAGTGCTTCATCTTGATTAATCGGATGAATCAACTCATCATATTCTTCTGGATCTTGAACTTCTTCCTCATCATCATCCCCGCCACCGTTGTTATTATCATGATAATTTTCTCTATGGCTATGCTCTTTAGAATAAATAGGGAAATCGGGATCCTTTGGAGGAGGGGACGTCGCATCCGTTTGATCCACCTGATTGAATCCTAATTGATCATGCAAGTATGCTGCATTTTCTTTGAAGTTTTGGATGACTCCTTCATTGAGGTTGGGAATGGCAACATGCCAGTTGTGTGAAGTATTTTTAATCACTTCTGTCTGGTGTGCGGCATCGACAATGGGGTCTCCAGTTGTATTTCCATGGATAGGGCTGCCGGCACCATCGATCACCGAATGCACCTTTGCCTGATAATCTTGATGAGTAAAATTTAAATCGGTTGTGGTAATCGGAAAACTTTGTAAGTTAGGGGGAATTAAATGGTTCATTTGGGTATTCGGATCAAAGGCTTTAACATTGCCAGAGAGACCCAAGCCACTGGTTTTTGAATGTTGCCTCACGTCCTTCGAGATCGTTTGATCCGCAGTAAAATGATTCACGCCATTTGAAGTAATCTCGCCGCCTTCTGAGTAATACGTGCCAACGCTCAGCTCCTTGGTGTTTTCATTAATGGCCGTGTTCACATGAATGCCCGCCACTTGATCGACCCTGCTCTCATGATGGGTTTGGTCATTCACATTAAAATTGCCGTTGGTATTGGCGCCCAAGCTCTCACATCGGCTTTCTGATTCACTGGCTCTGGTAATAATCGTTAAGTGCTCAATTGCGCCTTTTAATTGATTGGTTTCAAGGTTTGCGCCATCAAGTATCGTCTCTTTGGTATGAAGCGTGGTGATGCCCCCTACTTGAACTAAGTCATTCACCTGGGTGGTACTGCGGGAGGTTTGATGATCCCAGGACGCGCCTACCTCATAAGGATTCCCGCTTGCAGAAGCGGCCACACTTAAAGTGGTCTTTGTTTCCTCGTTTTCCGCCTTAAGCGCTATCCCAGATATTTTAAAGGTTTTTGCTTCTACATCTAAATCTTTTGCTATCTGCATCGGCAAGGCGTTTAACGCTAAGGTATCCTCGATATCAAAATGTGCAGAGCCCGCAACAATGCCCCCTTGACCTAAAGACTCTTGGCTCCCATGTGAGGTTGTCCACGTTACATTCACGCCGATTTGCGGGGCATAAAGATTCGGTAATTCTTGCTTTAATGCTTCTTGTAGTAATGTCCCGGTGCGAAGACCATTTAATAAGCCATTTGCTGTATTAGCTAACGCAATACCGGTACTCGCGCTATTCAGTAACGCCTCTCCCATGCCAGTTGAATGGCTTAATTGCTGCAATTGGTTGAAGAGTGGGTCCCCGCTCCAAAGCGGCGTCTGGTTATTTTCCTGATGGCAGTTTGCGAGGTTTTGATGACATAACGTGATCCCCAAACCAAAGCTTGATTTGTCGTGGGTATGGGTGAGCGGCGTCAAGCTTGCTGTAAAATCTTTGGCCTTAGCCTCAAGATGACCGGGCGTCACTAAAGCGGTATCGGAAATTTTGATATGATGATCGCTTAAAAGCGTGATGCCGGTTTGATCATAGACGATAGTCGGGGCGATCTCTTCCTCTACCTGGTGCTCCTTAGTATAGAAGGGGCCGGTGCGCCGGGTTTGCGTGGTGTCAACAAAGGTGGGTAGGCCATGTAAATTAATGTCATCTTTAGCATGAAGGAGCGTACCTTGCTCGGCTTCAAACGCACTCGCTTCCGCCTCTATGGCCCCTTGGGTGGATTCAATTATATTCTGCCCATGGGTACTGACAATTTGGGAGGTCCCTACAACCGGAGCATGCGTGGTAGTCTCCTCCTTGATTAAGCCAAAATCTTTTGATAGGGACTCGCGGTTACTGATGTAAGTACTGACCTTAGCTGTGCTTTCAAAGCCAAGGTCCGCTAGTATCACGTTGCTGCCACCGCTTTGAATCCAGGAAGCCTCATTTTCTACCTTGCCTGTCGTATGAAGGTAGCAACCGACGCCTTCGTGATCCTTGCCATCCCCGCCCAATAAATACGAGGGGCGATAGGTTTCATGCGTATCAAATTCACCCACGACTGGCTCGATTCCGCAGACATTATGCACATTTCTGGCTTCAATATGCAGCCAGTTTAATCCTTGGAGGATTCCGCCATTTAAGTTATATAAATCTTCTTGCAAAAATGCACTCAAGGTTTTGCTTAAAAAGCTTTGGCCATTATTGATTAAATTGGCTGCCTTAACTTGGGCGTCTTCTGAGAGTAAGCGAGTAGAAATCGGTTTTTTATCAGGATTTTTGCTGTTGACATCTAAGATGAGATTGTGGGCGGCGTCTAATGAAAGATGAGTAGACATCGCCTCAACACCGGCTAATTGGATATCTGCTCCGCTTTCCATGGCTAAAGTTTCGGCAGAGAGATGGATCGGGTGATAAGCCCCTAGATTTAACGCGCTGGCTGTTTGGTAGGCCGGGAGCGAATAAAGGGGCACCGGGGTGGTGGGGCTCGCCGGAGCGTAAGTATAAACAGGCAGCCATTGATTGCCGACTTTTATATAAGTGCGGACTTCGTGAAAATGTGCGCCTGGCTCAAGATGACCTGCCATCACCCCTTTCTTACCATAGGCTTCCAGTAATTTTCCGCCTGAGATGTCATCATAGACTTTAACGGCGCCTTCTTTCGCATAAAGCGAGGTGCCGGCTACCGTGTGAATGGCTTTAGCTACCCAAATATTTCCCACCGTGCTCTCTAAGTGCAGGGAATTCAGCCACTGCTCCGCTTGATTTCTGACGCTTTTTCCCACAATGGTTGCATTTTTTGCTGAAGTGATGGGAAGATAAAGTGCGACATCCACATCATTGATCAAGGTTAATTGCTCTACGGCGAGATTTTTATCCGAAATGAGGTCGTTTACCGCTTGGTTGCTGAGATGACTATCAATAGCCAGCTCCCCAATGCCATCGATCTTTCCGTTTCGCTCAAGACAAGGGGTGTTGATCAATAATTTCGCATCTTTATCTTCAAGGTGGAGCGAAGAAGAGGGCGTTAAGGTTACCCGCTTATCGCTATTCAGGCTTAAGAGGTGATGGATGTGGACCTGATCCGTTAACTCTGTTATGTGCGAGTCGATGCCGACATTATCTGTGCTGAGGTGGTTGCCTATTGCTTGACCGACAGACTCGCCTTGGAAAGCACAGTTTTTTAAAGCCGTCTCTTGTTCTCCTGCCAAAAACTGCTGACTGCCTTCAAAACACGTATTCACCGCCTCCGTATCCGCGCTAAACGCAAATTGCCCTTCGATCAGGTTGGCGCTTTTTTCCTCTGAGACGAAGTGATTATGACCGAGTAAACTTCCTCCTGCTTTACTGACAATATGGGAGGCATTGGCTTCAAGTAGGCTTCCTCGTTCGCCCTCTAAGTGTTTGCCGCTTAAGGTGCTGTGATCTAGTCGCACGTGGCTGGATGCCTCTAGCTTGAGCGTCTCTTTTCCTTCTATAGTAGAATGGGTTGCAGCTAACGTTCCAGCTAGGTGGCTTGGGGAGTCAATGATCAGTGAAGAATCTTCCAGCACCAACGTTTGCGCAGCGCCTTGATGGAGGGTGCCAATTTGTCCTGAGGATGACCAAAAAGTGGTGTTGCCCTCTAAAAGATCGGCCTGTTTGATTTGAACTAGCAGATGATCTGCTTCAAGATTGGCTGTTTGGCCCGTTGCTAAGTGGTCGAGCTTAATGAGTCCGCTATGGGCAGTGAGCTCGCCATTGACGTAGGCTTCCTTTGCTATCAAGGTCTCACTTTGTACTAAGCGCGCGCCGCCTGCTTGCAGGTAGGTATGGGCATTTAGATTGCCAACCGCCGCTAACTGGTCGTTATGTAGATTGAGGGTAATAAAATGATTTTGAAAGCAGGTTCCTGCTACTTGCTGGTTGCCAATTGCAGCGCCAACTAGGGCCATTTCATTATAAAGGCCCGTGGCACTGATGCCACTATGGAAGGATATTAAGCTTTGATTGGTGATACTGCCACCAAAGAGTCCCATTATGCTTGGAAACACACTCAACAAGCTGTCGTGGCTGGCTTGGATTTGATCTGACAACGTAGCCATGGCTTGGGGCAGATTGTAACTAAACTCAGTGAAAAAAGTTGCGCTGACTAAGAGATTTTTTAGAGCGGTCATGAGGGAGACGACATCTCTTAACTGGATTTTATTGCCGGCTTGATGCCTTGAAATAAGCGCTTCGACTTCTTGGCGGACGGTTAAGCCATTTAAGGCGAGTTGCAGTAATAAGTTGATGGCAGTTAAGATCAAATTGATTGAAATGCCGGTGTCTGGGGTGAGTACCATCAGGAGCTTGCCGGTAATGGTGGCCAGTTGCAAGGCATTAGCCGCGCTACTGACCAAGAAGGCTTTGCCATCTATGGCATCGTAATAGTCTTGAATCAGCTCTCTGATCGATTGATCTTTAAAAAATAAGCTGTCGAAGGTCTCGCCAAAAAACGAGACTAAGCTTTTGAGGGATTTTAGAAAGGTGAGATTTAAGCTTAAATCGAGGCTCACGAAGTTAGAGCGGCTTAAATGTTTGACATTGACCAAGCCGATGCTCACATCTAAAAAAGCATTGATCTGGGCGACTTGATCTGCTTCCACGTTAGTGAGCAGATTTAAATAAAAGGCAGTGTTGATTTTGATGGATTTTCCTGAGAGTTGCCCTCCCTTTCCTTCTTTGAGGGCGTGAAACGCTTCGCTTTTTAAGACGCCGCTCATGACGGATTCATCAAAACCTAAATTTAGGCTGTCGGCGGCGGAAATATTGCCGGTATGCCAGCAGGTTTTGCCGCTTAACTTGATGTGCGCGCTTGAGATCATGGTGCCTTCTGGAAAGATTTCTAGTGCTTCCTCAGTTTCGCCATAAATACTATCTTGAGATTCGATAGCGCCGTAGAGCTTTATGCTGTGGCTGCGGGTGACGAATAATCCCGCTGTTTGTATGCGCGCGCCCTGATCGAGGTAGGCGCCACTACTTGCTAGGAGGAAATTAGCGGCTGGCTTGGATTCCTGCTTAGCCGGTTTATCGACTTCTCCTCCCTCATTAGGCAATATGGGAGGAGTCAACCCTGTCGCTTGGCTTTTGAGTATGGATCGAGAACTAGCAAACAGCTGTTCACATAACACACTGAAATACGCTTGAGTGTCGACTTCTCCATCGATTTGCAATCCCTTGGTTTGGATCACAAATTGCTTAGCTACATGGGGATTATTGCTTTCCTCTAACGGTTTGAGTTTTCCTTTAAGCAAGGTGTTCTCAGTAAATGCATAAAAATCGTCACAAAATAGCTGGCCTTTTTTAATGAACCGATCGCAGTAGAGCAGTAACACATTCGCTTTAATGACAGATTTTGAACTAAAAAATACGGCTTCATCGCTATGGAGCGCAAGCTTTTGGCAAGCGATTTCTCCACGTGCTAACAGGCTTTCGCTGCTAATGGCTAGATGAGTGGCTTGAATGCAGCTCCTTTGACAGAGTTTGGCTTGATTGCCCGCTTCTAGCGAAATCGCTTCTCCCTTTAATTGACCGCGAATAAAAAGCTGATCTGCTGAAGTTATGCTTAGTTGTTTGCTGTGAAGGATGCCATGCCTTGATAGACTCAGCAGTTTTTCTGCTGAAAACTGCACGGTATCAACGATTATCTCTCCGCCGCATTCAATCGCTTCTGCCCTCACCTGCAAGCATGCCTCTTGGCCTTTTGGGACTACATTGCTAATTTTTGCAGATTTCTCAATCCGCACCTGCTGCCCTTCAAACACTGCTTGCTGACTCGCCAGCTTGCCAGCCAGCACACTTTGTTTTGCCTCTACGTTTAACTGCTCGCAGGAGAGATCCCCAGTCTCTTTAAACGTAAATATCTCACAGAAAATTTGTAGGTGGCTCAGCACATTCAGCACTGAAGATAAATAGATTTCTCCTTCCGAAAAAACTTGCAGTGCCTGGATCGGTGCCATCCAGTTAAGGCGACTTAAGTCAAAGGTTTTTGACAGCACATAAAGAAAGACTTCGCCCGCTACGTTAATTACATAGCCTTCGATTTCCCCTGCTTTGCTGTAAAATACTTCACGAGTTGTCACTGCCTCTTGATAGTTTTTTAGGAAACGGGCTTTTCCTCCCTCATCTGGACTGCTTCTTGCTAAGGCAATCTGGTGTTTTCGAAGCAGTTCGGTATCAATGGGAGAAATCGCGGCTAAGGATTTTTCCTTAGCTAAGGCCATCACTTCTTCCACCACAATGGGTCCCGAAGCAGCGGAATCACTCAAGTGCTGGCGAGGAGCATAAGGGCTACCTTGGGAGCAATAAGTGAGTAAAATCCCTTCATCAAGCGCCTGCAACCTTTTTGTTAAGGCTTTGCGTAATTGCCCCTGTTCCGCTTGGGTAAACTTCCCTCCGCCCTTAGGGTCATGAAGCTGCAAGGCAATCTCACACTCCTGGCCTTGTTTTTGAATCGTGATCTCGGTGGTTAGCCATATTTGATTGCGGCAATAAGGGAAAAGGACCTGGATCTCTGTATTTTTTTCTGAAGATAACAGGATCGCGAGGTCTGAAAAGTTTGAAAAGGCAGAGCGATCATCGGTTTGGGTGGATTCTGACTGCGTAGCGAAATCAATATAAAAGGCAATGGGTTTAGCGCTTTCTTCATCTCCGCCTACTGCCGGAAGAATCAAGGTATGCCAGGAAGCCACATTTAACAGCGACTGAAATCCTGCCTTGATCCCGCCCAGCTGCTGAATTTTCTGCTCAAGCAAAAAATTCATGGCGGCTTCATCATAGCCAGCAGGAGAAAGCAAGGGTGGCAGCAAGAAACGACTTTCGGCACATGCCTTTGGAAAAAACCCCTGCTGACTAAAAAAATCTAGCTCCGTTAGAAACTGCCCGTTAAGTCTCAACCACGAAGCTTCAAACGCTTGTTGCTTAGCTTTTTTCTCCTGATGCAGCACCGCAGAAGAAACCTGGGTCATCGCTTGATCTTGATCGCCTAACACCAGCCATACCGCAAGGTGCTGGGTGCGTTTTAATGCGCGCGTGAGCAGCGTAATATCGCCTGACAATTTGCAGCTAAGCAGCGTTATCCTAAGGGGTTTATTCTCTCTCGCCTTATCCTGCTCCTCAATGAAGGCCTTAATTTTTAATAATGCAGTTTTATCAAGTGGCAACCCACTTAAATCCAGTGAAGCAATCGGTTTAAGTAATATCACGTCAAGCAGGGCATGGACTTCCTCATTTGATAACACATGATGGCGTAAATTCACCTCCTCGATGACAGGCATACGCGCTAAACCCATCAACAGCTGATTGAAGGCACTGACCCCGTGAAAATCACGGGGTAGCTGGGCACTATTAAATGTCGTATCTTCTAACAATCGAAAATACATTAAGC
>CAVPKM010000011.1:0-58568 GCA_963705725.1 uncultured Gammaproteobacteria bacterium
GGTAGCGTAAATAATTTTGTGTAAGCAGGATGAGTCAGCAGATTTTTTGCTACCGAATTCCAGATAGCGAAATTAAAATAACAAAAATTTTTTAAATAAACAAATAAAATTATTGTGCCTGTGGGTATGTGCGCAATACTGACGAGTGCAACGAGTCAGTTTGTGCATATATCCACAGGCGATCGAAGGCACAAAATTTTAAATCAGTTCTTAAACTAAATCGCTCCTTTTAGCCTGTCTTCGAACAGGATCATAAAACGATTCATGGCATCACCCCAATTTCGTATTGGCATTGTCCATTTTTTTGAAATATTTTTAAGCGCTAAATATAGCTGCTTCAAAGCCGCATCATCCGAAGGAAAAACGCGCTTACTTTTAATAACCTTCCGAAGGCTCATATTCACGGATTCAACTGCATTCGTAGTATAAATCGCGCGACGAATTTCAGAAGAGTAGCCAAAAAAAGGCGTGACATTTTCCCAGTGAGTCAGCCAGCTTTTACTGATAGAAGGGTAATGCTCGTCCCACTTCTCGGAAAAAGTAGCGAGACATAATTCGGCTTCATCGAGTGTCTTTGCGCCATAAATCGTTTTTAAATCCGCCGCCACTTGCTTACGGCTTTTCCAAGGAACATAGCGTAGTGAATTTCGAATCATATGAACAATGCAAAGTTGAACCTGGGTCTTGGGAAATACCGTTGAAATGGCATCAGGAAAGCCCGTAAGGCCATCAACGCAAGCAATCAAAATATCTCCCACACCACGATGCTGCAATTCAGATAACACATTGAGCCAAAATTTTGAACTTTCCGTTTGGCTAATCCAAATTCCCAGTAATTCTTTTTGCCCTTCAAGATCTACACCCAAAGCAAGATAAAAGGCTTTGTTAATCACTCGCTTATCTTCTTTAACTTTGATCATTAAGGCATCAAAGTAAACAATGGGATAAAGTTTATCCAAGGGACGACACTGCCAAGTTTTCACTTCCTCAATGACTTCGTTGGTCACATTGGAAATGAAAGTAGGAGAGACTTCTACCCCATAGAGCTCTTGCAATTGCCCCTGTATATCACGTGTCGTCATCCCTCTCGCATAAAGGCTGATGATTTTGTCATCAAACCCTTCAAAACGCGTTTGGTTCTTAGCAACAATCTGGGGAGAAAAATCTGTATTTCGATCTCTCGGTACCTGGATAGTAAATTCGCCATTTTCGCCCTTTAAAGTTTTTTCTGAATATCCATTTCGAGAATTGCCGCTATTCTTACCTTTAGCCTCATTTTTCTCGTAGCCCAAGTGGCTGCTCATCTCTCCTTGCATGGCCCTTTCCAAAAGTGCCTTCGTCAAGTTTTTCAGAAGACCTCCTTCGCCAAACATATCTTCTTGGGTTTTGCAGTCCTTAATCAAATTATCTATCATTTGCGGATCAAATGAAGTGAGTTTTGTCGCCATAGTCAGTACTCCTTGTTTCAGTTAGTTTATACTGACTAAATCCAGTTACACAAAAAATTTTACAGCCTCGAGCTCGGGTGACTTTCATGTTCCTCTTTACTGGAATCTCGTTTATCTTCTGCCAGACTAGAGAGAGGATTAGCCAGTGCTTCATCTTGATTAATCGGATGAATCAACTCATCAGATTCTTCTGGATCTTGAACTTCTTCCTCATCATCATCCCCGCCACCGTTGTTATTATCATGATAATTTTCTCTATGGCTATGTTCTTTAGAATGAGCAGGGAAATCGGGATCCTTTGGAGGAGGGGACGTCGAGGCCGCATCCGTTTGATCCTCCTGATTTAATCCTAATTGATCATGCAAGTACGCTGCATTTTCTTTGAAGTTTTGGATGACTCCCTCATTGAGGTTGGGAATGGCAACATGCCAGTTGTGTGAAGTATTTTTAATCACTTCTGTTTGGTGTGCGGCATCGACAATGGGGTCTCCTATATTTTCATGGGTAGAGGGGCCGGCACCATCAATCACCGAATGCACCTTTGCCTGATAATCTTGATGAGTAAAATTTAAATCGGTTGTGGTAATCGGAAAACTTTGTAAGTTAGGGGGAATTAAATGGTTCATTTGGGTATTCGGATCAAAAGCTTTGACATTGCCAGAGAGACCCAAGCCACTGGTTTTTGAATATTGCCTCACGTCCTTCGAAATCGTTTGATCCGCAGTAAAATGATTCACGCCATTTGAAGTAATCTCGCCGCCTTCTGAGTAATACGTGCCAACGCTCAGCTCCTTGGTGTTTTCATTAATGGCCGTGTTCACATGAATGCCTGCCACTTGATCGACCCTGCTCTCATGATGGGTTTGGTCATTCACATTAAAATTGCCGTTGGTATTGGCGCCCAAGCTCTCACATCGGCTTTCTGATTCACTGGCTCTGGTAATAATCGTTAAGTGCTCGATTGCGCCTTTTAATTGATTGGTTTCAAGGTTTGCGCCATGACGCCGCCGTTTATATTATATAAATCTTCTGACTTCTGAAAAAGAGCCATGACAGGTTTGGCTGAGCAAGCTTTGTCCATTATTGATCAGGTTAGCCGGTTTTAGTCGTGCATCTCCTGTCAGCAGCTGGGTGGAGACAACTGTTCCTGATTCCCGGTCTTGCTGCTATTAACACCCAGTACATATTATGAGCTGCATTCAAGGAAAGCATGGTGAATTGGGAATTCACCCCTTTAAAATCAATATCCTTTCCGCTTTCCATCACCATGGTGGCCCGGAAAGAGTTAATGCTGGGGTCAATGCAGGATTATTTTTAGCCGGAATCGGCGTAGCTCCTAGCCGGCCAACCTGCACGCCCTGTTTACCATACGCTTCTATTTTTCAAAAATTCTTCAGCCAATTTTCTAAAATATTTAGTGAATAACTGGAATTCTTCATTAGTCCGTATCCCAAATTCAGGATCATTATTCTGTAACCATTGAAAAGAATGAGTAGTAATTGAGATGTCTTCTTCTCTTTCATCTAATCCTCTTAATTCTTTTTCTACAAGTCTCACTCTCTTTGGATAAAGACCCCACTTGTTACGATGAAAATCAGTAACCCATTCATCTCCCCAACCAAAATTTTTAATGGTGTTAAAAATAAATTCATCCCGTTCTTTGTCTTCATTTAGAAATCGCCACATAAAAAAAGGAGGAGAAGATCTATTTCTTTCATATGAGTCAATTACAAATTGACTGGCATCACTAACAGGATATGCTGGTTTGAGGCATGCATTATGTAGCTCACCTAAAAACTGAAAGATCATTGGCAAACTAGCATCGTCAGACAAATTATTTAATGTTAATTGTGTTAAATTCATAGACTAACTCTCCCATAATAGGTGCCTATTCCTTCCCTGAATAATTCCGCTTTGATATTAAGAAAGTTTGAGGGATTAACTATCTTCAATATACGAAAGTAATCTCATTTAGGTATAGCATCAGAACATAAACGCGGATCATAAATATAGCCATCTTTCTGAATTTTCTGCCCTACTCCTCCTGCCGAAATATTTTATCAACTATTTCACTACAGTCATAATAAGAATCATCTATTGGCAATGAATTCATTAGATCTACAAGTGTTTGGTCCGGAGGAAAATCACTATTTGCTTGGCGAAAAAGACGATTTAGCCAAGGAACAATTTCTTGAGTGATTTCAGAAACGACATTAACAAGTTCCGGAGCAGTTTTAAAAAGCCCTAAAGTTCTAGCTAAATAACCAATGCCAGCTTCAACTAAACCTCCTCCTGCAGCAATTAAACCCCCAATTATTCCCGCTTTTTTACCTTCAATTTCGCCATAACCTAAATAAAAACTGCCTTGAATTTCTTCTGAATATTGATTTATGTTACGGGGCATATGGCCAGTTGTTGCAGCTAATTTACCCTGCCGATAAGCTTCTTCATTATTCCAATTACTTTCAATCTCCCGACTATAATCATTCCTCTCTTCCTGTTCCCCGTATGGTAATATGCTCCAATCTTTAGATGGTTGAACACTTTCTTGATAGTCTTTTTGTTTTTGTGCTAAAGCATGATGTTGAGCAGGGAGTGTAGTCATATACAATGGATCTCTATCGCTCTCATATTCCAGATGAAAATAAGGACCATTCTGCCCTTCTGCTGGCCGATTATCTAAATAGAAAGGCGAATACGTTTTGCCTTGATCTTGAAATGGTTGCGAATAATACTTTTCTTCTCTTGTATAATTTTCTGATTTTATCTTGCCGCTTTCATCTTGGATGGAAATGTGGCCCTGACAATTTACAGCCAAGGAGCGTTATGCCAAGGAGTGTATTCTCCCCACCCTTATCCTGCTCCTCAATGAAGGCCTTAATTTTTAATAACGCAGTTTTATCAAGTGGCAACCCACTTAAATCCAGTGAAGCAATCGGTGTGAGTAATATCACGTCAAGCAGAGCATGGATTTCCTCGTTTGATAACACGTGATGGCGTAAATTCACCTCCTCGATGACAGGCATACGCGCTAAACCCATCAACAGCTGATTGAAGGCACTGACCCCGTGAAAATCACGGGGTAGCTGGGCACTATTAAATGCCGTATCTTCTAACAATCGAAAATACATTAAGCCGTTCGCTACGTCCCCTGCTTTTAGGTAAAGCACCATCAGCAGATAAAAACTGCAGGCTTGTTGTTCAGCACTAGATTGTTTTGTCGCTAACGCATAGTATTTTTTGGCAGCATCAAAATCTTGGGTCAAAAAAGCCGCTTGGCCTTGTTCATAATAATTTAACATTGCAGACCGATTAGTTTAAAAATAATTGATTGTTGAGAGAATAAAACGAGGTGATAAAAGCAATTCCATTTGCAGAAAAATAAGATAGTCCATTAATTAATGACCTCTCCCCCTGCAGAATACGGATATTTATTCTCCTGTATGTAGAAAATGTTCGAATAAATTTGTAAGCCATTTCTGATATTCAATATCCTGCTTACCCATTCCGAGCAATAAGATTTTTGAAAATAAGAAGACGACATTTCTACTTTGCCTTGACACAGCATCAAAAGCACTTGCCAATTGCGATACTTTCTGATATAAAGTTAGGTTCTTTTTTCTAGAGGATATGAAGATGGCTAAAGTATGTCAGATTACTGGTAAAAGGCCCATGACAGGGCATAATGTCTCGCATGCAAACAATAAAACTAAGCGTAGATTTTTGCCTAATTTACAAACTCATCGATTTTATGTGCCTAGCTTGAAAAAATTTGTTCGTCTACGCGTCTCTGCAAAAGGGATGCGAACTATTAATAAAAAAGGCATAGAGCATTTTTTATCACTGTAATGCTCGACACGACGACATATCCCCTCCGTTACACGCAGGGGATATAGAAAACACGAAGCCACAGGGCGACAGTTTCATTCTAGGGTAAATAGTTACTATAAATCTTAAAGGTTAGATATATGGCAAGTAAAAGCAAAGGTAGAGAAAAATTTAAATTAGAATCCGCAGCAATATTGGATAATGGGAAACCTAGCAAACATTATTATACCATCACAGCGCGCAAAGGCGCAGAAAAGCTAGAATTAAAAAAATTTGATCCCAGAGTTAGACGCCACGTCGTGTATAAGCAAGTTAAACTCAAATAGCGAACTGCTTAATATCCCCTTCGTGAACGAGCTTTATGCGCTGTTGCAACGCCCGCTACGAAGGGTAACTTCATACTCCCTGCAAAGAATAGCATCTTAGCCGTTGAGCAAAATTAGCTAAAACTACAATCCCAGTGGCTTCGGCTTGACGACACCAGCGATTAATCAACTCAAAAAGTTCTTGCTGATTAATGTTGCCTATCTGCCAAATTTCTTGCAATTTAATTCTCAAATTGTAAGCAGTCTGAAATGAATCGCGACTTTTTAACATGGTTTGAAGGAACTTTTTCTCATCTTTTTTAATTAAGCTTTCTTCGCGAATGAGTAACTTTCCACAATCTCGAATAAATGGTTTTCCCTGGCGATAGAAAAAATGCTTTTCGTCAATGACGATTGGCATAATCACTTCGCGCCAATAGTCATGCATAATTTGAAAGCGGCTGCCAATAATTGCTTTTAAGCTGTCTTGATCCAATATTTTTTTAGTCTTATCAATACCTAATTTCGGTATAGAGCGGTTTATTTTAGCTAATCCTAAGAACTGCAAAACGCGAATGTAACACCACCCAATATCTAGCTCCCACCATTTAACAGATAGTTTTGCTGAAGCAGCAAAGGTATGGTGATTGTTATGCAGCTCTTCGCCGCCCATAATGATGCCAATCGGAAAAATATTACGAGAAGCATCGGGACATTCGTAATTACGATAACCCCAAAAATGTCCAATTCCATTAATCACTCCTGCAGCAAAGAATGGGATCCACATCATTTGTATCGCCCAAATCGCTATGCCCGGTATGCCAAAAAGTAATATATTAATAAGGAGCATTATTACGATTCCGAGACTCCTCATTACTGGTTTTGAATAAATCTTATTTTCTAACCAATCGTTTGGTGTATTTTTGCCGTATCTAGTTAAGGTTTCCTCTTCTTTTGCTGCTTCTTGATAAAGCTCGGCTCCCTCAAATAACACTTTTTTTATTCCCAATATTTGCGGGCTATGAGGATCACGATTTGTTTCGCATTCTGAATGATGCATGCGATGAATCGCCACCCACTCCTTTGTGACGATACCCGTCGTTACCCATAACCAAAAACGAAAGAAATGAGAAACAACAGGGTGTAATTTCATAGCTCGATGGGCTTGGTGCCGATGAAGAAATATCGTCACACTCATTACAGTAATATGCGTCAAAATCAGGGTATAAAAAAGATAGCCCCAGAAAGAAGGATGAAACAAACCAAATAGAAACACTTATATACCCCCTCAAAAAATCAGACAATTTTGCTAGTCAACTGTTCTCACCAACAAGCTTATGATACTTAATTAACAACGCTTCTTTCGTTTCGATATGGTCCGGATGGATAGGAATGCAATCAACTGGACAAACTTGACGGCATTGCGGCTCATCGAAATGACCAACACATTCTGTGCATCGATGGGGATAAATTTCATAAATGAATTCCCCTTGATATATCGCATCATTTGGACATTCAGGTTCACAAACATCACAATTTATACAATCATCAGTAATAATCAACGCCATTTTATTTCCGAAACTTAGTGCACAATGCATTTTTTACTTCTGGATGTACAAATTGACCCACATCCCCACCCAGTTTCGCAATTTCTCTCACAATGGTGGCGGAAAGAAAAGTAAATTCTTCAGCTGGCGTCATAAACAATGTTTCAATTGTCGGCAGCATACGCCTGTTCATCCCAGCCAATTGCATTTCAAACTCAAAATCAGAAACCGCTCGCAATCCTCTTAGGATAATATCCGCATTATGGCAGGCAGCAAAATCAACTAGTAAACCGGTAAACGCTTTTACTGTAACATTTTGTTGCTCTGTAGTAACAGTCTCAATTAAAAAAATTCTCTCCGCTAAAGAAAATAAAGGAGATTTTTGTGCGTTTGCAGCAACCGCCACAATGACTTTACCAAATAAACAGCTTGCTCTTTTAATAATGTCCATATGACCCAATGTAATTGGATCAAACGTGCCAGGATAGATAACAATGCTTGACATGATATTTTACCCTACGCGTTCAAGGGTAGCTTGATTGACCCCAAGAACTAAGTCTTTGATCGCCGTGCCACAAGGCAATATCAAATCTGGCGAAATTTCACAAAGTGGATACACAACAAAGGCCCTTTCCTTTAATCTTGGATGCGGCACAATTAAATTCTGCGTGTCAATTTGTTCATCTCCGTAGAGTAGTATATCTAAATCTAATGTGCGAGGACCTTTATCATTTTTTCTTAACCGATGATGTTTTTCCTCAATTTCAAACAAATAAAACAATAACTCTTTTGCAGGCAGTTTCGTTTCTAGCTTGGCCACCACATTGATAAAATGCGGTTGATCTAAATAATCTACCGGCGGATTTTTATAAAAACTTGAAGCCTCAAGCAATCTGGATTTTGGCAAGGTTTGCAGTGCTTGCAATGCTGATTGCAGCTGATTAATTGGATTATCTAAATTACTGCCCAATCCCAAATAAACTAATGTATCAAGCAGATACTGCTTCATTAATTTTTTTTACTTTTTTTAGGTGAATTTTTTCTTGCAAACCGCTCGAGAATGAGTTTATTTCGCGATTCTTCATCACCCTTTTGAAAATCTGTCCACCATTGATAGATCTTTTCAAGACTAGTATCTACCTTAGTGCGCAACCCCAAAAAGTCATAAGCCGCTCGAAAGCGTTCGTGGTGAAAGATTTTGTAAATACGTTTGGCACGGGCATGCTCGAGATGATATTGCAAATACCAGATTTCACGCATAACACTTGTTGTTCTTTTGGGAATAGCAATGACTTCAACTTGATCATGGATCACATCAGACATTGCCTCACTCAAGGCGTGATACTCGCCTTGCCTTTCATTTTTTAATTTCTCTTTAAGCTGCTGCACAGGACACCAAAGTAGCACAGCAAAGATAAAGGCGGAATTGACTTTCTTCCCACTGGCAACTCGCTGATCTGTATTTTCTAAAGCATTAAAGATAAAAATCTGATCATTGGAATTTGCAACTGTTTGAGACGTAGCAAGAACAGGAAAAAGTATTCTCAGGATATCTAATTCAATAAACATGTTAAAAACAGCAGCAGACTTTCCACCGTGAAAGACCTTATACATCTTATCAAGCAACCGAGCTGGCGGAATTTGTGTAATTAATTCTTTATGTTGTTTAATTGCTAAAAATGACTGCGATTCAATGGTAAAATTAAGTTTTGCTGCTAACCGCACTGCACGAAGCATTCTTGCAGGATCTTCACGGTATCTTTCTTCGGGATTACCAATTACCCGGATGGACCGCTTTTTTAAATCCTCAATTCCTTGGGTATAATCCACAACCGTAAAGTCGGCAATATTATAATAAAGGGCATTAACGGTGAAATCACGCCGCCAAACATCATCTTCAAGCGTTCCATAAACATTATCCCGCAACAACAACCCATGCTTAGTTTGCACGCGACCAGAAACACTTCCCCCTTCACTTCTAAAGGTAGCAACTTCAATCACCTCCTTTCCAAAAACCACATGCACCAACCGAAAACGCCGACCAATAATAAAGCTATTTCTGAATAACCGCTGAATCTGTTCAGGGTGGGCATTGGTAGCAATATCAAAATCTTTAGGATGATGATTCAGCAAAAGATCTCTGACACTTCCTCCAACAAGGTAGGCGCTGTATCCTGATTTATGCAGTCGATAAAGCACTTTCAGTGCCGAATGACCAATAAACTTACGAGACAGATGATGCTGTTCACGTCTTAGAATAACAGGCCGAAAACCTTTTTTTGTTTTTTTTCGTTGATAAGGCAGCAGCTTTTTTATTATCGATATAAATTTAGACATTCAATTTCACGCTAGTGTGTCAACTCCGGACGTTTTAACCCTGTGCTAAAGCGTTACTTTAGACTACACTTTTTAATGGCGATTGTGAATATTTAAACCCACTCTCTACTGGGAAGTTTATGGACAATAATAAAAATTCAATTGCTCTTATTGGTTATTCGTCTGGAATTGGGGCGGGAGTGATCGACTGCCAAAAAGGAGCCTCGAAACTTTATGCCTCTCACCAACTGGATGAAACGAAATTTCATTGGATCAATTTTCTGAGTCCAATAGAAAACAAAACTCAACAAGCAGCGCTTTCAGCAGTTGGCGAACTCAATTACCGCCTAGCAAACATTACAAACCGCTTAAGCAGCGATGGTCAATTTTTCGTTACCATCGGAGGAGATCACAGCTCTGCAATTGGCACCTGGAGCGGAGTAGCGACATCGATTTCCCCCTCACCATTAGGATTAATTTGGATTGATGCTCATCTTGATAGTCACACCATGGAAACCACACCAAGTGGCAATATTCATGGCATGCCACTAGCCGTCTTATTGGGCTACGGGGAACATGTTCTCACTGATCTGCTTTCTCCTCAAGTAAAACTCTTACCTCAAAATGTTTGCGTAGTCGGTGTACGCAGCTATGAGGCGGAAGAACAAGCATTACTGAATAAAATTGGGGTAAAAATAATTTATATGCATGAAATATATGAAAAAGGTATTGCTTTTGCATTAAATGAAGCAGTCAACCATGTGACTAAATACACTCAGCACTTTGGAATCAGTTTTGATCTGGACGCCATTGACCCGAAAGAAGCCCCTGGAGTTGGCACACCCGAGCCCCAAGGAATCATTTGGCAAGAATTTTTTGAAGGATTTAACTCTCTTTCCAAGAGCCCTAAGTTAATTGGAGCAGAAATTGTAGAATTTAATCCAAGCAGAGATAGAGACCATAAGACAGAAACCCTCATTGTTTCCTTATTAAATCAACTCTATACCAATCAAATCAGGAAGAGAGCATGAGTGAAAATCAAGCAATCATAGACTTAGAAGCCCAATATAGCGCTCAAAACTATCTTCCCCTACCCGTTGTGTTAAGTCAGGGAAGAGGCGTGTATCTTTGGGATATAGAAGGCAAGAAATATATTGATATGATGAGCGCTTACTCCGCCGTCAGCCATGGACATTGTCATCCGAAATTAGTTCAAGCCTTGAACGATCAAGCAAAAAAATTAGCCGTCATTTCTCGAGCTTTTTATAGCGAAAGGCTGGGTGTATTTCTTAAAAAGGCTTGCACTTTAACTGGATTTGACCGTGCTCTTCCCATGAACTCCGGCACTGAAGGAGTCGAAACTGCCATTAAGGCAGCGCGCAAATGGGGATATACCTTTAAAGGTATTCCACAAAATGAAGCGGAGATTATTGTCTGTGAAGGAAATTTCCATGGTCGAAGCACAACGATTGTCAGTTTTTCATCAGAAAGACAATACCGTTTTGGTTTTGGTCCATTTACTCCTGGCTTCAAAATTATTCCTTATAACGACCCTATTGCACTCGAAAATAGCATCACGCCTAATACTGCTGCCTTTTTAGTCGAACCCATTCAAGGTGAAGCAGGCATCAGGATCCCCACTCCTGGATATCTCAAAAAATGCGAAGAAATATGCAAAAAAAATAACATATTATTTCTTATCGATGAAATTCAGACTGGCTTAGGGAGAACCGGCAAGCTACTGGCCTGTCAACATGATAATGCGACACCTGATGGCATCATTCTTGGCAAGGCCTTAGGCGGTGGTCTGCTGCCAATTTCTTTATTTTTAAGTCGTAAAGCGGTAATGGATGTTTTTACCCCAGGCGATCATGGCAGCACTTTTGGCGGCAACCCACTTGCTGCAGCAGTGGGCCTAGCGGCACTAGAAACGCTTATTGATGAATCATTGATCGAAAATTCGAAAGTCTTAGGAGAATATTTTTTAAATAAACTACTTACTCTTAACCATTCAATTATTAAGGAAATACGCGGCAGAGGACTTTTCATTGGAATTGAGATTGAGTGTCAAGAAATCACTGCACGAGACATCTGTTTAAAATTAATGGAAAGGGGTCTTCTCACCAAGGACACCCATAGCACAATAATCCGCCTAGCGCCCCCTCTTATCATTAACCAGGAACAAATTGACGAAGCTTTTACAGTAATCGAAGAAGTATTAAAAGAAGTATAGCGCCAAGAGGTAGGTTTTAATCTTAAACCTACCTCAGGCCTATCGTTTCAACAAGAAAGTTTGTACTGTTATCTCAGATAACAACTGTGAAGAAAATGAACTAGAGGTTGAAGTAAAATTAAAACTGGCGAATGCACACATGGAAACCTGATGGCAAGATCTCAACACCACTTGTCTACTGCTTGATCTTTTTGTTTTTTCCATGATACCTTCATCTTTTTCAATTCCACTAATACTAAGTCTAACACGTCGATCAATTAATTCAAGAAATAATTATTGTAAAACAATAACTATTTACTGAATGACAAAAAATACAGCTTTAATCCATGAAGCAGCATTTCTACGGCAACTGTCGTAAGCAGCATGCCCATCAAGCGCTCCATGGCTAAAATACCGCGAGAACCGAGCAGCTTCATAATATAACGTGATAGCAGCATAATAATGACAAAAACCGTCGCAGCAATAACGACGGCAACAAACCACAAACCCATTTTATGCGGCTCTTGGGTAGCAAATAGCAAAACTGTTGCGAGCGCAGAAGGACCGGCCGTTAAGGGAATGGCAAGCGGAACAATAAAGGGTTCTCCTACATATCTCTCTTGAGATTTATTTTCTTCACTAGGAAAAATCATTTTAATGGTAATGAGGAACAGGATAATTCCGCCTGACATGGAAAGAGCCGGTTCGGTGATGTTTAAATGATGCAAGATGCTACCGCCAAAGAATAAGAAAATGGTTAGGATGAGAAAAGCAATCAAAGTCTCGCGCAAAATAATTATTTTTTGACGATTTGGGTCAATTCCCTTCAAAGTATTGATGAAAATTGGGATATTGCCCAACGGATCCATTACTAATATCAACGTTATTGCGGCTGTATATAATGTCATACAACCATAACCTTCATTAATTGATTTTTTTCAATAATTTTTTTTCCTGTTAAAGCAAACCCACATAGATGTTGCATTTGATCATAATACAAAGCCCTAAGATCATTCCCTTCTCCTTCAATTTGCCATTCCCCTAATAAATTTCGAGGAGGGGCAGCAATGACAATGGGGCAAGAGGGGGTTTTTAATGTCGCTGACATCACAGAATAAACAACAGGGGTGGGATCACCTGTTAAGGTTTTTGCCAAAGCGTCGACACATTGTAGCAAAGGCGCGACAAAGAACAGTACCTGGCCAGCTACTTCGGCACAATCGCCTAGCGCATAAATATCTGGCGAGCTAGTTTGTAGGTTTGCATCTACCCAAATTCCATAATTGGTTTTTAAGCCAGCTGATTTTGCTAATTCAATATTGGGATTCAACCCAATCGCAGACATGACCACGTCTACTTCCAGTGAAGCTTGATCCGACAAGGTCAAACGATAACCTTTTTCAGACTTATTGATTTCACAGGCAAGCTGGCCAAAATGCCATTGCACGCCCCTTTCTTTAAAATTATTTTCTAATAGTCTGCCTATTTTTTCTGGCAAGAATCGTTGCAATGGATAATAGGCAGGATCAATCACATGCACTTCATGACCAGTATTGATTAGGTCATTTGCAAATTCGCAGCCAACTAAACCCGCACCTAAAATTGCAATCTTTTTTTTCCCGGCTATTACTTCGCAAAAACGTGAATAATCCTCTAAATTATTGACGGATAATATCTCACCCACTGCATTACCAAGAAGCGGGGGGGAAATCACCGTAGACCCTGTCGCAATGACTAATTTATCATATGAAAGCCTATTATCTGGCCACTCAACGTGCTTGCTTTCAATATCAACCCGTGTGATTTTTGTTGCAACATGGATGGTAGCATTGAGCTGACTGGCCATACTAGCTGCATCAAAGGTTGCTATTTTAGAGACTTCTCTTTTTGCCGTTAATGAAGTTGAGAGAAGCGGTTTAGAATAAAACGCTCCTTCATCCAGCGTGAATAAAACCAACGCGCTCAAGCAATCCAGTTTTCTAAATTCTTTTGCCAGCATGTAGCCGGCAAGGCCTGTGCCAATAATGATAACTGTCTGTTTCTTCAACAAGTTTCAATCCCTTCTAAATGAAATTTTCGACTTAGCTCATGGACTGCATCGACGAGAACTTTAACATGTTCAGGAGGAACATCAGGAGAAATACCATGACCCAAATTGAAAATATGGCCATTATTTGAACCTACCGCCTGCAAAATTTTTTTTACTTCCTCGACAATGCGACTTGGTGAAGCATAGAGCACTGCTGGATCTAAATTGCCTTGGATTGCAGCGCGATTTTGAATCCTTTTTCTGGCTTCTTTTATGTCGGTGGTCCAATCTAACCCAATGCCATCTGCCCCGCTGGTCACTATTTTTTCTAACCATTGTCCACCATTTTTAGTGAATAATAGGATAGGAATCGCTTCATAACGACATTTGATAAATTGAATAATTTCTGTCATTGAGGCAAGAGAAAAATTGCTATAATCATCGGGTGATAACAATCCGCCCCAGGTGTCAAAAAGCATGAGCACATCGGCCCCCGCTTGAATCTGCGCCTCAAGATAAAGACTTACCGCCTGAGTTAATTTTGCTAACAAAAGCTTAAGTGCATTTTCTTCTTGGTAACGAAATTTTTTTATGGCATTAAATTGTTTACTGCTCCCCCCTTCAAGCATATAGGTGGCAAGCGTCCAAGGACTTCCTGAAAATCCAATGAGTGGAACTTTTCCGCCCAGCGCTTGTTTGGCAAGCTTAATTGCTTCCATCACATAATTTAATTCTGCTAAATTCAATGGTGGCAAGGCGGTGATGTCTTTGAGGCATTGTATTTTGCGATGAAAACGTGGCCCTTCATTATTTTCAAAAGATAATCCTAAACCCAATGCATCCGGAATAGTCAAGATATCTGAAAAGATAATGGCAGCATCTAAATCATATCTTTTTATCGGTTGCAAAGTAGCCTCACAAGCTAAATCGGGTGTCTTACATAAATTCAAAAAAGATTTTGCCCTTGTCCTAAGCGCTTGATATTCAGGCAGATATCTTCCTGCTTGCCGCATAATCCATACAGGAGTCATATCCACTGGTTTCCTAGCAAGCGCCTGAATAAAACGTGAATTTTTAATTTCTGTCATTTTTCATTTTCCCTAGCGGCGACTTTTTGGGTATAATTGATAATTTGTAAAACAGTAACTGCTTAGCCTGTGCTGAATAGTTACCCTAACATAAGTATCATCATGTCTGAGTTCTTATCTCAAATCAATAAACGCAGAACTTTTGCTATTATCTCACACCCCGATGCAGGAAAAACTACGCTAACTGAAAAACTCCTGCTTTTCGGCGGCGCCATACAACTTGCTGGAACTGTCAAGGGTCGAAAAGCTTCGAGGCATGCGACTTCAGATTGGATGGAGCTTGAAAAACAACGGGGTATTTCAGTTACTACCTCCGTAATGCAATTTCCTTATCAAGACTGCATTATCAACTTACTCGATACTCCTGGGCATGAGGATTTCTCTGAAGACACTTACCGAACGCTCACAGCAGTTGACTCAGCCTTAATGGTTATTGACGCAGCTAAGGGTGTAGAACCAAGAACAATCAAGCTGCTTGAAGTCTGTCGTTTAAGAAATATCCCTATTCTCACGTTCATTAATAAAATGGACCGGGAAACACAAGACCCTTTAGCACTTTTAGATGAAATTGAAAAGATATTAAAAATACAATGCGCTCCTATCACCTGGCCGCTTGGAATGGGCAAAAGCTTTCTTGGCGTTTACCACCTATTAAACAATGAATTCCATTTCTATGAGCATGGCCAAAACAAGAAAGCCAGCCTAGGTGAAAATATTAAAGACTTACAAGGTGAAGCGTTAACTCGAAGGCTTGGCGATGCAGCCAAGACATTACGTGAAGAAATTGACTTAGTGGCAGGCGCTAGCCATCCGTTTGAAAAAGAAAGCTATCTTGCCGGCAAACTTACGCCCGTTTTCTTTGGATCCGCCATGAATAATTTTGGGGTGAAAGACTGTTTAGATACACTTGTTGAATATGCCCCCTGCACACAAGAAAGACCAACCACTTCTCGCACCATCCTACCATCTGAATCTAATTTCAGTGGTTTTGTATTTAAAATACAGGCGAACATGATCCAGCTCATCGCGATCGCATTGCCTTTTTACGTGTCTGCTCAGGCAAATATGAGAAAGGCATGAAAATTCGGCATGTTCGCATTAAGCGTGATGTCCAGATTAATAATGCACTGACTTTTATGGCGGGAGATCGCGAGCATATTGAAGAAGCCTATCCTGGAGATATTATAGGGCTACATAATCATGGCACAATTCAAATTGGTGATACCTTCACTCAAGGCGAAGAACTACAGTTTATCGGCATCCCCTACTTTGCGCCTGAAATTTTTAAACGCGTAAGATTAAATGATCCACTTAAGCTCAAAGCTTTACAGAAAGGACTACAACAATTATCTGAAGAGGGGGCTACTCAGTTTTTTAAACCGCTCCACTCTAACGATCTGATTCTAGGCGCGATAGGCGTATTACAATTTGATGTGGTAGCCTATCGGTTAAAAAACGAATATAACGTTGAGTGCAAGTATGAAGAAGCATCCATTGCTACCGCTCGATGGATTAATTCCGAGAACAAAAAAAAACTAGAAGAATTCAAACAACATCTTGGACATCACCTAGCCCTTGACGTGAGTAATAATTTAATTTACCTCGCGCCCACATTCATCAATTTAAATTTAACCCAAGAACGTTGGCCGGAAATTTGCTTCCATGCTACGAAGGAGCACCTTACTCTATAGAAAAGCACTGAGATACTTACCTGTATAAGATTTTTTGTTCAAGGCGACTTCTTCTGGCGTACCGCAAGCAACAACTTTACCGCCCTTTGTTCCGCCTTCAGGTCCAAGATCAATAATCCAGTCTGCTGTTTTAATCACATCTAAATTATGTTCGACGACAATAATGGTGTTCCCTTGATCTCTCAATTGATGCAAGACGGATAATAATTGATTAATATCATGAAAATGTAACCCCGTTGTTGGCTCATCCAAAATATATAACGTGTTACCTGTTCCCCGCTTGGAAAGCTCGCGTGCAAGTTTCACCCGCTGCGCCTCTCCTCCTGATAAGGTCGTTGCACTTTGACCCAAGGAAAGGTAGCTTAACCCAACATCAATCAAGGTTTGAAGCTTTCGCGCAACCTGTGGAATGTGATCAAAAAATTGACGCGCCTCTTCCACCGTCATGGCTAATACTTCGTAGATGTTTTTATCTTTGAATCGCATATCGAGGGTTTCTCGATTATAACGCTGTCCTTTGCAGACATCACAGGTCACATAGACATCTGCCAAAAAATGCATTTCTACCTTAATTACCCCCTCTCCCTCGCAAGCCTCACAACGACCACCACTGACATTAAAGCTGAATCTACCCGGCGTATATCCTCTCGAACGTGCTTCTTGCGTACCTGCAAATATTTCGCGAATCGGCGTGAAAAGTCCGGTATAAGTTGCAGGATTAGAGCGCGGGGTACGGCCGATTGGACTTTGATCTATGTCCACAACCTTATCCAGAAACCCGAGACCCGTAATTGTTTTAAATGGCCCTGGTTCTGGCATGGTCGCTCTATTTAATTCAATCGCAGCCAAGGGATAGAGTGTATCGTTGATCAAACTAGATTTTCCTGATCCAGACACGCCGGTTATACAGGTCATCAGTCCTACTGGTATTTCCACATCTATATTTTTTAAATTATTGCAAGTTACCCCTTTTAAACGTAAGACACGTTTAAAATCAAATGGCTGCCTTTCTTTCGGCGTAGGGATAGAAAGTTTTCCTGATAAATATTGACCGGTTAAAGATTTGGGATTGCTAATCACTTCTTTTGGCGTGCCAACTGCAATCACCCTTCCTCCATGAACTCCTGCTCCTGGCCCAATATCCACAACATAATCTGCATGACGTATCGCATCTTCATCATGTTCGACGACAATCACGGTGTTACCTAAATTGCGCAAACGAACCAAGGTTTGAAGCAAGCGATCATTATCTCTTTGGTGCAATCCTATTGAAGGTTCATCTAAAATATACATGACCCCGACCAATCCTGATCCAATTTGACTCGCCAATCGAATACGTTGCGTTTCACCTCCTGATAAGGTATCAGCACTCCGGCTTAGACTTAAATACTCCAGCCCAACGCTTAGCAAAAAATGTAGCCTTGCTTCAATTTCTTTTAATATTTTTTGAGCAATCTTTCCTCGGCTACCAATTAGCTTCGTTTTTTTAAAAAATTTACATGCCTCGTCAATCGACATATTAGATATATCTGGAAGACTTTTATCAGCAACAAAGACATTTCTTGCTTCACGCTTCAGACGACTGCCCGCGCACTCATCACAAGCGCTGGTGGTAAGATAACGCCCGAGTTCTTCACGCACTTGAGCAGACTCTGTTTCATGGTATCGTCTTTCCATATTTGGAAGGACACCTTCAAAAGGATGAATTTTATGAACAGTCTTATTTTTTTCACTGACAAAACAAAAATCGATTTCTTCTTCGCCACTCCCATATAACAGAGTCTGCTTGATTCGTGAGCTGAGATTTTTAAAAGGTATGTCAATATCGAACTGATAGTGATTAGCCAACGACTTTAATAATTGAAAAAAATAGAAATTTCGTCGATCCCATCCCCTGATCGCACCTTCAGCTAAACTCAAGGTTTCATCTGTGATCACTCTATTTTTGTCAAAAAATTGCTTAACACCCAATCCATTACAACTCGCACAAGCTCCTGCAGGATTATTAAACGAAAAAAATCGGGGTTCTAATTCTGAAATACTATAACCGCATAATGAGCAAGCGTAATTCGCTGAAAAAATTTTTTCATCACCCACTCCCTCGATATATGCAACTTTGGCAATACCTTCTGCTAGCTTAAGTGCCGTTTCGAAAGATTCGGTTAATCGTAACCTTAAATCACTTCTTACCTTAATACGATCAACAATCACTTCTATCGTGTGTTTTTTTCTCAATTCTAATTTTGGTGGCTGATCTAGTTCTTCGATTTTCCCATTGATACGCGCCCTAACAAAACCTTGCCTAAGTAACTGATCGATTAACTGCAGATGTTCCCCCTTACGATCCTGCACGACCGGCGCTAGCAACATCAGCTTAGTGCCTTCTGGCAATGCCAAAACGGCATCAACCATTTGACTGATTGTTTGAGCTTGTAAGGGTAGGTGATGATCTGGACAGCGCGGCTCTCCGACTCTTGCAAAGAGAAGTCGAAGATAATCATAAATTTCAGTGATGGTGCCAACAGTTGATCGAGGATTATGAGAAACAGCTTTCTGCTCAATGGAAATGGCTGGAGATAAGCCTTCTATATGATCAACATCAGGCTTTTCCATCATCGAGAGAAATTGTCTTGCATAGGCCGACAGGGATTCGACGTAACGCCTTTGCCCCTCGGCATAAAGTGTATCAAAAGCAAGAGATGACTTACCTGATCCTGAAAGACCGGTAATGACAACCAGTTTGTTCCGTGGTAAATCTATATCAATATTTTTGAGATTATGGGTGCGAGCACCTCGAATAGAAATATTTTCCATATCGTATCAACTTTTACAAAAGGTAACAACTTGCTCTAGATGGAGCAAATACGCTAACATATATCCATTTTTTTAGCAAATTGGAGTCCCGCATGGGTGAAAGTAGAGCCGTGCTATTTTTAGCTTCGATACTATCATTTCGTATGCTAGGATTATTTATCATTTATCCTGTATTTGCTATCTATGCGCCCTCATACCAACATGCTAATGTTACTTTAATCGGCATAGCACTTGGCATATATGGCTTAAGCCAAGCACTGATGCAATTGCCATTGAGTATATTATCTGATCGAATTGGCCGCAAACCTGTTATCTATTTTGGATTAATCTTATTTGCATTAGGCAGCTTTCTTGCTGGTCTAGCGCATAACATTTATCTATTAATCATTGGCCGATGCTTACAAGGTACGGGAGCGATAGGAAGCACATTGATGGCCTTTTGTGCTGACCTCACCACGCCTAAAAATAGAACTAAGGCAATGGCCCTGCTCGGCATGACAATTGGACTGTCCTTTGCGCTGGCAATCGTGCTCGGCCCGCTGCTTAATCACTGGTTCAACCTAAGCGGCATATTCTTTCTAACAGGAGCTAGCGCCATCCTTGGATTACTGTTGCTCAGCGCCCTACCAAAACTCCAGACCCCCACACCTAACAATTACTTCACACTTGCTGCACTACAGCCACTTTTTAGCAATAAAAATCTTCTTACCCTCAACATCAGCATTCTACTCGCTCATGCCTTTTTAACGGCGCTTTTTTCTATTGTTCCCTTACTGTTAACAACCAGCTTTGCCAGTTACGCTCAATGGAAAATTTATATCCCAATCTTACTCATTGCTTTTTCTTTAACCATGCCAATTCTTCTCTTTGCAGAACGCAAACAACAAACTAAACAATTAATTGCTATCAGCTTTCTTCTTATGACACTTGCAGCGTTAACCTTGAGATTGAGCACACCCTCTCTTGCTATTCTTCTATTTGCCTTGCTCTGTTTTTTCATCGGTTTTACTATCCTAGAAGCGCTCCTACCCTCCCTCATTTCAAAAATCACTGCCTCTGCACATAAAGGAGCAGCAATGGGTATTTTTTCTACTTTTCAATTTTCGGGAATTTTTATAGGCGGCTTACTATCAGGAATGATTCGCGCGCATTACTCAAATAGCCATTTATTTAGCCTGATCAGCTTGCTATCTGCAAGCTGGGCTTTGATTGTATTCTTTTATTATTCTGAACAAGCTATTTTTGGCTCAATTTCATTACCCTTGGAAGAAGAATTGAAATGAAGCTCATCCACTGTTGAAAAAAACTTGCAAGCTAATTCTTTCTGCGTTTCAATATCTTTTATTACACATTACAAACATACAGCATTTATAACACGATAGTAGATTAGGAGAGCAACAAATGGCTAGAGGTGTCAATAAAGTTATCTTAATAGGTAATCTTGGAAATGATCCCGAGGTAAGATATACACCCAGCGGGAGTGCTGTAGCAAATGTTAATCTTGCCACCAGTGAAACATGGCGAGACAAACAATCGGGAGAATTAAAAGATAGGACAGAATGGCATCGAGCCGTTTTTTTCAATCGATTAGCTGAAATCGTAGGCGAATATTTACGAAAAGGCTCTAAAATTTATGTGGAAGGAACATTAAGAACACGCAAATGGACAGATAAAAATAATATCGAACGCTACACAACTGAAATCATCGCTAATGAAATGCACATTTTAGATAGCCGAAATGCTGATATCAACCCTCAGCAAATTCCAACTAATGAAGAGATAGACCACAGCCTTCCCCATCATGAGCCAACTTCACACGAAAACTTTGATGATGATATTCCTTTTTAGCTTAATGAATTTTTAAAGAACTAACAAATTCCCAGGCCATCGCGGAGACCTGGGAAGCGTTAAAAGCTCTAGCTGCGTCAGAGCGCAAATAATTCAGCAGTTACATTACTATACAATTGCCTCTATCTTGACCTTGAACTGAGCCTAATTCCGACTTCAAGGCAGAAAAGTGGGCAACAAGATCATTAAATATGGGTTCATCGTGACCTGTTTCTCGTTTTATTTGAAAAACTGTCAATTCAAGAGCAAAATCAATTAAAGCGATCCTCTCTTCATCATCATTTAATTGAGAAAGCTCCTCAGTCAAGCAATTATATGCCTCCACCTTAAATCCATAGAATAGTTCACTTGAGTTTTCTCCATAACGAATATGATATTGTTGGGATATATATCGATCATTGATGTCAGCTAACGCAAATTTGTGTTCCAAAAAAGGATAACAAAAGTCTAGACTTTGTTTGAAACTACTTCCAGGTCCTTTAGCTAAAGGCCACTTATTAACAAGCATCATACATTCTAACTCAGCATCATGAGCATTGAGAGTCGGAAGCACTTCTATAACCAGTGGTAAATTCATATTACTTTTTGGAACAAATAGATCAGGAAGATTTAGACATAAAGTGCTTCCCTCTTCATTGCTCTGAATACAATGACCAGGAAGGCGCCTAAGTAAGCTCTTTAACTTATGGCAAGCATTCTGATTTGGAGCCTCTATCATCCATTGATCCCCTTCCATATAACCTTTAATATATAAAGTCCGGGGATTATCTGTAAAAGAGGTAACAAATTGGCAGTAATCACCCAGTTTGTGCAAAAACTGTTCTTGAACACAGCTATATTCAAACTTCAAAGCAAGTTCATGCTTTAGTGTTTTATACATAATTAAGTATTGTTGAGTTTGATTTAGCAAGCAAGCCATATCATCTTGAAAAGCGACTAACGATAAGAAAAGGTATGCATCTCCCCCAGCATAGGTTTCAGACAGGTGTTTAAAAAGGGAAAAACCATGGTGAGGCATGATCATGAAAATATCATGAAGAGCTTTACCAGGAGTATCGACACGAGAATCAGAAAACCCACCTCTTTCATCTGTCATCTTAAAGTACTCAAACTCATTCTTTCTGCCACTGATGACGTTTAAGGCCTCAAGTAAAAGCGGAATACAAACAGGCTCCTTACGAGATCCATATTGTTGGCAGCAAGTTATTTTTGTATTCAATAGTTTCAAATACGATTCATATCGCTTTAACAAACGCGATGCATCTTTTTTTGAAAGTGTTAAATCAATTGATGGCGTTGGTTTAAACATAATTATTTCACTCATTTATATGTAAATTTATAAATATTTAGTGAAATATTATGTCACTTTTATGCGATAAAATCAACGTTAATTTTATTTAAAATTAATAAATAGTGGGGTTATTGCCCTATATAGGGCAATAATTTAAGAAAGACTTAAGCTTTAGGTATTACCCAACTTCGCGGTCAACAAGTTCAACATAAGCCATTGGTGCTTTATCACTGGGCCGGAAACCGCATTTAATAATGCGCAGATAGCCACCAGGGCGATTTTTATATCTGGGACCTAGTTCAGTAAATAATTTGTTAAGAATGATTTTGTCACGAAGGCGATTAAAAGCTAAACGACGGTTAGGAACGTTATCTTCCTTAGCAAGTGTCAGTATAGGTTCCACTACACGTCTTAATTCTTTAGCCTTAGGCAAGGTTGTTTTAATGAGTTCATGATTTAGTAATGAAACTACCATATTTTTATACATGGCTTTTCGATGGCTACTATTACGATTGAGCTTTCTACCACTTTTACGATGTCGCATTTTAGTTCCTACTCTTTATCTTTATCATGAACAGGTATTGGCGGCCAAGTATCTAATCGCATACCAAGGCTTAACCCTCTAGAAGCTAAGACACTCTTAATTTCTAATAATGACTTCTTTCCTAGATTAGGTGTTTTTAATAAATCGTTTTCAGTACGTTGAACAAGATCACCAATATAATAAATATTTTCTGCTTTTAAACAGTTAGCCGCTCTAACAGTTAGCTCTAGATCATCAACAGGTCTAAGAAGAATGGGATTCACTTCTTCTTCTTCTGGATGAGAAGTTTTATGTTCTTCATGTTTTAACTCAACAAAGGCGGAGAGTTGATGTTGAAGAATTGTTGCACAACGTCTGATGGCTTCTTCTGGATCAACAGTTCCATTAGTTTCTAGATCTATAATTAAGCGATCAAGATCAGTCCTATTTTCAACACGGGCATTTTCTACATGATATGAGATTTTTTTAATTGGGCTAAACGATGCATCTAGTTGTAAGCGTCCGACTGGCTTACCTTCTTGTTGCAACTGATTAGCGGGAACATAGCCTCTTCCTGTTACCACCTTGATTGTCATTTTTAACTCACCTTCATCTTTGGTGATATGAGCAATCACATGTTCTGGGTTAACAATTTCAACATCATGTTCTAGTTTAAAATCCGCTGCTGTGACAGGTCCTGCTGTCTTTTTATGAAGTGACAAAGTGACCTCATTTCGACCAGACAGCTTAAACGCAATGCCTTTAAGATTTAAAAGTATGTCAACCACGTCTTCTCGAACATCTTTCAATGTCCCATATTCGTGTAATGCACCTTCTATCGTCGCTTCTTTTACAGCTGCACCGATCATCGATGATAAACCGACACGACGAAATAGGTTACCTATTGTAGTTCCAAAACCCCTTTCAAAAGGTTCTAAGGTAATGATATATCGAGTTGGCGATAATGACTCAACTTTAATCGTGTGGGGCGTTAAAAATGATGTATAAATATCCTGCATATTACTACCTCTACTTAGAGTAAAGCTCCACTACCATATTAACTTTAAATTCAGCTGGCAGATTAAAAATGTCTGGGTAAGCTTTATAGGTGGCACTTAGTTCTTTAGAATTAACTTCTATCCATTGAGATGGCTCATTCCGTTTGGCGAGTTCCATAGCGGCTAAAATTCTTAACTGCTTTTTAGCTTTTTCTCTTACTTCAATCACATCACCTGGCTTGACTGAATAAGAAGGAATATTAACTACATGACCATTAACAAGAATAGCTTTATGATTAACAATTTGTCTCGCTTCTGCACGCGTCGAGGCTAAACCTATACGATAAACAACATTGTCTAATCGAGATTCTAAGAGTACTAATAAATTATCTCCAGTAGAACCTTTCATCCGATCCGCTTTTGAATAATAGAGACGAAATTGTTTCTCTAATACACCATAGTAGCGGCGAATCAGCTGCTTCATTCGAAGCTGCATACCATAATCAGTGGAGCGACCACGTTTTGCCCCATGCTGTCCAGGAGCAAGCGTTAGTTTTTTTCCTTTCTTACTGTCATCTTGTAAATTACTTTTTAATCCAAGATTTGTCTTTTCACGACGTTGAAGCTTCCACTTAGGACCAATATACTTTGCCATAACACAATTCTCCTATACACGACGCTTTTTAGGTGGTCGACAGCCATTATGGGGGATGGATGTGACATCTGTAATATTAGTGACTTCAAGTTCGCAAGTTCGAAGTGTTCTAATTGCTGCTTCCCTGCCACCACCAGGACCTTTTACAAAAACATCTATATAAAGCAGTCCATGCTGTTCTTTGGCTGATTTAACTGCGCGTTCTGCTGCCATCTGTGCAGCAAATGGCGTTCCTTTTTTTGATCCTTTAAAGCCACATGTGCCTGAACTGGACCAAGAGATTACATTGCCTTGTGCATCGGTTATCGTAACAATTGTATTATTAAATTTAGCCGTAATATGCGCTTGACCATGAGAAACATGTGATTTTGATTTTTTTCGTGACATAATTGATTTTTCCCAAATACTTATTTACGTACAGGCTTAGCCTTACCCTTTCGAGTACGTGCGTTAGTGCGTGTACGCTGACCCCTTAGTGGTAAACCCCTACGATGACGAATTCCCCGGTAGCAACCAAGGTCTGTCAAGCGTTTGATATTCATCGTAATTTCCCGACGAAGATCACCTTCAATTGTATAATTTGCAAGCTCAGCACGTATGGCATCAAGCTCAGCTTCAGTTAAATTTTTGATCTTAGTATAGGGATCAATGCCAATCTTTTTACAGATATTAACTGCTGTTGGTCTACCAATACCATAGATTGCCGTCAATGCAATTTCTGCATTTTTTTGTACTGGAATGTTTACACCTGCAATACGGGCCATTGCCATTAATTAATCTCCCAAATAACTGAAAATTGTCTGTAAAAAAGTTGACTAGAATACCGCTTTAAATAGCAAAAAGCAAGCCCTAGGTGGCACTAACATCCTTGACGCTGTTTATGGCGACCATCCTTGCTACAGATAACACGCACAACTCTATTGCGCTTAATAATCTTACAATTTCTGCAGATTTTTTTTACTGATGCTCTTACTTTCACTTTAGCTTTCTCCAAAATAATTCATTAAATACAGGCGGCAGAACATGCCTAGTTATTAACGCAATAAACCTAAATGACGGCCCTTAATATTTGATTTCTTCATGATGGATTCATACTGGTATGACATCAAATGCGCTTGTAATTGCGATATGAAATCCATGATTACTACCACAATAATTAATAATGAAGTACCACCAAAATAAAAAGGCACATGCCAAGTCGCAATTAAAAAGTCAGGCAACAAGGCAACTAATGATAAATAAATTGCTCCAACCGCTGTCAGCCTAGTCATCACCTTATCAATATAGTTAGCTGTACTTTCACCTGGGCGAATTCCTAGAATAAAGGCCCCTGATTTTTTTAAATTATCAGCTGTTTCTTTTGGATTAAATACCATTGCGGTATAAAAAAAGCAAAAGAAAATTATCGCGGCAGTAAACAATATTAAATATAAGGGTTGCCCAACAGATAAGGCTACACTCAGCTCATTAAGCCATCCCATGTGCTTAACACTGCTAAAAAAACGCGCAATCGTTGCAGGAAACATAATCAAGCTCGATGCAAAAATAGGAGGAATCACACCTGACATATTTATTTTGAGCGGTAAATGACTAGTTTGAGCCGCATATATTTTTCTGCCTTGTTGTCGTTTTGCATAATTAACCGGTATCTTTCGCTGCGCTCTCTCCATGAATACAACAAAGCCAGTGACTGCAAGCACTAAGGCTGTCAATATTAGCAGAGAAACAACTTGCATTTGCCCTTGGCGAACTTGTGTAAATACTTGTGAAACTGCCTCAGGAAAACGCGAAACAATTCCAGCAAATATAATCAGCGAGATACCATTGCCGATACCGCGCTCTGTCATCTGTTCACCCAACCACATAAGGAACATGGTGCCTGTTACCAGCGTCAGCGTCGCCGTAAAGTAAAATCCAAAACCTGGATTCAACACAATACCTTGACTTGCAAGCCATTTGGCAATACCAATTGCTTGAAAAAATGAGAGGGCTAATGTGCCATAACGTGTATATTCATTGATTTTTCTGCGACCTGCTTCACCTTCTTTTTTTAATTGTTCTACTTTAGGTGAGATGACTGTGAAAAGCTGCATAACAATAGAGGCAGATATGTACGGCATTACACCCAAGGCAAAAAGGGTAAGATGTCGTAATGCACCACCAGAGATCATGTTTGCGAAACCTAATATTCCACCTGAATGCTGAGTAAATAGCTCTGCTAATTTTTTAGGATCTATTCCTGGAACAGGAATATGCGCCCCAATTCGGTAAATAATTATACCTAAGAGCACAAACAGAATTCTTTTTTTTAATTCAGTTAATCCACCTTGAGATAAGGCTGATCCTAAATTACCTTTAGCCATTATTGCTCAACCTTACCGCCTGCTGCTTCAATAAGCTTTTTAGCACCAGAGGTTACATTTATACCAGAAACCGTTACTGCTTGTTTAACCTTTCCTGACGCGATTATTTTTACGTATTTAGTTTTAGCAGGAATAATATTTGCTAACTTTAAACTTGTTAAGTTAACTATGCCATCAACTAATTGATCTAATTCATGAAGCCTAACTTCAGAGGTAACAATTGATTTTCGTGATTTAAAACCAAACTTAGGTAATCTTCGTTGGATTGGCATTTGTCCACCTTCGAACCCAACTTTATGATAGCCTCCAGCTCGTGAATGTTGACCCTTATGTCCTCTTCCAGCTGTTTTACCAATGCCACTACCAATACCACGACCAACCCGTGTTGCCTTTCGTTTTGAGCCTGGATTAGGCTGTATTGTATTGAGGTACATATTAACTTTCCTCTACTTTTAAAAGGTACATGACTTTATTGATCATACCACGATTTTCAGGTGTGCTCGGAACCATGACTGCTTGATGACGTCTCTTAATACCCAGCCCTCTTACACAAGCTTTATGACTTTCTATACACTTAGAAAGTCCTCGTACTAGCGTTACTTTTAATTGTTTAGTATTACTCATGAGCTATCCCATAATTTCTTCTATTGATTTACCACGTTTTTTTGCAATGAGTTCAGGTGTTGACATATCGATCAAACCATTAACCGTTGCACGTACAACATTCATCGGGTTTGATGAACCGATAATTTTTGAGAGTACATTTTTAATTCCCATTACCTCGAAAACAGCACGCATTGCACTGCCCGCAATAATGCCTGTACCCTCTGAAGCAGGTTTCATAAATACCTTAGTCGCACCATGTCTGCCCAAAATTTGATGTTGAAGTGTTGTTCCCTTCATTGGTATACGCACTCGATTACGACGAGCGTTTTCCATGGCTTTTTTAATTGCAATTGGTACTTCTTTAGCTTTCCCTGTCCCGTATCCTATTTCGCCCTCTCCATCACCCATTACCACAATTGCAGTAAAACTAAAATTTCTACCACCTTTAACAGTCTTAGAAGTACGATTGACGTAAACTAACTTGTCTGTTTTTTCTGCTACGAGTGAATCATTATCATTTGTCATTTAAAAACCCTTAACTATATCGGTAAACCATTTTCACGCGCTGAGTCAGCAAGTGCTTTAATCCGGCCATGATATTTAAAGCCTGAACGATCGAAGGCTAATTTTGTAATCCCTTTATCCTGACAGCGCAAAGCAATAATCTTACCTATTTGTTTAGCGGCTTGAATATTTCCGCCGTTAGATATTTCAGATTTAAGTGCTTTCTCTAATGTTGAAGCACTAGCTAAGATTTGCCCATTAGGCGTGATTATTTGAACATAAATATGGTTTGGTGTTCTATGAACCGAAATTCGATTGATATCTAACCGTTTAATTGTCGCACGTGTTCGCTTAGCACGTCGAAGTCGCATTGCTTTTTTGTCCATTATTTTTTCTTAGCCTCTTTAAGAATAACTTGTTGACCTTTATATCGAACACCTTTTCCTTTATATGGTTCGATAGGACGATATGCGATGATATCAGCACATACCTGTCCTACTAATTCTTTATCAATCCCCTTTACCAGTATTTCAGTCGCAGTTGGGGTGTCAATGGTAATACCCTTTGGAATAGGATGATTGATTGGGTGTGAATGCCCTAACGTTAAGGATAGTATCTCTCCCTTAACCTGGGCTTTATAGCCGACACCAACAAGTGCTAACGTTTTTTCAAAACCTGAACTGACTCCAATTACCATATTATTTATCACAGCACGCGTTGTCCCGGATAAAGCCTTAAGCCCATCGCGATCAGATCCTAGTGACACATGAAGTGCATTATCTTCAAGTTTTACAGATACTGCATCATGTATCCTTCTCTCTAAAGTACCCTTATTGCCTTTTATAGTAATAAGATTATCGCTGATAGTGACATTGACACCAGAGGGTAATTTAACTGGATTTTTAGCAACTCTAGACATTACGGCTCCTACGATACATAACAAATAACTTCACCGCCTTGTCCTGCATGGCGAGCAGCGTGATCCGTCATTAGTCCATTAGAAGTAGATATAATAGCTACGCCTAATCCACTCATTACTTTTGGAAGTGCTGACTTACCAACATAAACACGCAAGCCTGGTCGACTAACGCGTTTTATCTTTTTGATAACAGGTCTGCCATTGTAATATTTTAACTCGATAACGAGTGTGCTTAGCTTATCTTCTTGGCTAATAGAATAATCTTCTATATAACCTTCATTTTTCAACACCTCAGCAATCGCAACTTTTTGTTTGGATGATGGCATATTAACCTGTTTTTTAGCAACAGATTGTGCGTTTCTAATTCGAGTTAGCATATCTGCAACAGGATCAGAGATACTCATTTATATAAATCCTCAATAATTCAATTAGTCTATAAAGTATGTTTTACCAACTTGCTTTTTCTAAACCTGGCACATCGCCACGCATTGCGGCTTCTCGCAAATGAATTCTGCAAAGCATAAATTTTCGATAGACGGCTCGTGGTCGACCACATTGCATGCAACGCCTTTGTTTGCGTGAAGGGCTTTCATCTCTATCACGTTGATTAAGCTTTTTTACCGCTTCTAGTTTGTCATCATATGACGTGTTGAGATCTAGAATCACGGCTTTTAATTTAGCTCGTATCTTACGACCTCGATTAGATTTTTTTTCTCGTACAACTTCACGAGCTATCATATTTTTTTTAGCCATTTATACCTCTATTCCTTAAACGGAAAATTAAACGCAGACAACAATGCACGCCCTTCTTTGTCTGTTTTTGCACTCGTCGTGATTGCTATATTCAAACCGCGAATGGCGTCAATTTTGTCAAGATCAATTTCAGGAAAAACAATCTGTTCTCGGATACCAAGGTTATAATTTCCTTGGCCATCGAATCCTTTAGCGCTTAATCCGCGAAAATCACGTATTCGTGGAAATACATAACAAATCAGCCTTTCGAGTAGTTCGTACATTCTTTCACTACGAACGGTTACCTTGCATCCAATTGCCATGCCTTCGCGAAGTTTAAACCCAGCAATTGACTTACGCGCAACGGTGGGAACCGCTTTTTGCCCGGCAATCAGTGTTAGTTCAGCTATAGCATTAGCAAGTATTTTTTTGTCAGCACCTGCATCTAAGCCAATATTCAGTGTTATTTTTTCAGGTTTTGGAACCTGCATAATACTATCATACTTAAACTGCTCCATGAGCTGGTTACGTATTTTATCTTGATATAGTTTTCGAAACCTGGCCATCTATTCTCTCACCCTTAAATATCTATGACTTCATTTGTCGATTTAAAAACCCGAACTTTACGTCCGTCATCTAGCCTTTTAATACCGATTTTTTCTGCTTGATTCGTATTAGGGTTAATCAATGCAACATTTGAGGCATGTATTGGTGCTTCTTGCTCTGTAATGCCACCTTTATTACCTTTGTTTGGGTTAGGCTTGACATGTTTTTTAACAAGGTTAACTCCCTCTACTACAAGCTTACCATTTGCAATAACTTTAAGTACTTTACCTTTTTTACCCTTGCTCTTTCCAGTTATGACGACAACAACATCATCTTTTTTGACCTTACACATTGACATGACATTTCTCTCTTTTATAGAACTTCAGGAGCAAGTGATATAATTTTCATATATTCCGCTCGTAATTCACGCGAAACCGGACCGAATATACGTGTTCCAATCGGTTCTTTTTGATTATTTAACAATACGACTGCATTATCATCAAAACGAATTAATGAGCCATCTTGTCTACGCACCCCTTTGCGAGTTCGTACTACAACAGCAAACATCACATCGCCTTTTTTTACTTTACCACGTGGAATCGCTTCTTTAATACTGACTTTGATAATGTCGCCTACATTTGCATAGCGTCTTTTAGAACCTTTCAGCACTTTAATACACATAACTCGACGAGCACCACTATTATCAGCCACATCAAGTCTTGATTGCGTCTGGATCATTTAATTTAAGCCTCCAATTCAATCTTTACGCGGAGTAAAGATTTTCGATTGTAACATTTATTTCATATCAAATAAAACCGTTCGACAAGCTAAGCCACCACTGCTTGTTCGAGAATTTTATCGAGAGTCCAGCTTTTAGTTTTAGAAAAAGGTCGGCATTCTGTTATCTGTACAGTATCGCCAATTGCACATTGGTTATTTTCATCATGCACATGATACTTTTTGGTTCGCTTAATATATTTACCATAAACTGCATGTTTGATTTGTCTTTCTACTTTGACAACGATTGTTTTTGTCATTTTGTTGCTTACTACCACACCAACTAAGGCACGAGTTAATTTTGTTGTTTCCGTCATTACTGCTCCGCCTTCTCTCTCAAAATTGTGTTAACTTGTGCGATAGCGCGCCGTACATTTTTAAATAAATGTGGCTTGGGTAATTTGCCTAGGCCTCGCTGCATTCTTAAATTAAATTGTTCGTGTAACAATGCGGTTAGTTCTTTATGCAAATCATGCGCTGATTTGTTTCGTAATTCTGTTAAATTCATTACATCACCGTTCTTTTTACAAATGTGGTACCCATTGGTAGCTTAGCTGCTGCTAACACAAAGGCTTCTCTGGCAAGCTCTTCAGGAATACCCTCAATTTCTATGAGGATTTTGCCAGGTTTAACAAGCGCCACGTGATATTCTACATTACCTTTACCCTTCCCCATCCTCACTTCTAATGGTTTTTTTGTGATTGGTTTATCAGGGAAGACACGAATCCAAACTTTCCCACCTCTTTTGATTGCTCTTGAAATGGTACGTCTCGCTGCTTCGATTTGTCTTGCAGTCACTCTGCCACGTTCTGTAACTTTTAACCCGTATTCGCCAAAACTTATCTTGCTTCCACGACTTGACAAACCTCGGTTGCGACCTTTAAATTGCTTGCGAAACTTTGCTCGTTTTGGTTGTAACATGATCGAATTCCTCTAATTATTCCGCACTACTCTTTAGGAACTTCATTTTCAGTTTCAGATGCCAGGACTTCTCCTTTAAAAATCCAGACCTTTACTCCAATGACACCATAAGTTGTATGCGCTGATGCCGTTCCATAATCGATATCTGCACGTAGTGTATGCAAAGGAACTCGCCCTTCACGATACCATTCCGTACGCGCAATTTCAGCTCCACCTAGCCTGCCGCTTACTGTTATTTTAATTCCTAATGCACCTGCACGCATGGCATTTTGCACCGCACGCTTCATTGCCCGACGAAACATGACTCGACGTTCGAGCTGTTGTGCCACACTCGCTCCAACAAGTTTCGCATCTAGCTCAGGTTTTTTAATTTCAACGATGTTGATATGGACAGGCACGCCCATTATCTTACGAATTTCTTCTCGCAGATCGTCTACTTCAGTTCCTTTTTTTCCAATAATAACGCCTGGTCGAGCCGCTTTAATTTTAATTAATGCATTTTTTGCTGGTCGTTCTATCTCTATATCACTAACTGCAGCCGATGCAAGTCGTCGCTGAACATATTCCCTAACTTTCATATCTGTATTGAGATAGTTAGCGTAATCTTTATCTGCATACCACTTTGAATTAGATTCTCTTGTGATGCCTAAACGTAGACCAATTGGATTGACTTTTTGACCCATTATATCCTCTTTCGATTAAGTTTCAGACACCATCACTGTAATATGACAGCTGCGCTTTAATATCCGGTCTGAACGCCCTCTTGCCCTTGTATGCAAGCGTTTCATGGTCGGTCCTTGGTCAACAAATATTTGAGATATTCTCAGCTCGTCAATATCCATTCCTTCATTATGCTCTGCATTTGCAATGGCAGAATCTAATAGTTTTTTTATTAAAACTGCGGCTTTTTTATTACTAAAAATGAGGATATCACTTGCTTGACCCACTGTTTTACCACGAATCTGATCGGCGACCAGCCGAACTTTTTGTGGCGATATTTTGGCATTTTTTAATTTTGCTGCAACTTCATTCATTTGCTAACCTCCTTTTTTTGCTGCTTTTCTGTCGCCAGAATGTGAGCGGAAGGTTCTTGTTAAAGCAAACTCGCCAAACTTATGTCCTACCATATTTTCTGTCACATAAACAGGTACATGAATTTTTCCGTTATGAACACCAAATGTAATGCCCACAAACTCGGGCATAATTGTTGATCTACGCGACCATGTTTTAATCGGCTTCTTTGTTCCCGATGTACTCACTTCCTCTACTTTTTTAAGTACGTGATGATCGACGAATGGCCCTTTTTTAATAGAACGTGACACTTTAATACCTCTCTATATTATTGTCTACGATCACGAATAATCATCTTTTTAGTACGCTTATTCTTACGTGTTTTATAACCTTTAGTAGGAACACCTGTTGGACTGACAGGATGTCTGCCTCCGGATGTTCTGCCTTCACCACCACCATGTGGATGATCAATAGGATTCATCGCCACACCACGAACGGTAGGTCTGCGACCTCGCCAACGACTCGCCCCTGCTTTACCAAGAGACTTGAGATTATGCTCCGAGTTGGAGACTTCTCCTATTGTTGCTCTGCAGGTAGACATTACCTTACGTAACTCACCGGAGCGAAGGCGCAATAAACAATATTCATTTTCACGTGCAACAAGCTGTACAGAAGTGCCTGCACTTCTCGCCAACTGAGCTCCCTTATTAGGGCGCATTTCAACACAGTGGATGATAGATCCAACTGGGATATTTTGTAATGGCAAGCAATTTCCTGGTTTAATTGGGGCATCCGGTCCTGATATGATTTTAGCATCGACCTGTATCCCTTTTGGCGCAATAGAATATCTACGCTCACCGTCGGCATACAATATTAACATAATATGCGCACTGCGGTTCGGATCATACTCAATGCGTTCAACTCTACCGAGTATCCCATCTTTATTTCGTTTATAATCGATGAGTCGATAATGTTTTTTATGTCCACCACCACGATGTCTAACCGTAATGCGACCTTGGTTATTTCGGCCATTTATTCTTGACTTAGGCACTACCAACGCATCGCAAGGCTTACCTTTATAAATAATTGGGTTATTTATCTTTACTACAAATCGACGACCTGGCGATGTCGGATTAGGCTTTTGTATTGGCATTACTTACTCTCCTACGCCTATGCACCTGAAAAATTTATTTTGTCATTAGTTGAAAGGCGCACATAAGCTTTTTTCCATGCCTTACGCATGCCTTCAATTCGACCAAATTTAACTTTTTTAGGTTTAAAATTAACTACTTGTACTGATACCACATTGACGTTAAAAAGTTTTTCAACCGCTGCCTTAATTTCTGGCTTCGTTGAATCTTTAGCGACCTTGAAGGCGTATTGGTTATTTTCCATTGCATTTGTTGATTTCTCCGAAATGTAAGGAGAAAGCAACACTTTTAATATTCTTTGTTCATTCATGCTAATTTATCCTCAAGAACCTTCAATGCGTCAGCTGTGATTATTACTTTTTCAAACTGGAGCAGGTGAACAGGGCCTAGTTCAGAAGACTGACAAACCCCAACTGTATGAATATTTCTAGCTGCAAGTGCTAAATTAATATCAAATTCCTCGGTCACTATTAATATACTACTATTAATATTTAACTCTTTTAGTTTGGCGAGAAATGTTTTCGTTTTTGGTTCATTTAGTTGAATTTCACCAATAACGATCAATCGATCTTGCCTAATTAATTCAGATAAAATAGATCTAATGGCAATACGGTACATTTTTTTATTTACCTTTTGCACATAGCTTCTTGGCTTTGCAGCAAAAGTTACCCCACCTGAACGCCATATTGGACTACGAATAGTCCCTGCTCGTGCACGACCGGTGCCTTTTTGTTTCCAAGGTTTTTTTCCCCCACCTCTGACTTCAGATCGGGTTTTTTGTGCCTTAGTTCCTGCTCGTCCAGCGGCCATATAGGCAGTAACCACCTGGTGAATTAGTCCTTCATTAAATTTTGTTGCAAAATTTTCATCAGAAACCGTAATAGTTGTGTTTTGCCCACCAGTGCTAACCACATTTAATTCCATCATTCTTCTCCTTTATTCTTTTTAACAGAAGGGCGAATAAGAACGATACTACCTGGAGCTCCAGGTATTGCACCTTTGAGAAGTAGAATATTACGCTCAGAATCAACTCTAATTATTTGTTGGTTTTGCATAGTACATCGATGATTACCCAAACGTCCTGCCATTTTTTTACCTTTGAAAACTCGGCCAGGTGTTTGATTTTGTCCAATAGAGCCAGGAGTACGATGTGAGAGTGAATTACCATGCGAATTATCCTGACCTCGGAAATTATGCCTTTTAATTGTTCCAGCAGTGCCTTTTCCTCGTGATATTCCTGTTACATCGATTAACTGGCCTTCATGAAAAATATCTACTTTTAGTTCAGTCCCAACATTAAGTTCTTGGCCTTCCTCCGCTAACAGTGGAAATTCCCAAAGACCTAACCCTGCTTCTATACCTGCTTTAGAAAAATGACCAGCAGAGGGTTTTGTTACTCGATTTGATTTTTTTACGCCGGTTGTAACCTGATAACTACAATAGCCATCATTATCAATAGTTTTGACTTGAGCAACCCGATTTGGAGTCACTACTATCACTGTTACAGGAATGGAATTCCCATCTTCTGTAAATTGTCGTGTCATTCCACATTTCCGACCGACTATTCCAATTGGCATTTTTGTAACCTCTATAGCTATCGCTTTTCTACCACGATTTAATCAACTTAGCGTTCAATTAATCTACCTTTATCTGAACATCTACACCAGCAGCCAGAGTAAGTCTCATTAATGCATCAACTGTCTTATCTGTTGGCTGGAGTATATCCAGGACTCTTTTGTGCGTGGGAATAATATATTGATCTTGCGCATCCTTATCTTTATGAGGAGAGATAAGGACACTGAAGATTTGCTTTTTAGTTGGGAGCGGAATCGGTCCACGAACACGAGCCCCCGTTCTTTTTGCTGTTTCAATAATTTCTTTTGTTGATCGATCTAACAATCGATAATCAAATGCTTTTAAGCGTATGCGAATGATTTGGTTATTCATATTTACTACTCAACAATTTTCGTAACAACACCCGCACCTACTGTACGACCTCCTTCGCGTATCGCAAAACGTAATCCTTCTTCCATTGCTATCGGTGACAGCAAGGTTACTACTAGTGCAATATTATCACCTGGGATTACCATATCTACGCCAGCTGGTAAATCCACTGTTCCCGTGACATCAGTAGTTCTAAAATAAAATTGTGGTCGGTATCCATTGAAAAATGGGGTATGACGGCCACCTTCTTCCTTAGATAACACATAGACTTCAGCATTAAATTTAGTATGTGGTTTAATACTACCTTTTTGAGCTAAAACTTGTCCACGTTCGACTTCATCACGTTTTACACCACGCAATAATACGCCAACATTATCACCTGCTTGGCCTTCATCTAATAACTTACGGAACATTTCTACGCCCGTACAGGTTGTTGTCATTGTGTCCTTTATTCCTACTATCTCGATTTCCTCTCCTACGCGAACTTTACCTTTCTCAATCCGGCCCGTGACAACTGTTCCGCGACCTGAAATGGTAAACACGTCTTCTATTGGCATCAAAAATGGTTGATCGATTGGTCGATCTGGCAATGGGAAATAGTCATCCATTACGTCTACCAACTTAATTATCGATGGCACCCCAATTGGACTCTGATCTCCTTGAAGTGCTTTTAATGCAGATCCCACTACTATTGGGGTATCATCTCCAGGAAAATCATACTGATTCAACAGATCTCGTACTTCTATTTCTACCAATTCTAATAATTCTTGATCATCCACCATATCTGCTTTGTTTAGGTAAACCACGATATATGGCACGCCTACCTGTTTAGCTAGTAATATATGTTCTCTTGTTTGGGGCATCGGGCCGTCGGCTGCAGATACAACTAATATTGCACCGTCCATTTGCGCTGCTCCTGTGATCATGTTTTTTACATAATCAGCATGTCCTGGACAGTCTACATGCGCATAGTGGCGCTTCTTTGATGTATATTCAACATGTGTGGTGGATATCGTTATCCCTCGTGCTTTCTCTTCAGGCGCATTATCAATATCTTCATATTTTTTAATTGTTCCTACGCCGTGTATCTCTGCCATTACCTTTGTGAGCGCTGCAGTTAATGTCGTCTTACCGTGATCCACATGTCCAATCGTGCCAACATTTACGTGTTCTTTATTGCGCTCAAATTTTTCCTTACCCATTTTATCACCTCTTAACTTAGGATTGTTGCTGAATTATCGCTTCTGCAATATTTGCAGGAGCCTCATTGTATTTTAAAAATTCCATTGTATAGGTTGCACGACCTTGACTTAATGAACGCAAGTCAGTGGCATAACCAAACATTTCAGACAAAGGCACTTGCGCGTTAATAATTTTACCAGCAGGATTTTCATCCATCCCTTGCAAAATACCACGTCGGCGATTTAAATCGCCCATTACATCACCCATGTAATCTTCAGGGGTAACGACTTCTACTTTTACAATCGGCTCCAGAAGAATAGGCGCTGCTTTTTTAGCACCCTCTTTGAATGCCATCGATCCGGCAACTTTGAATGCCATTTCGCTGGAATCGACATCATGATAGGTGCCATCATACAGAGTCACTCTTACGTCAACAACAGGATATCCCGCTATTACACCATTCTGCATTTGTTCAACTATGCCTTTTTCAACAGCAGGAATATATTCTTTTGGAATCGCACCACCAACAATTGCATTATTGAACTCAAACCCTTCACCTGGCTCACGAGGCTCGATTTTAATTTTAACGTGTCCATACTGGCCGCGGCCGCCAGATTGTCGAATATATTTGCCTTCTTGTTCGATGGCTTTTTTAATAGTTTCACGATAAGCCACCTGTGGTTTACCTACATTGGCTTCAACATTGAACTCACGTTTCATTCGGTCAATAATGATTTCAAGATGGAGCTCTCCCATTCCGGAAATAATGGTCTGACCTGACTCTTCATCAGTATGTACGCGAAATGAAGGATCTTCTTGTGCTAACTTACCCAGGGCTATACCCATTTTTTCTTGATCGACCTTAGTTTTAGGTTCAACTGCAACTGAAATAACTGGCTCTGGAAATTCCATTCGTTCTAATGTGATGATATGGTCCATACTGCAAAGCGTATCACCTGTTGTCACTGTTTTTAAGCCAACAGCCGCTGCAATATCCCCTGCACGAACTTCCTTGATTTCTTCCCTTGAGTTAGCATGCATCTGTAGAATTCGACCAATCCTTTCTTTTTTGCCTTTGACTGGGTTGTAAACTGAGTCGCCTGATTTTAAAACACCGGAGTAAACTCTAAAAAATGTCAACGTCCCTACAAATGGGTCAGTTGCGATCTTAAATACTAATGCAGAAAAAGGCTCATCATCATTAGCATGTCGTTCTGCTTCAGTCCCTTCCTTATCATCTAAAATTCCTTTAATTGCGGGTACATCATCTGGAGCAGGCAGGTATTCTACTACTGCATCAAGTAATGCTTGCACGCCTTTATTTTTAAAGGCAGAGCCACAAAGCATAGGAACAATTTCATTTGTAATTGTTCGTTTACGCAGGCCAAGTTTTATTTCTTCTTCGCTTAGATTGCCTTGTTCTAAATATTTCTCCATCAAGGTTTCATTTGCTTCTGCAGCCGCCTCGACCATTTTCTCATGCCACTCATTGCAAATATCTTCGAGTTCAGCGGGAATAGCTTTTGCTTCGTAAGTCATTCCTTTATCAGCTTCATTCCAATAGATTGCCTTCATGCGAATCAGATCAACGATCCCTTTAAAATTCTCTTCCGATCCAATATTGATTTGAATTGGGATAGGATTTGCGCCCAATCTTTCTTTTAATTGTTTGATTGTACGTGTGTAATCGGCACCCGCTCGATCCATTTTATTTACAAACCCCAGTCGTGGCACGCCATATTTATTTGCTTGGCGCCAGACGGTTTCTGTTTGAGGTTCTACTCCGCCTACAGAGTCAAAGACAGCAACTGCGCCATCTAGCACTCGAAGTGAACGCTCAACTTCAATAGTAAAATCTACGTGGCCAGGAGTATCGATAATATTAATTCGATGCTCAGGAAACTGCGCATCCATCCCTTTCCAAACGACATGGGTTGCTGCAGAGGTAATGGTAATTCCACGTTCTTGCTCTTGCGCCATCCAATCCATTACCGCTGTACCTTCGTGTACTTCACCGATTTTATGAGACATGCCAGTGTAATACAATATACGCTCAGTGGTGGTTGTTTTGCCCGCATCTATATGAGCCATGATGCCAATATTACGAGTTTGTTTAAGAGGTGTTATACGTGCTGCCATTTCTCTACCACCGATAATGCGCAAAGGCTTTATTAGCTTCTGCTGTCTTGTGAACATTAAGACATTCCCTGAATGCTCCGCCCGTTTCTCGAGTTGCATCCATTATTTCATTAGCTAACCGTTGATCCATGTTTTTTTCACCGCGCTTTGCTGCATAAGTAACCAATAGACGCATCCCCACTGCATCACGTCGCTCTGCCCTTACTTCAACAGGCACTTGATAGGTCGAACCTCCTACCCGTCGTGACTTGACCTCTACCCGGGGGCTGACATTATCTAGTGCCTTGATTAATGTTTCTAGCACTTGTTTTTTTCGTGATTCGCTTAATGAAGCAATTTCATCCGCACCTTTGCCTTTTTTTGTTTCATCAGATCTATGTGCAATTAAATTTAACGCACCGTAAACAATTCGCTCAGCGGTAGATTTTTTTCCCTTTTTCATCACGTGGTTAACTAACTTCGTCACCTTTGTGCTTTGAAATAATGGGTCTGGCATGATTTCTCTTTTACGCGCAGCATTTCTTCTTGACATCTTTTTTCCTCTCTATGCTTTAGGTCTTTTCTCACCATATTTAGAACGACCCTGACGTCTGCCAGATACTCCTGCCGTATCCAGACTACCCCTAACAATATGATATCGAACACCTGGCAAATCCTTTACCCGACCTCCACGAATAAGCACGACTGAGTGCTCTTGAAGATTATGTCCTTCACCACCAATATAAGCTGATACTTCGCTACCATTCGTTAAGCGAACACGCGCAACCTTTCTTAATGCTGAATTAGGTTTTTTAGGTGTTGTGGTATAAACACGGGTACATACTCCACGACGTTGTGGACAGCCATCAAGTGCAGGAACCTTACTCTTGGCCTTTTTAATTTTTCGCGGTTTACGAACCAGCTGGCTGATTCTTGCCATATCTTTCTTAACTCCAAATAAATAATTACCACTAACCCTAAAACTGAAGCGGAGGGGCGATTCTATATATAATCTGACAGCATGTCAAGCAATCTCCCTTATGGAAGTTACCTACAGCCTCACAAATCCAGTCAAAATTAGCGTCAAAATTTGCCATTTTAGCAATTTTTTAGCTTAACGCAAATACTTTTGTTGCAAATAATGCTATCGCTTACCAGAAGCTTCCTCATTACTCGAAGTATTCAGTGCTTCACTTAGTGCTTGCTCTACGTCACTTGCAGTAATACGTTTTTCATCAGCTTCCGTAATTTCTATTTTTAATCCTTTCCCACCATTTTTCTTACGTCTCATCATGTGATACGCCAATCCTGTGCCTGCTGGGATCAGTCGGCCTACTATGACATTTTCTTTTAGGCCTCTCAATTCGTCACGCTTGCCGCTTACTGCAGCCTCAGTCAACACTCGAGTGGTGTCTTGGAAGGATGCGGCAGAGATAAATGACTCAGTCGCCAATGAAGCTTTTGTTATACCAAGCAATACTGGCTCGTATTGCGCATGAAAGCCATCTGGACTCACTTTTTCATTTTCTTCGACCAATCGATTTTTCTCTACTTGCTCACCTTTTAATAATTTCGTGTCCCCAGGATCGGTAATTAATACTTTACGTAGCATCTGCCTGACAATAATCTCAATGTGCTTATCATTAATCTTCACACCTTGCAATCGATAAACATCTTGAACTTCATTAACAATGTAATTGGCTAATGCATCGACACCTAATAGTCGCAAAATATCCTGTGGGTCAGGAGGTCCATCTGCAATAGTTTCACCTTTTTCCACGTTTTCACCTTCAAATACCGTCACATGACGCCATTTAGGTATCAACTCTTCATGGATCTCTCCATTATGGGCTGTAATAATAAGCCGTCGTTTTTCTTTGGTTTCTTTACCAAAACTCACCACACCTGAAGTTTCTGCAAGAACAGCAGCATCTTTAGGCCTTCGTGCCTCAAATAAATCTGCTACCCTAGGTAACCCTCCAGTAATATCGCGGGTTTTAAATGTTTCTTGAGGAATACGTGCGACAAAATCTCCGACTCCAACTTCAGAGCCATTCTCAATATTAACCATCGCTCCATTTTGTAATAAATAGTGAGCAAGCAGGTTTGTCCCTGGGATAATAATATCCTCACCTTTCTCATCTACTAATTTAACAGCGGGACGCAACTCTTTACCTGTTGCACTTCTTTGTTTTGCACTCATGATAACAATGCTACTTAGCCCGGTTACTTCGTCCGTTTGGCGATTCATGGTAACGCCATCGATTAAATCGACAAACCGAACAAATCCTGCAACTTCTGTAATAATGGGATGAGTATGCGGATCCCACTGTGCGACAATTTGGCCCGGCTGAATCTCAGAAGCATCTTCAATAGAAAGCACGGCGCCATAAGGAATTTTATATCGTTCACGCTCCCTACCATGCGAGTCAATAACCGCAAGCTCTCCTGACCTTGATGTTGCTATCAAATTACCACTTGCATGTTTAACATTCTTAAGATTTTGAAGTTTAATTATGCCTTTTGATTTGACTTGGATATTGTTGACCGCAGTAGCTCTTGATGCCGCACCCCCGATATGGAACGTACGCATCGTCAGCTGGGTGCCTGGTTCACCAATTGATTGTGCAGCAATAACGCCTACTGCTTCACCAATATTTACTAGATGACCTCTTGCAAGATCTCGACCATAGCATTTTGCGCAAACCCCATAACGTGCTTCACAGGTAATTCCAGAGCGCACAGTCACTTGCTCGATTCCTTTTTCTTCCAGAGTATCCACTAATTGTTCGTCGAGCAGCGTTCCTTGCGATATAAGAATTTCATTTGTTTTGAGATCAACTATATCCTCTGCAACCACGCGGCCTAGCACACGCTCTCGTAACGGCTCAACCACATCTCCCCCTTCAATATGGGGCGACATTACTAGGCCATTATCAGTACCACAATCAATTATTGTGACCACGACATCTTGAGCCACGTCTACTAAACGTCTTGTTAAATAGCCAGAATTCGCAGTTTTTAATGCAGTATCTGCCAGACCTTTTCTCGCTCCATGAGTGGAAATAAAATATTGTAATACGCTTAATCCTTCACGGAAATTAGCAGTAATAGGTGTTTCAATAATTGTTCCATCGGGTTTTGCCATTAACCCCCGCATTCCTGCTAACTGACGCATCTGTGCAGCGGATCCCCTTGCACCTGAATCAGCCATCATAAATATTGAATTAAACGAGCTTTGTTTGACTTTTTTCCCTTGCGCGTCAATCACATCTTCTGTGGCCAACTTTTCCATCATAGCTTTTGCTACCTGGTCGTTGGTATGTGACCAAATATCCACAACTTTGTTATAACGTTCACCCTGGGTAACTAAACCCGTTGCAAATTGATTTTCGATCTCCCTGACTTCTTCTTCAGCGCCTGCAATAATCTCAGCTTTCGCTTCTGGCACGATTAAATCATTAATCCCGATCGATATGCCGGAACGAGTCGCATATCGATACCCTGTATACATAAGCTGATCAGCAAAAATAACACTGGCTTTTATTCCTAGTTTTCGGTAGCAAATATTGAGCAGCGAAGAGACGACTTTTTTGGTCATAGGTTGATCAATTAATGAAAATGGTAAGCCTTTAGGGACAATTTCCCACAATAGCGCTCGACCTACCGTTGTTGCTACCACATGGATATTTTCCTGTTCATTTCCATTTTCATCAATCGTGACTTCATCAATTTTCACCTTGATACGCGCATGAATATCCACTGCTTTATTAGCATAAGCGCGCATAATCTCATCACAATTTTGGAAAATCATGCCTTCGCCTTTCGCATTGATTTTCTCGCGTGTCATATAATATAGGCCGAGTACAACATCTAAAGTTGGTACAATAATAGGCTCACCATTAGCAGGAGAAAGAATGTTATTTGTCGACATCATTAAGGTGCGAGCTTCCAATTGCGCTTCCAATGTTAATGGAATATGGACCGCCATCTGATCACCATCGAAATCTGCATTATAGGCGGTACAAACAAGCGGATGTAATTGAATTGCCTTGCCTTCAATCAGTACTGGCTCAAATGCCTGAATACCCAATCGGTGAAGTGTTGGTGCACGATTTAAAAGAACTGGATGCTCTCTAATGACCTCTTCTAAAATATCCCATACTTCTGATGCTCCACCCTCTACCATCTTCTTAGCTGCCTTAATGGTGGTAGCTAAGCCTCGATATTGTAATTTGCTAAATATAAAAGGTTTAAATAATTCGAGAGCCATTTTTTTGGGCAGCCCACACTGGTGTAGGCGCAATGTTGGGCCAACTACAATTACAGAGCGGCCTGAGTAGTCAACACGCTTACCCAGTAAATTTTGTCTGAAGCGACCTTGCTTACCTTTAATCATATCTGCTAATGATTTTAATGGTCGCTTGTTTGAACCGGTGATAGCACGACCTCTTCTTCCATTATCCAATAAGGCATCTACCGCCTCTTGTAACATTCTCTTTTCATTACGTACGATAATATCAGGCGCATTGAGATCTAAGAGACGTTCAAGACGATTATTTCGATTAATCACACGTCGGTAAAGATCATTCAAATCCGAGGTTGCAAAACGTCCGCCATCTAAGGGAACTAATGGTCTTAGGTCAGGTGGTAAAACAGGCAACACACTCATGACCATCCACTCAGGTTTGTTGCCAGAGTGGTGAAAGGCTTCCATGACCTTAAGGCGTTTAGTCAATTTCTTTAATTTCGTATCGGATGAAGTAATCGGTATCTCTTCGCGCATATGAATAATTTCATTTTCAAGATCAATATCGCGCAGCAATTTTTGGATAGCTTCAGCCCCCATTAATGCTTTAAATTCGGAACCATACTGTCCAACAGCCTCATCGTGAGCCTCTTCTGTCAGCAGTTGTCCTTTGGTAAAGGGGGTCATTCCAGGTTCTATGACAACAAAAGCTTCAAAATATAATACTCGTTCAATATCTCGCAACGTCATATCTAACAATAATCCAATACGAGATGGTAATGATTTTAAGAACCAAATATGCGCAACGGGGCTTGCCAACTCAATATGGCCCATTCTTTCACGCCGAACTTTTGATAGCGTAACTTCTACCCCACATTTTTCGCAGATAACGCCACGATATTTTCGCCGCTTATATTTTCCACACAAGCATTCATTATCTTTAATGGGACCAAATATTTTGGCACAAAACAATCCGCCTCGTTCTGGTTTATATGTTCGATAGTTAATGGTCTCTGGTTTGGTAATTTCACCAAATGACCAAGAACGCATTTCTTCAGGTGATGCAAGAGCGATTTTTATCGCATCAAATTCTTTATGTTCTTTTGTAAGAACACTGATTAAATCTTCCAATGCTGTACTCCTATGATAGATTCACGCTAACGTCGCTTATTTGCATTTATGTGATATACCTAATCATGCTCTAGTGTAAAATCAATGCCGAGAGATCTGATTTCTTTCATTAATACATTGAAAGATTCAGGCATACTGGCCTCCATCCGATGATCATTATCGACGATATTTTTATATATTCTTGTTCTGCCTGCCACATCGTCGGATTTGACTGTTAGCATTTCTTGTAAAGTATAGGAAGCACCATAAGCCTCAAGTGCCCATACTTCCATTTCACCAAAACGTTGACCACCAAACTGTGCCTTACCACCCAGCGGTTGTTGCGTCACCAAACTGTATGAACCAGTGGAGCGGGCATGCATTTTATCATCCACTAGATGGTTTAACTTAAGCATATACATATAGCCAACAGTAACAGGTCGATCGAAAGATTCCCCTGTTCTACCATCAATCAGATAGGTTTGCCCCGTCTCAGGTAAATCTGCTAATTTTAACATTTGTTTAATTTCGTCTTCAGTTGCTCCATCGAAAACAGGTGTAGCCAGTGGAACGCCTGCCCGCATATTTTGAGAAAGACGATAAATTTCATCATCTGTAAAACTGTCTAAATCCACTGTTTGGCTATCATCAGAATTATAAATCTGATCAAGTAAACCCCGCAGCTTTTCTACTTTTTGTTTTGCCTCTATCATTTCACCCAACTTGATTCCTAGGCCTTTAGCTGCCCAGCCAAGATGTGTTTCGAGTACCTGACCCACATTCATCCGGGAAGGTACCCCAAGAGGGTTTAAAACAATATCTACTGGAGTTCCGTCTTCCAAATAAGGCATGTCTTCAATTGGTAGAATGCTTGAGATGACACCTTTATTACCGTGTCGACCTGCCATTTTATCGCCTGGTTGAATACGTCTTTTCACTGCTAAATATACTTTTACGATTTTAATTACGCCTGGAGCAAGATCGTCTCCCTGCATCAACTTGTTTCGTTTGATTTCAAGTTTTTCTGCATACTCCTGACGCAATTCCTTTAATTGGCCACAAGCGTGTTCAATGCGAGCATTAATTTCATCATCCTTTAAACTAATATCAAACCATTTTTCTTTCGCTACCGTCTGTAAATATTCTTTGGTAATTTTTGTGCCGGTATTTAATTTATTAGGCCCTCTATCTGCAATTTTGTCGATAAGGAGTAGCTCTACGCGCTTGTACAATGACTCTTCTTGAATACGTAATTCATCATTCAAATCTTTTTTAATTTTAGATAGTTCCAATTTTTCTATTTCTAAGGCGCGCGGGTCTTTTTTCACTCCTTCACGTGTGAATACCTGCACATCGATCACTGTGCCATTCACTCCTGGCGGTACCCTCAAAGAAGAATCTTTTACATCAGATGCTTTCTCTCCAAAAATAGCACGCAATAATTTTTCTTCAGGTGTTAATTGTGTCTCGCCCTTTGGAGTGACTTTCCCAACCAAAATATCACTGGTATCCACTTCCGCCCCAATATAAACAATCCCTGCTTCATCAAGTTTTGAAAGTGCTCCTTCTCCTACATTAGGAATATCAGCAGAGATTTCTTCTGGTCCTAATTTGGTGTCTCGCGCAACACAGGTAAGCTCTTGGATATGAATAGTTGTAAAGCGATCCTCTTCAGCGACTCTCTCTGAAATTAAAATTGAATCCTCGAAGTTATAACCATTCCATGGCATAAAAGCGACCAAGAGATTTTGTCCAAGTGCAAGCTCACCAATATCCGTTGAAGGACCATCAGCTAACACATCTCCTTTTTCAACTACGTCACCTACTTCAACAAGCGGTCTTTGATTTATGCAGGTATTTTGGTTAGAACGCGTAAATTTAGTTAAATTATAAATATCGACACCTACATCATTTGATGGGTTATCTTCCTCTCTCACTCTTACTACGATGCGAGAAGCATCAACTGAATCCACAATTCCGCCACGTTTTGAAACTACTGTTGCCCCTGAGTCTGATGCGACCAAACGTTCTACGCCAGTACCAACCAATGGTTTTTCAGGTCGCAATGTAGGAACAGCTTGACGTTGCATGTTTGAACCCATTAAGGCACGGTTAGCATCGTCATGCTCTAAGAAAGGTATTAAGGATGCAGCAACCGATACAATTTGACGTGGTGAAACATCCATGTAATCAATTTTATCTGGGGTAGCAAGCGTAAATTCACCCTTATAACGACATGAAACCAGTTCATCAATAATCATTTTATTATTATCAAGCCGAGTATTAGCTTGCGCAATGTAAAAGTCACCTTCTTCAATCGCTGATAAATATTCAAAATCATCCGTTATACGGGTATTAATCACTTTGCGGTATGGACTTTCAAGAAATCCATACTCATTTGTTCGTGCAAACATTGCTAATGAATTAATCAATCCAATATTGGGACCTTCAGGGGTTTCAATTGGGCAAACTCGACCATAATGAGTAGGATGAACGTCACGAACCTCAAACCCTGCGCGTTCACGAGTCAACCCGCCTGGACCCAATGCTGAAACACGTCTTTTATGAGTGATTTCAGATAGCGGATTGTTTTGATCCATAAATTGTGACAATTGACTTGAACCAAAAAATTCCTTAATTGCTGCTGACACAGGTTTGGCATTAATAAAATCTTGTGGCATTAGGCCCTCAACATCGGCCAAACTAAATCGATCTTTTACGGCCCGTTCTACTCTTACCAATCCTACCCGGAATTGGTTTTCAGCCATTTCGCCTACTCTTCGTACGCGACGATTTCCTAAGTGGTCAATATCATCAACTTCACCGCGACCATCTCGGATATCTACCAAAACTTTAATAACTGCAATAATATCTTCTTTTGACAGCACCCCAGGACCAGTCAAATTTTGTCGACCCACCCTTCGGTTGAATTTCATTCGTCCTACAGCAGAAAGATCATAACGCTCTGACACGAAAAATAAATTTTCAAATAAATTTTCAGCTGCTTCCTTTGTTGGCGGTTCCCCTGGTCGCATCATTCGATATATTTCGACTAGTGCTTCAAGCTGATTCACCGTCGGATCAACGCGCAAAGTATCAGAAATGTACGGACCACGATCCAAATCATTGGTAAATAATGTTTCGAAACTTTTTACGCCTGCTTTATGAAATGAATTTAGCGTTTCATTTGTGATTTCATCATTAGCATTAGCAATAATGTCTCCGGACCCTTCATCGATAACTGGACTTGCGATTATTTTTCCTATCAAATATTCTCTTGGAACTACAAGCTGCTCAACCCCTGCATTTTCTAATAAGCGCACATGACGCATAGAAATACGTCTACCTTGCTCAACGATTACCTTGCCTTTTTTATCAGTAATATCATTTAACGCAATTTCACCTCTAATTCTTTCTGGAATTAAATGTAAAACATATTCTTCTTCTTTAATTTGGAAGGTATTGGTTTCAAAAAAGATGTCGAGAATTTCTTCTGAAGTGCAGCCTAACGCACGTAATATAATTGTGACAGGAAGCTTCCGCCTTCTGTCTATTCGAGCAAATATACAGTCTTTTGGGTCAAATTCAAAATCGAGCCATGAGCCACGATAGGGGATAACTCGAGCGGAATAAAGCAATTTGCCAGATGAATGTGTCTTACCTTTATCATGTTCAAAAAAGACACCCGGTGATCGATGTAGCTGAGAAACCACTACCCTTTCGGTTCCATTAATGATGAAACTTCCGGTATCCGTCATTAACGGAATTTCACCCATGTAAACCTCTTGCTCTTTGATATCACGAACAATCGGAGTGGTTGCTTCTTTATCAAAAACAACTAATCGAACCTTTGCCCGAAGTGGGGCAGCATAAGTTTGACCTCGCTGTTTACATTCTTTTTCATCAAAAGGTGGCACACCTAACGTATAGCTATCGTAATCTAAACGTGCATGACCAGAATAACTGACGATAGGGAATACTGCATTAAATGCTGAATGCAATCCAATATCTTGTCTTTTTTCTAGGGGAACATCTTTTTGAAGAAAGTCCTTATAGGATCCTAATTGAGTTGCCAGTAAGTCTAATTCATGAGTATCTAAGAATGCTTCTTCTAATCGACTGGGCTCTTTTCCAAAATTTTTGCGAATACGTTTCTTTTCAGTAAGTGAGTAGGAGGTGCTTGATTTATCAGAATTTGTTTCTTGATGATTACTTGGCATGCGTGTTCCTCATTATGTAAGCTTAGCCTCGGTGTAGAGTACTGCATTCAGATTATTTTAGTTGTGAGCAGTTTTCAGGGAGTTTTTTGTTCCAAACAGATTGAAAGGGGAGAAGTTACCTTCTCCCCTAGCAATTCCTAACCGCTGTTTTACACTATTTGATTTCGACAGACGCACCTGCTTCTTCGAGCTTTTTCTTAATATCGTCAGCTTCAGCCTTAGCAATTCCTTCTTTAATTGTAGAAGGCACGCCTTCTACCATATCTTTTGCTTCTTTTAAACCAAGGCCAGTAAGTGCACGGATGACCTTGATCACCTCAATTTTGTTAGCACCAAATCCAGTCAGAATAATAGTGAATTCTGTTTTTTCCTCTGCTGGTGCTTCAGCTCCTCCTGCTACCATTGGTGCTGCCATTACCGCAGCGGCTGCAGAAACACCAAATTTTTCTTCCATAGATTTAACAAGCTCGGTTACATCCATGACGCTCATTTCAGAAATTGCATTTAATATATCTTCTTTAGAAACAGGCATTGATTGACTCCTAATTTAATATTACAGGACATCGCCATAAGCGAATGAATCACCTTGAGAAACACCATCAAGCAGCTGGTGTACTCAATTGAAAAAAACTAAGCAGCCTGTTTTTTATCACGAACTGCCGCCACAGTGCGCACAAGCATGGCATAAGGCTCTGCCAGTGTGCGTACCAACTTGGTAATTGGAGCTTGCATAACAGACATTAACATGGAGATAGCCTGATCTCTTGTAGGTAATTGCGCTACTGCTTCAAGCTGTTTTGCTGGCAGCAACTTACCTCCTAATGCTATGCCTTTCACATCAAATTTATCATTTTTTTTGATAAAATCTCGGACTATGCGAGCAGCTGCACCAGGATCTTCCATTGAAAACATTAACACTACTGGTCCAACTAAGATATCTTGTAAACAAGAAAATTCCGTTTTTTCCAATGCTCGCAACGCCAATGTGTTAGGAACAACTTGCATATGCACATTATTTTGACGCGCGTTAGCTCTTAATGTATTCATTTCATTCACACTAAGACCACGATTATGCGCCGCAAGAGCCGACAAAGACTGCGATGCTACATCAGAAACTTTTGCAACAATCGCTTTTTTATCATTTAAATTTAATGCCACTTTTAACCTCCAATACCTTTGTGGTGACCATTCAGGCATAACCCTGAAATAGGTAACACCGTCTGCGCAGGAATTATTAAGTGTAGTTTTAACAACACTCCTGCGGTCTTCGACGATCAGATATTACATAATAATATCCATCGTGAATCTGTCTGAAAGCACTACACCTGTAAGCTTGAAATATCTACTAGTAGACCCGGTCCCATCGTTGTTGAGATCGTTATTTTTTTCAAATACATTCCTTTCGAAGTGCTTGGCTTTAATCTTTTTAAATCAATAATCAATGCTTCTAGGTTTTCTTTCAATGCTTTGGAATCGAAATTCTTTTTACCAATTGTGCAATGGATAATACCAGCTTTATCGGTACGATAACGAACCTGACCTCCTTTTGCATTTTTAACAGCCGCTGCCACATCTGTAGCAACAGTTCCAACCTTGGGGTTAGGCATCAGGCCTTTTGGTCCCAATATCTGTCCTAATTTCCCAACCAAAGGCATTGCAGCAGGCGTTGCAATCAGCACATCAAAATCAATTTCGCCACTTTTAATGGATTCAGCAAGGTCTTCATAACCAACTTTGTCTGCTCCAGCTTTTTGCGCAAGCTCAGCATTCTCCCCTTCAGCGAAAACAGCGACCTTAACTTCACGACCCGTTCCGTTTGGTAACACACTCGCACCACGTACAACTTGCTCAGGTTTGCGAGGATCTACACCAAGGTTAACTGCAACATCAACACTTTCTTGAGTTTTTTTGAAATTGGCACCCGGAAGTTCCTGCAATAGTTGAAATGCATCTTCAATAGGGTAGACTTTTCCAGGAATTAATTTTTCTCTCGCCTCTCGTCTTACAGACATCTTATTCCTCCTCTACTTCAATTCCAGCACTTCGTGCAGTACCTGCAATAGTGCGCACAGCAGCAGCCATATCCGCAGCCGTGAGATCAGCCATTTTTGTTCTAGCAATTTCTTCTAAATGTGCACGCGTCGCTTTCCCTACTTTGTTTGTATTGGGATTTGCGCTTCCTTTATCTAATCCTAATGTTTTCTTTAACAATACTGAGGCAGGCGGGCTTTTTGTAATAAAGGTAAAGGATCGATCAGCATAGACACTGATGACGACAGGTAATATTAAGCCTTTCTCAACATTTTGCGTCTGCGCATTGAATTGTTTACAGAAGTCCATGATGTTAACACCATGCTGACCTAAGGCTGGCCCTACTGGTGGACTGGGTTTGGCATCACCTGCAGGAATTTGCAGCTTGATTTGCGCCGTCATTTTCTTTGCCATCAATTACTCCTCTGGGTATTGCGCCTTTCGGCTCCCCTGTTATTACCACAGCTCTCAATTATCATGGAACTGCTTAACTTTTTTCTACCTGACTGAACTCCAGCTCAACAGGTGTTGAACGTCCAAATATTAAAACGGAAACTCTTAACCGGCTTTTTTCATAATTCACATCCTCAACCACGCCATTAAAATCTGCAAACGGTCCTTCTATTACACGCACTACCTCTCCGGGCTCAAATAGAGTTTTTGGCTTTGGTTTATCCACCCCTTCTTTTACACGCATTAAGATTTTATCTGCTTCTTCATTCGTTATAGCAGCCGGTTTATCCCCTCCAACAAATCCTAATACATAGCGGTTAGCAACATTGATGCTTTTAACTAAATGCCAAGTTATATCCGTCATATTCATCATGACCAAAACATATCCTGGAAAGAACTTCCTTTCACTGGTTTTTCTCTGTCCGCCCTTCATTTCGACGACTTCTTCAGTTGGAACAACTATCTCTCCGAATTGTTCCTCCATTTTTTCTACTCGAATGCGCTCGCGTAATAAATTAACAACCCGATTCTCAAAGCCAGAACGAACCTGAAGAATATACCATCGTTTTGTATCTTCCACTGTCATCCTATCCTCTTCTATCTTTAACCCGTGAACCATTTTACTATCCAAAATAGGGCCGTATCTATTAGCCATAGCGCCAAAGCCATGACAATTACCATAATTACTACGCCTATCGTAAATTGCATGGTCTCCTGACGCGAGGGCCAGTCTACTTTCTGCAATTCCATTCTAGCGTCCTTGGAAAAAGCTAAAAGCTTTCTCCCTTTAAGGGTTTGCATGACAATTGCTAATATGGCTATTACCAAGATAATCCAGCCAGCCAATCGTAGTGGCCAGGCAATAGCATGGTAATAATAATTAGCGACGATACCTGCAAGTGTTAAGGTAATTACTGTTATCCACTTTGTAACATCACTTGCACTATTTTGAGCGCCAAGCTTTGAATTCATCTGCACTCTCTTAATTACTTGCCTCAAACTATACCCTTTGTGAATGAATTTTATGTTGTCGCAAGTGCCGTTCCTCCCGGTCATGTATTCTGTTCATACACTTCCTCAACGCCTCCTATTGCGCCCCACCTAAAACCCATTCACAAAAAGGGCATATCTGGCAGGCCAGGAGGGTCTCGAACCCCCAACCTGCGGTTTTGGAGACCGCCGCTCTGCCAATTGAGCTACTGGCCTTTACAATACACCTATGAAAATGAACCCGCTAGTTTACACCAATTTTTAAAAATTTCAAACCACATCTTTCTTGATCATTGCAAATCTTTTTTTTCATGGGCTATCCCCTCTCAAAACGGATAAATTCTGGAGCCCACAACCGGACTTGAACCGGTGACCTCTTCCTTACCAAGGAAGTGCTCTACCGACTGAGCTATGTGGGCATATTTTAAGCACCATTCACGAAGGGTATACTCGGCACAGGATTGAAATATGGAGCGGGTGATGGGAATCGAACCCACGCCATCAGCTTGGAAGGCTGAGGTTCTACCATTGAACTACACCCGCAAGTACCCAGAAACTTATCTTGGCTCAGTAATTTGTGGAGGGGGTAGGATTCGAACCTACGAAGGCTGAGCCGTCAGATTTACAGTCTGATCCCTTTGGCCGCTCGGGAACCCCTCCAAGAAAAATCAAGCTGACTATTGTGAGACAGTAAAAGTTTATTGTCAACTCCCAGCCAACAGATGTCCATTTTCAATTAGCCAACAACCTATCTGGCTAGGCTGGCTATGGGTAGCCAGCATTGCAGTGTATTGACGATTTAAAAAAATGGGCTTAAAGTTGCAATCCGCTTTTTCAATATGCAGATTGTGTGATTTGAAATATTTAAGCTCCTTAAATAGATTACTCCCCCTCACCTTAGTGTAAGCTTCTTTCTTAACCCAAATATTATAAAATTTATCAATTTTTTCTTTTTCTTTTGCATGCAAAATTTCATTTGCCTCACAACTGGCAAAAAATCGCAAACTTATTTCATGAACATCACTTAAAGCTTTTTGATATTGCAAATCTATGCCAACCTCATCTTGATAGAAAGCAAATAAGACCAGGTCTTGCGAATGAGTCACATTAAAATTGATTGCATTCTCAACAAATGGCTTACCATTTTGATTGTATTGTATAAGAATTTCTTTCGGTGACTCACCTAGATAACCACCCAATGCTTCTCTTAATAACCCCCTCGCTACGACAAACTTTTCGCAAACTGCCTTTACCCTACTGGCCTTTACGCGCTGAACTTCTTCTTTCGATAAAAACGACATGAAATTATCAAAACGAATTACACATTGCGTTAAATCAGCAAGCCACAAATGCACCTCTTGCTTGCCAAGCTTAGGAAAATGAAAAGTTCTTTGCCAATGGGAGGTATCTTTTACATGCATTTACTTATCTATATCGGCTAAAAAATCAATATTTTTAACAAACTCGCTGGCAAACACCCGCCCAATTAACTCAGACTTTGTTCGACAAGCCAGCTTTACTTTCATGTTTTTCACATAAAATTCAATTGTGCGCGGGGACAAACTCAGAACAGCAGCTACAGCACTGATTGTTTTACCTTTTAACAATTGAATCATGACTTCTGCCTCACGATTTGTAAAATAAATGTTTGGATGATTTGCCCCAAGATAAATTTTTTGCAACTTCTTACATTTAGGCGCTTCTGGCAGTTCGGCATTAAGACTATCTTCCTCCTTTTTGTTCAATACTTCTCGTAAAAGCGCCTCCCAATGCATTGACAAAACTCCCTGTACTCTTAGCTTTTTTTATACTTTATTGCATGGAAAATTATGTGTCAACACATAGAAAAATACAGTATCCTACCCAAAAATAAAATAGTTGAGCAGAAAGGAACAAGGTAACTAGTTATAATGCAGATATAACAAATAAATTAGCTATGATGAAAAATACTAAACTCGCCCTTACACTCAAAACCCTTTTGCGTAAACAGAAAATAAGCGAATCAGAGCTAGCAAGGCGAACAGGCATCTGTCAGCCGGTTATTCATCGTATGGCTTCAGGTGAAACGGATAATCCAAAGGTTGATACTTTAAGACCCATTGCCAAATTCTTTGACATTTCGCTTGAGCAGCTGATTGGTGACCGCCCTATTATCGAACAAAGCCTCTTTCAAGTAGAGCAAGAATGGTACAATGTTCCCCTCATCACTTTAAACGAAGCAATTAATTGGACCATTGAAAAAAGTCCGCCATCATCAATATTTATCCAAACTGATATTAAAACGAGCAAAAATGGTTACGCCATACGGCTAAAAGATTCTACCATGTACCCTATGTTTCCTGACGGCACATTATTAATTATTGATCCAGACCAAGTCGCTTATCATCGTGATTTTGTAATCGCCCACGTTCACGATCACGCTCAAGCCATATTCAAGCAACTACTTATTGACGGCGATGACCGCTATCTAAAATCGGTCAATCGAGATTATCCCGCACTTAAAATGCGACCTGATGATCATCTTCTAGGAGTAATGCTACAAGCGAGAATTGACTTTAAAAAAAACCAATAGCTATCAGCATATTAACGCGAGATAGTGACAAAATCAGTGGTTATTCAGCACCGCCTTCACAAAAGGAACCGTTAATTTATGACGCGCTCGCAAGGAAGCACGGTCTAATTTCTCAAACAAATCAAACAAATCACTCATATTTCTAGGATAATGATTCAACAAATATTGTCCAACATCTCGACTTAGCATGAATCCTCTATTTTGCGCCCTTTGTTGCATTGCTTCTATTTTTTGATCATCTGATAAAGATTTTAAGCAATAAGTAATACCTGAGGCCAGTCGGGAAACCAAATCAACTAGGGAGAAAGGAGCTTGCATCGGCAATTTTTCACTGGCAAAAAATAACCGCGATCGATTCATAACTGAACGATTAAAAAAATGGAAAAGGGCTTCTTCCCAATATTGATCTCCTGCTATCGCTTCGAGGTTATCAATACAAATGAGTGAAAAATCATCTAAATTTTCTAAAACAATAGGAGACAATCCCATCTCAATCGGAAGATAGAAAGAAGAAATATTATGCGTGCATGCATGTTGGCAACTTGCTTGAAGAAGATGACTTTTCCCAAATCCTCTACCCCCTGCTAAAAAAATGCAAATGGGATCGACAGTCAACACATTGCGCTTCAAGGTAGTCACTACCTCTTCATTATCACCTAAAAAAAAATTATCAAAAGTCGCCTCATCCTGTAAGCGGATGCTCAAGGCAAGCTGATTTATCATGGTATTTTCATCTCAACTTAGACCAATTTTTAATTTGCACGCTTTGCGAATGAATTTACGGTTCTGATTGAGAAAAATTTCAGGAATAGCCATACTACACTCTATCGTCGTCACTATTCAGCACGGTAGTTAAAGTGGCAAAAACGTAAGGCGGCCAAACACAGGACATTTCAATCCTGTACTGAATGGTTCTACCGTTTCACAAGAGTATATCAACATGAACCTTACTTATAAAGATGCAGGTGTAGACATAGACACCGGAAATAAACTTATTGAAAAAATTAAACCCTTAGCGGCGAAAACTCATCGGCCAGGTTTGCTCGGAGGAATCGGAGGATTTGGCGCTTTATTTGAAATCCCGCAAGGCAAGTATGCCAATCCAGTGCTCGTCACTTCAACTGATGGTGTTGGCACTAAATTAAAATTAGCGATAGATTTAAATCAGCATGAAACCATTGGCATCGACCTTGTTGCAATGTGTGCAAACGATATCATTGTTCAAGGCGCCGAACCTTTATTTTTTTTAGATTATTTTGCTACAGGAAAGCTCGACCTAAGTAAAGGTGAAAAAATTATTTCTGGCATTGCAAAAGGATGCGAAATTGCAAATATCGCCTTGATAGGCGGAGAAACCGCTGAAATGCCTGATATGTATCAAGACGAAGATTATGACTTAGCTGGCTTTGTTGTTGGAGTAGTAGAAAAAGAAAAAATTATCACAGGAAAGCAGGTTAAACCCAATGATTTACTTATTGCATTACCCTCATCTGGACTTCATTCCAACGGTTTTTCATTAGTACGTAAAATTTTAGCCCTGAATCAATTAAATTTAGCGCTGCCATTCGAAAATACTAGCCTTGGCGCGACACTATTAACCCCTACGAAAATTTATGTGAAAACAATTGTCAGCCTTTTGAAGGAAATTTCAATTAAAGCTATTGCTCATATAACAGGCGGAGGAATAATAGAAAATATCCCTCGCGTTTTACCCGATGGAACAAGTGCAATTATAGATACCAGCAGCTGGCAACTACCTAGCATTTTTCATTTCTTACAACAACAAGGTAATATTAAAAACGAGGAAATGTTTAGAACTTTTAATTGCGGAATAGGCTTGGTGATCTGCATTGATCCAAAAGATAAACAGACTGTCATTAACTTACTTGAAGCAAATAATGAACGGCCGTGGGTTATTGGCTCTATTCAAGCTGCTTATGGCAAACCAAAAGTGGTACTGAGTTGACATATCCAGCACCCCTTCAATTAGTTGTATTCATATCGGGAAATGGCTCAAATCTTCAAGCTATTATCGAAGCTATTCAAACCAAACAGCTCGATGCAAAGATTATTGCTGTTATTAGCGACAATGACGCGGCCTACGGATTAACTCGCGCCACTTCAAATCATATCCCTACTTACGTTATTTCAAGAAACCAATATTCAGACAAAACAACCTACGAAGCCGCCTTGATTCAAGTATTACAACAATTACAACCTGACCTAGTCGCACTAGCTGGCTATATGCGCATTCTCAGTCCAAATTTACTGAATAAATTCGATTATCGCTTTATCAATATCCACCCCTCTCTGCTACCTAATTATCCCGGCTTGAATACTCATCAAAAAGTGCTTGATAATGCCGATTCTGAACATGGTTGCAGTATTCATCTCGTCACCGCAAATGTGGATGAGGGCCCAATTATTGCGCAGGTTTCGTTCAAAATAGCGCCAGGAGAAATGTTAGAATCCTTGCAACAACGAGTACATAAGGCAGAACATTTTCTCTATCCTACTATTTTAAATTGGTTTGCCCACAATCGCATCTTGATAAAAGAAAGTACTGTTTATTTTGACCAGGTTCCTCTACCTGCATCAGGATTTAAAATATCCACTCAATAGAGTTCACATTTTAAAGTGAAATAAGTATAGTAACTATTCAGCACAAAATATGAACAAAAAGGAGCAGCATTAACCATTGCAAATAATATGTGATGCTTAAACTGAATGACTTATGGTTAAATCTGAATTAATTAATCTTATCGCCGCTAAACTAAAATCCTTACCGCTCAAAGACGTCGAAATTGGAATTAACCAAATATTAAATTATATCAGCACTAAGCTTTGCAACGGCGACAGAATAGAGATACGCAATTTTGGTAGCTTTAGCTTACACTATCGAGGCACTAGAAATGCACACAATCCAAAAACCCGAAAAAAAGTTGCAGTTATTCCTAAACACACACCTCACTTCAAGCCAGGCAAAGAATTAAAACAAAGGGTAAATGTGTTCGAAAATAGCTAGGCAGCAGATATCAATACTGTTTCAATCAAGCGATACTTGACCGCCTTCACCTAACTTCAAGCAAGCCGTTTATAATTGCAAGCAAGGTCAATTCTACTTCGTTTTTGACTTCTAGTTTGTTAAATATACTATTACGATACGTGCTAATTGTTTTAGAGCTAAGGAAAAGTTTTTCTGCGATTTCTTTTGGGCTAAGGCCTCTGACAATCATCAAAACAACTTGCAATTCCCTGCCAGAAAGTCTTTTGAAAGGAGTACATTTATCGACAACAACATTAGCTGTAGCTAAAAAATTAGCGATGTCCGCACTAACAAAGCGCTCACCATTTTTGATTGCTTTAAGCGCATTGCCCATTTCATCAGGAGTGGTATTCATCGATAAACAAGCATGGACACCGCTTTTCAGCAAATAAGAAAGGATCACTTCATTCATATGGTCGGTTAATACTAAAATCTTGAGCGATTTAATTTTTCTGATTAATTTTTGAATGCCATCTAATAAAGATACTTCAAATTTATTTAAACTGATAATGACAATATCAAGTTAATCG
>CAVPKM010000012.1:0-22500 GCA_963705725.1 uncultured Gammaproteobacteria bacterium
AGGAAGTAGCGCAGCGAGAACTGGTAAGAAGTGGTTGAGGTAGTGCAGCTGCTCCAGCACGGCGAAGACGGCGCTGCAGGTGCGGGCCACGACCTGGTACTGCAGCGTCACGCGCTCCACGTCGGCCATGACGCCCTCGGTGCCGGCCATCTTGGCCGAGATGTCGGCGGCCTCGCGCTTGAGCGTTCTCCAGCGTCTCGATGACCTTGTCGTCGTCGAGGATGTTGCCGCGCGACTCGTTGAGCGCCTGCAGCAGCCGCTTCTCCAGCTGGCGCAGGTGCACCTTGAACTCGCTGATGGATAATCTTTACTTGCACTAAGCAAAAGATTTTTTATATTGAGCAGGGTTCCAATGATTAATTCTTTTTTCTTATTCACCTGGTTTAAAAAACTAACAAACCAAGCAGCCAATACATCGCAAAAAAGATAAATTTGACTATGATGCTTTAGCTCTAGATATAAATTTTTAAATTTCGCAATGAAAGTCATTTCCTCCTCAAAGCCATAAGCCCAATTTATTAAGCCCATAATTGTATTAGCATATTTCTTTGCTCTTACCTCTTCTTCCTTAACCGTTTCACTCATTAAAATTGTTTTGAAATATAAAGTCGCGACTTGCCAATTATTTTGCATTAAATAGGTCATTCCGAAATAAAAGAGCAAAATTTTATCCGTAGGATCTTTTTGGTAAGCCTGTTGATAGTCTGAAACTGCTGAAAAAAAATCACGATGCTGCTGGTTAACAAGACCGCGGCTCATATAATAAACACTGACAAAAGGATTGCGCTCAATTGATCTGTTACAGTCATTTAATGACTTAGCCAATAACCCCAGGTGTTTTCTTGCCATGGCTCGATTATAAAAATAATTATCTGATTTTGAATCAAGCGTTATTGCATCGGTATAATCACCTTCTGCTTGCAAATATTCGCCTTGCTGAAAAGCAGCATTTCCTCTTTTATTAAACGCACCTGAATAATATTTATTATTTGAAACTTTTGCTCTCGTTCCTTGAACACTTAAATACAATAATTTAGGCGCAGTTTTAATCATTACCTCAGTCAATTCATCATTATCTTTTAATGAAAAACTTTCCAGCAATGGCAATTCCGCCTTCCAATCTAACCGTTCAAGCCAAAAATTATTTTCACAAATTAGATTTTTTAATTTCTTACTTGATTGACTCAGATATACGAAAACTTCAGCACTGAGATGCGGACAGGTGGAAATATCAAGATAACTCAGATTAGGAGAATTTCGTAACAACATTTTAAGCTCATGATTTTTAATCATGAGACAATCTCTTAAATTAATTTTAAGCAGTTGTTTACCTTGCAGTAAAATTTGAATAAGATCATGTTGCCTTTTGTAATTATCCTTTAGCTCCCTACCACACCAATTAATTTTTTCAGAAAATTCTGGATATATCGTCAACAATCTTTCACCTAGCTGCTGATAATGCATTTTACTGCCATGAATAAATTGATATGTCGCAGTAGAGAGCCATTCGCCTCGTTGATTATTTCGATAAAAAGGTTGAAACAAAGTATAATAATTTTGTCCCTGATTTAGACCCGCATAAAATTGCCCAATTTCTGGATCTACTTTTTGAAGCAGTTCCTGATACGTAAGAAGAGAATTTTTTGATCTCAAGCAATGCGCGATTAGCTCTAATTTTAGTGGTATCAATGTAAACATCATTCGATCTAATTGAATTTGTTTGAATTCATTATTTTGCCTGGTGCACCCCACTAAATTCAAACAAGCATCTACACAGTTATCGAAGGTTAACATTGCATGCGACCAGTTCTCGGTTAACCGCGATATATCAATTTGTTGGCAGTGCTCATAAATTTCGGGTTCAATCATTTTTCGAAAATCTGGCAAAAAATATAAAATAGTTTTCAGGATGATTCTATTTTCCTTTTGAGAAAACCATTTATTTCCGCTAACCATTACAATGGGGTTGACAAGAATACGCTTATTATCAACACTCAATAACTTTCCAGGCCTATGGGGTGAGGATTTTTCTATTAAAAAATTCGCCGGCTGCCCATCCTCTGGATAAACCAACAAGCTCATAATAAATAGGGGTCCATATCCGACGTATGTTTCTCTTTTTGAAGGTAAAATGAATTCTAACCTTTGATTATTTTCGATAGATAAAATTCGACGTGAAATCCAACCATAATAAATAATTTGACGATTAGCAGCGTGATATTGTAATTTAATCGCACAGCCTGAAGGGGTGGCCTGCCAGTTTAACAAACGAAATAAACTACCACATGCCTGCTCACGCGCCAACAACACTCTCAGACCTTCTTCTTGTTCTGTTAATGTCGCATCGGGCAAAATAATTTTTACACAATACTCATTGACCATTACTACTGCAGAATTCCTGTCATGTGAAACTGACCTAATGCATCCTTCCGGTGTAAATAATTCATTAACCCACTCTGATGGAAAATAAAAAGATTGATCAATGACACTTTCATCTAGTAAGACGCAATTACAATGACTTTTTTGTGAACTCAGAAACTGACTTAACTGTTGCAACCAAATTTTATGAGAATACTCTGCCTGACCTTTTTCAAATAGTACGGGAAGGTTAGCGTAACATAAAGTTAACAATGGAATAATTTCATTATGCAAAATGGCTGCTGTCGTAAAAAAACGATCATTTTCATTGTCAAAAAATAATAATTTTAATTTTTCAAGGCCAGCTTGCCATGCATTCAATAAGAATAACTCAAATATATTTTTTTCATAGAAATGATTTAAAATATGGGAAGCAGATTGTGTTGGACCCATGTTGATGAAAAGCGCCAAATTCCAAAACCATCGATAACAAAATTTTTGAACATGAAATTTTTGATCATCACCACGCTCTAGCGAATGATTTTTTTGAAAATTTAATGCATCTTCATTTAAAAGCATAATGCTTGCACATTGTTGCCAAGTCATCTTAGTTGTTTCTTTTTTTATTTTAAGTACATAAGAAGAACTAATTGACCGCGGACAAGTCTTTGACAGCAATGAAAATAAATTTTTTACATCTATTCCATTTGATTGCTTTTTTAATTGCATGACGACCTGTAATAAATCATTCCGCCACTGATCATATTCCTTAACCAATGACAACTGATCGTAGATAAAAGAATTTATTTTAGATTGCCTGTTTGGCAAAGACGAATCACTGATCGCTTTAATTAATTGCAGGAAATAAATAGATTTATTTGATAGTTCTATACTTTTTATATCTAACTGAATTTTTTTTAAAATATTTTTTCTCATTTCTTCAAGAAGGATATCATTACTCTCTAAATCAATTGGAAAAAACGCCTCACCCATCACATCCTCAATTGACTGCCTTAAAGAAATTGGACAAAAACTCCAAATTTCTTCATCTTCTTTAATCAATAATAAAATATTTTCCGCTGCTTTTTCTATATCGTTTTTTATACGATCTATTTTTTTTATTTCGTCTTTTAATTCAATTACAGGCGGATAGAAACAATCAATTTCACTTGTGAAACGATAATAATATTTTGCTTGCGTGAGATTTTTTTCAATTAGCTGCTTTGCAAAGACTACAACCCAATTGATAAATAATGGGTTAGCACGTGGAATATGGAGTTTTAATTGAGAAGGATTCAAATAAAAAAACTGCACAAAACAATGTAAAATTTGATTTTTAAAGAGTTTGAACAGCTTAGCTTCATTTCGATTAAGTTCAAAATCTGATTGAAATGGTTTCATGCCAATAAAATAAAGATACTCATCTTCACTTTGATAATTAAATTGCGCCTTACAACGAAGGTAAAGAAAAAAATTTAACCACAACCGAATAACTTCTGAAAATTTTTCGTCAATTATTCCACTTTTATTTAAATATTTTATTTTTTCTTCGTTTTTGCATAAAATCTCAAACTGATCAAGCCCATTTTCCGATTCATTTTCAAATGATTTCTCTAAATTATTTGAAAGATAAAACCCTCCAATAAAGGCATTGATCACAATTAAGTAATCTTTAGCTCTTAGCGAAAAAATTTGCATTCCTGATACTTTTTTTAAAAGAGATAACTTCTTGTTTTTTTCAGAGCTAGCAATTTCCAAGCCAAACTCAATTATCCTTTTTCCGAGCGCATAATGCATCTTGGTTTCAGGCTTTAATCGCTGCCCTTTAATCAACTGCAAGTATAAATGCTGCTTAAATTTTTTCTCGAGTATTTCGCTATTTTCACTACCAAATAAATAGCGCGCGCTTTGCAAATTATTTACGAGACAAGTATCCCCTAAGCAATTTTTTTCTGTAACTAATCCAGAAATTTCTTCTATTGTTCCAAATAATTCTTCTCGGCTGACACGACCTCCAAACGGAATATTGCCTCCATCATCTAAACGCAATCCTTTGATAATAGGAAAATATTGAAGACTTGTACTGCCTTCTGGCTTTTGGTTTTCAGGAAAATAAATTTCTTCTATATCTAGCGGAGACTCGCCAAGCGCCACTATAGAAAGAAAGTAGCATTGCAGGACTGCAGCCATCAACCGTCTAGCCTCTGTTGAACTTGATTTTCGATCATCTAACACAAAAAAATATTCTATATCAGAATAGGGACAAGCTTCTTTCCTGGCAATTGAACCCATAGCGAAAAGTGCGTAAACATAATCCAATTTCCCATATAATAAGGCTAAGCTGCTATCAAAAGATTTTTTCAAAAAACTTGCTAAATTATCAGTAAATTTTATTTGGATTTTTTCAATCTGGTCCCATGATATTTTTTTTAATTCCTGTGAAAGCTGTTCACGACAGGCCCGCAATTCAGCGCGGTATTTTTTCCATTCAAATAAATCTATTTTATCGACATCTGAAAAATTGAAATTTTCCACTACTCCCTGTTCAAAATTTACCATTTGACCAAGTTTAACCAATAGATCTAAAGCAAATTCTTTTACTTCCTCAATTTTATATTTTATGAGTTGTTTGATTATAAATTCAAAAACCAATCGCGCTTCATATATAATCCATCGAACTTTATGCAGTTGATTATTCTCTGCTTTAAAACAAAGACTCGCATGATGCAGCAACCACTCTGCTACATTTTTTAAATACACTAATTGGTATAAACGTTGTTCATCTGTTTTCTGATTTAAATGATAGAGCAACGAGCAATAACCTTCCTCATTATCACGAAGAGTAAGTGTAATTAAATACGCAAAGGCAATATTAATTAATTGTTCAAAATTTTTCTTGACTGGTTCATCATGATTAATTTCCGCCAGTTGTATCCCAACAGAAGCAAACACCACTGCCCTTGCTAAAAAACTTACTCGTGTATTTAAAGATTGCTGCTCAGGATAGAGCAAATGAATATCGATTAATGATCTTAGCGTGGTTATTTTTTCAATATATTGTTCATCCACAGAAATAAGTGTATGCACTTTGCGTAATATCTCACGAAGCGAAGCTGCCTGCTCGTGAAAGTTTTGTGAGGACCCAAGTGGATGAATTGGAGCTAATTCAGCAAGAGGTATTCCTCCTATTATTTTTTCTACCGCCTCTCGTTGACATCGCGCCAATTGACTTAAGAAAACATGATGTTGATACTTTGATAACACTCGTTCTATTTTGTCATAACAACTGTTTAACGCTATCAAATGATGGCCAGCTATTAAACTTGGCACGAGAGCTTCGTGCAAAGACTTGAAAAGTTTATTTGCTTCTTCTAATTTTAAATTTTCAAAATGACTGTAATAAATCAAATATTCGTAAAGAACATTCAGATGGTTAGCAGGCACACCCTGCTCTTTAGCTACGTGGAATTGATGTAATAATTGATCGAAGTCACTTAATAAAACACATTCTAGCATTCCCTTTCCATTATATATCCATAGCTTGATAAACAAATTGGTTTTTAATTAGTCTTTGAGTATTGATCCAGCTTAACCCTAAATTACGCAAAGATATCATCGATTGAGTTTTACTTTCAAATAGACGCTTAAAGCATTCTACTCCTAGGGTCATTAACCAATTCTGTCCTTTTCGATTACGCTCATATCGTCGCAACCCTAAATAATCACCACAATCTTGCCCTGTTTGATGCGCATGAATAATCTCCCTTGCCAACATCCAAGCATCCGCCAAACCTAAATTTACTCCAAGACCTGCCAATGGATGAATGGTGTGCGCTGCATCTCCAATCAACGCAATACGTGGCTTAACGTAATTTTTAGCATGACGCATGACAAGCGGAAATGTCTTATGATAATCAATTTTCTGAATATTTCCAAAGCGCCGCTCAAAAACATGTGTCAGTTCAAAGTTAAATGCATCACTATTTAAATTCGCTATGCGCCTGATCTCATCTGGACTAGAAGACCAAACAATCGAACCCACATGAGAATCAAAAAGCGGCAAGAGCGCAACCGGTCCTTCTGCTAAAAAACATTGCCATGCTGTTTTTTGATGGGGATATTCTAACTTTACTGTTGTAACTAAGGATTCATGGTGATAAGGCCATTCATAACAGGAGATACCGGTTTGTTTTCTTACCCAAGATTCTGCTCCATCTGCACCCACAATTAACTTGGCAGTGATCTCATTTTTTCCCAGCTTCAATCCTATCGCTTTTGAATGCATAGAAAAACCAGTAGGCTCAGTTTTTTCACAAATTACAACTTGGTTATATTGTTTTAATTTTTCTAATAACGCGTTTTGGATGACAGAATTTTCTAAAATACACCCCAGTCTACCTGCTCCGATTTCCGTGCAATCAAAATGAATTCTTCCACGACCCAAACTATCCCATACTGTCATCTTTTCATAAGAAGAAACCCGTTGTGTGGAGACAATCTTTTCCCACACCCCCAACTGCTTGAATAACTTCTCACTGGCAGCGTTGATTGCGCTGACTCTGAGCTGATAGCTGTCTTGGTTAAGCTCTATGTGCTTGATTTCACGAGCTTCAATAATGGCTATTTTTAAATCTGCCTCTGCTAGCAAACAAGCTAATGCTAAGCCCACCAACCCAGTGCCGACAATAGCAACATCTACATCTATCGATTTTTTCATTATGATTCATCTACCGATAATCCACAAACCAACCGCGGAACTTTCCCACTTAAACCCAAGGTGCGTTTTGTCAAACTTCTTTTTAGACATTTTACTCTATCTAAAGCAACCATCCCCACGCTCCTTGCAGCAACAACTGGCAGTAAACTATTTGAAAATACACCCACTAAAATATTTGTTAGATTTATGATTTGCTTTTGATCAACTTCTCGTCTTTGAAAATAGGCTTGAAGTAATGCTAGCTCTCCAATATCTCTTTTATCAGCTAAGGCCTCTATTAATATTTCAGCGAGCACAGCCAGATCTCTAAAAGCTAAATTCAAACCCTGCCCACCAACTGGATGTAATGTGTGTACAGCATTTCCTAATAAAACGACACGGGGAAAAATTTGCTGCCAAGTACTTATAGAATAGAGCTTAGATGAATCTGGCATCGTGCAATCAACAAACTTCCCCAGTCGATATCCAAAACAATTTTGTAGTGCTTTTAAAAAACTTGCCTTGTCCCATTTCATTAATTCGCTTGCGTGCTTGTGATTAACGGTCCAGACAACGGCTGCTCGCTGTTCACGTAGCGGCAAAAAGGCTAGTGGACCTTCAGGGGTAAACCGCTCATAAGCAACATTTTGATGAGGACGCTTTAGCATCACTTCACAAGTAATAGCGGTTTGCTCGTAGTCAATTTTCTTGCTTTTTATATTAAGGTGCTTTCGAACACTTGAATGCTGACCATCCGCAGCAATTACTAATTTACTAGCGATTTGCAAGGTGTGCTGTTCATCCTTTGCATAAACAATGACGCGATCTTCTTGATATTCTAATGAATCAAAAATGGCTGGCTGATACAGATCAATCGTTGATATTTTTTTCACGCGCGCTTGAATTGCTCTCTCTAAAGTCGCAGCCGACAGCACATAACCGAGATAAGGGACGCCTTCTTCACTGGCCGAAATTTTGGTGACGCCAAAATTACCCTGATCTGAAACATGGATAAAACGAATCGGCTCGACAAGATCATCTAGTTGATCCCAAACTTGCACGCCATTCTCAAGTACCGCTTGACTACTATGCGATAAAACGATTGGTCGTTCACGATGGTCTTTTGCTACTTTCGCCGCTTCAAGCAGGGCGATTTCTAACCCAGCATTGGCAAATAGTGACGCGATGCTACCGCCGACAATGCCACCGCCCACAATGATTACATCATAGTTTTTCATTTAACGATGCTTAAGAAGCTAATAAATTACTTTAATTTGGTAAATCCTGATGATCTTCATGCTCAACAACTCGTTTAAAGCCTAGTTTATTATGTCGAAATTTTAAATCATGATAGAGCACTAATGTCACAGCAATCATGATGGGATAAACCAAAACATGGAAAACAAACTCAAATATCGTAATAGCTACGATATTTTGATAGGAAACAACATAGATTATTAAGAGCGAAAGTAACACTACTGGCAGAATATAAACTAAGAAAACACCAAAAGTTCGCCACCAATTTTTCCACACCAGCCTTGCACTATACTCAAAACTTTTGAAGACAGGCATGCTATCTAGAATAACCGCTGGAATGGTAAATGCTAATAAGGTGAAAAGAAAGAGAAAGAAGGCTAACGTGAGCAAGGCCAATAATGAGGTGATGTGCAAGAGATTTCCTAAATATTGCATTCCAAAACCGAATAAAAAGAGAATAAATAACAACACCATGTAAAGTGCAAAAACCCCAATAACGGGTATAAATCTTTTTTTGGCCAAATGCATCGCGTCTTTATTTGTTTCTGCCCGATTCATCAAGACACTGTCTCCACGGGCAAGAATCCAAGCATAGAAAAAGAAGTACAGAAGATTTGCCAAAATGGCGATAGATAATCCAATGGTTGTGTTTTGCGGCATAATCAAGGAAACCACCCCCTGAACAATGGCCGCTAACAACACAATACCAATAATAGGCTTAAAGATATGAATATAGGCTTTAGCCACTTCTCGAATAGCTTCTGAAAAGTTTAAAGGCCTTACAAAACGTTCAGTCATTTTCACATACCTGTATTTTCTTCTAATAGATTAATTTTAGCAGTCTTTGCGAATGAATTTTTATATTACTTTTTCATTAGTTTTTCAATATCATGTATTTCTTTAGGAACTGCTTCTGTCAACACCTCATAACCATTTTTGGTCACAAGTATATCATCTTCGATTCGAACCCCGATATCGTGCCATCTGGGCTCTAATTTATCACTTGCAGACAAATACAGACCGGGCTCAACAGTGAGCACCATTCCTTCTTCCAAACGCCGCCCTGCCTGGTTTGCTGCGCGGTAAGCCCCTACATCATGAACATCTAACCCTAACCAATGACCAATTGTATGCATATAATATTCGTCATAAGCTTTACTTTCGATAGCCTGCTGCAATGTGCCTGTTAACATACCCAATTCAAGTAATCCCTTGGTCAATTCTTCAACTGCTATTTTTTGCAAAATATCCCAAAAGGCACCCGGTTTAATTGCAGATAATACAGCCCGCTGCGTTTTTAGCACTAATTCGTAAATAGTTTTTTGATCGGGTGTAAATTTACCATTTACTGGCAAGGTTCGCGTAATGTCAGCAGCATAATATTCGTATTCTCCCCCCGCATCAATCAACACCAGATCCCCGTTTTTTAGTCGATCCTTATTCTCAACATAATGCAACGTACAGGCATTTTTGCCACTTCCAACAATCGTTGGATATGCCACATTGCTACAGCCTTTTGCTCTTATATCTGCATTAAAGCAAGCTTCAAGTTCATATTCATACAACCCTGGACGACAGAATTTCATTAATTTTTCATGAGCTAAAGCAGAAATATTTGCCGCCTTCCTCATGCAGGATATTTCGTATTGGCTTTTAATTAAGCGGAATTCATTTGCAATGGTTGCAACGTCACAAAGTTCAACTGGATAACTTTCAAGTTTGCGATTTTTCAATCGGATGTCCGTAACTAAGGAGGTAACAAATTCATTCCAAAGCTTGTCTTTCCCTAAAGGATAAAACAAACTTTTCCTTCCGGATAAAAGTGCGACAAGCTCTGTCTTAATTAAGCTTATATCATAGGATTCATCTGCCTCATATTCTCGACATGCCCCCTCTTGCCCCACTCTTTTCCCAACCCAGCGTTCCATTTTTAAATCACGCGGTTGGTTAAATAAAATATACTCGCCCTGCTTCCTGCCTGGCAATAAAACAGCTACTGCTTCAGGCTCATTAAAACCAGTGAAATAATAAAATTGGCTATCTTGTCGAAAAGGAAAGTGGACATCACCATTTCTTAAATATTCTCTACCCGAAAAGAAAAGGGCCGCACTACCCTCACCAAGCTGCTGCATGAGTTTTTTTCTTCTCTCAGCGAACTCTTTCTGATTCATCATTGAAGATATCCCGTAAAAAGAGAAGTTAATCATGAACTCATTGACCTAGATTTACAAGCAATCTATATTTCAGAAAGTAAAGAAAAATTTTATGTAGGCTTTCAGGATGAAAAACTCAAACATTACTAAACTTGAAATTCAAATCAATTCTTTAATTCAATCAAGAAACCGCTTAAACGATGAAAACAAGTCACTACGCCAAAAATTAATGAAACTTACTCAAGAAAAAGCTGAATTATTGGATAAAAATACTCGCGCTATTACAAAAGTTAAGCGTGTTATTTCACAATTAAGAGATGAACTACAATGAGCGAGAATGCTGATACTGTTTCTATTAAATTACTTGGCAAAAATTATCAAGTTAAATGCCCCCTTGAAAAACTATCCGAATTACAGGAAGCCGCAAGTTATTTAACTCAAAAAATGCATGAAGCATCCGAAAATAATAGGCTCATTATTTATGAAAAAATTTTCATGATCGCAGCCCTTAACATAACCGACGAATTAATTGCCCTGAAGAAACAGCTTAATAGCTACATTGATACCACAAACCAAGGCATTCAATATTTACAAAACAAAATTGACCGAGCTCTTTCTGAGCAAACGGAATTTTGCTAAAATTAACATTCTCTGTGGTATTCGCAGTAGATGTAATTCTTGAACCGATATTTATCACATATAGAGGTTAATAAAATATCCTGGTGTGCATGTCTAGTCATACTAGAAAGCCTAATAGGATAGGTGAGACCTCTCCTTTTGAGCACTTGGGTTCAGAAGAAAACTACTGCGATACACACGGAGTTTAGGCATGACCATTACACAAGAAAGGCGCCAACTAAGAAACGCTTTAAAGCTAAAAAGAGCACAGCTAACCGCACAACAACAAAGACATGCTAGCAATCAAATATGTCATCGCTTACAAAGTTCAAATCTATTTCTTAATAGCCAACGCCTAGCTTTTTATCTCGCTTACAAGGGTGAGGTAACCACCGATTCGCTACTAACTCGAGCTCTTGATATGGGCAAGACTTGCTATTTACCTATCCTTCACCCCATCAAACACAACCAGATGCTATTTGGCCAATACAGGAAGGGAGATCGGTTAAATGAAAATTTTTTAGGCATTTTAGAACCGGATTTGACTACTACACAACTAATCAGTTCAAGAAGTTTAGACTTGATCATTACCCCTCTTGTCGCTTTTGATAATAAAGGAAATCGCCTTGGAATGGGCGCCGGATTTTATGACCGCACATTTGCCTTCAAAAAATTGAGCTCAAGAAGCAAGCCCCATTTAATTGGGTTAGCCTATCAGTTTCAACTTACCCCTAACATACAACCGGAATCATGGGATGTTGCTCTCACTGCCGTCTACACCGAACAGCATATTTATTCTTTTAAGGCAACTACTCGCCCCTCAACTAAGGTAAGAGAAGAGAAATCATCACTTCTTTGCTAAACTGAAAAAAGGTAAAGGATTACATCAGGAAGAAAAGAATGCTGCAATATACCGTTTTTATTACCGGCGCAAATAGAGGGATAGGATTAGAGTTTGTTAGGCAATACGCTCAAGATAACTGGAGAGTATTCGCATCTTGTCGCAATCTTATTCAGGCAAAGGAATTACAGCACGTAGCGTATCATTTTGAAAATGTAACGCTATTGCGACTCGACGTAACCAATCAGATCCAACTCAATCAAATAGCTGATAAATACTCAGATACTCCGATTGATTTATTGATTAATAATGCGGGGGTATATTCTGATGAGAGTTTGGGAGATATTACTATTGATGCTATGTCGCAAGCTTTTATCACTAACGCCGTCGCCCCCTTAAAAATCGCAGAAACATTTTTGGAAAATATTTCGCGCAGTCGTTTGAAAACCATTATTTCTATAAGCAGTCGCCTCGGAAGCATAAACGACAACACGAGTGGAGAAGCTTATAGCTATCGTGTTAGCAAGGCGGCATTGAATATGATTACAAAAACCCTTGCTGTGGATTTAAAAAACAAAAACATTAAGGTTTTTGCGCTGCATCCCGGCTCTGTCAAAACCGACACAGGAGGCCGCAATGCAACTATCCTACCTGAACAAAGTGTTTCTGGAATGCGCTCTTTATTACTTAGATTGACAGAAAGAGAGAGCGGGAAATTTTATGATTATCAAGGCAATCACTTAGTTTGGTAGTGGCGAGCTAACTGGCCGGCTTTTTCACTTTTCCAAAACCGAGATAAATCGCTATAGCTGCAACAACTAGGTGAAAGAGTTGATCTGCCAAATTCATTTTCATAAAAATGAAATTTCCATCGACCAAAATACCGAGCAGGGCAATAAAAAGGTAGACTAACCCAAATATTTTAAAAAAAGCCCGTGAAGCAACACTACTAAATGCGACAGAAAATGCAATTAATCCTGTCAAAACATGAAATAGATTATGGATTTTATCGATTTGGAATATATCCAGCAAATACCCTTGTGGATTTAAAACAGGTATAAAACCTATAATGCCAACGGCCAGAAAAACCACTCCAAAAATCACTGCATACTTTCTCGTACTCATCAGGCCCTCCTTTGGTTTATATTACCCTATTATTATATAACCTTAGTGAATGAATTTTACGCATTGTGGATGCCACCAATTTCAATGAGTATAAACATGAGTAACCAATTGATAATAATTGAAAATAATATCGAATCATGCGCAAAAATTCATAACCAAAGCTCAAGCATGGTGCGGCTGCTTGCCGTAACCAAGAATCAGCCAACAGAGGCTATTCTACCCCTACTTCAGCATGGACATCGATTATTTGGCGAAAATCGCGTTCAAGAAGCTTTTGCTAAGTGGCCATCGTTAAAACAAAAGTATCCCGCTATCGAATTACATTTGATTGGTCATCTTCAAACCAACAAAGCAAAAGAGGCTGTCGCTCTTTTTAATGTCATCCAAACATTAGACAATTTTAAGCTGGCGGAACGACTAGTCGCAGAAGAAGCCAAACAAGAGAAAAAGCTAGAATATTACATAGAAATAAATATTGCCAAAGAACAGCAAAAAAACGGCATTTACCCGGAAGACTTTCCGCTCTTTTACAAAAAATTACAAACATCCTACCCCTTATCGATTACGGGCATTATGTGTATTCCACCAAGAGAATCTTCGCCTCTTACTTACTTCAAACATATGCAAGCACTCGCCAATGAGTACAGGCTTCCAAATCTGAGCATCGGTATGTCAAATGATTATCAGGTTGCCATAGAATGCGGCTCAACGATGGTACGAATTGGGCGAGCACTTTTTAATCAATCTCGCTAACCTTAAGTTGAATTACTAACAGCCATATCCTTGCTGCATATTGAAATAATCGGAATACAGCTCCTCTTTTGCAAGAAGCTCATCATGTGTTCCTCTTTCAACTATCATGCCATCATCCAAGACCAAAATCTCATCAGCATCTTGGATAGTGGATAGCCGGTGAGTAATCATGATCGCGGCTTTGTCTGCAGTCACCTCCTTGATGTTATTCAAAATTTCGTATTCCGTAAATGAATCTAATGCGGCTGTTGGTTCATCTAAAAGAAAGATACTGGAATTTCGCATTAATGCGCGCGCTATACTCACCCGTTGTTTTTGTCCGCCTGATAAAGCAATCAAACTTGCCTTCTTATCAGCTTGATCATTATCAAAACTTCGAAGATGCACTTTATTCATTGTTGCAGTAAACATTCTTTGAGCTTGGCGATAAGCTGAAAATGAACCTGGGGCAAAATTACCAAACTTTTCAAAAACTGGAAAATAGGTCTGATAATCACTTCGTTGATTTTTTACAAATTTTTTAATTTCTAAATAATTTTTAATCATTGTTTCTTGATGAGCACCATAAAGAACATTATATTTTAAGGATGCATGTCTAAATAAGACAGATTCTTGCGGCACACAACAATAAAATCGCGTTAATATTTCCCGAGAAATTTCATTAATATTCACGCCATTTATTTTAATTTCTCCGGACTGCGGTCTATACATTCCATACAGTAATTTGATGATTGTAGATTTTCCCACACCAGAACGGCCAACAATTGCAATTTTTTTTCCTGCTGGCAAATCAAAACTGACATTTTTTAAAATTGGCAGTTCACTATTTGGATAGCTAAAACTCACGTTTTCAAAAGTAAGCACTTCAAAATTTTCCATTGGATCAAATTCCGCAATTGCAGTTAGTGTTTGATCATTTGGTATTTCAGGCGCCAACTCTGCAATCAGCAATTGTAATTTGCTTATTGATCGTGTGGCACGAAGTGAATTTTTAATTGAATTATTAAGCCCCATTAAACTTGTCGAAAATGAATTAATATAACCAAATAAAAAAATAAAATCATCGAAGTCGCTTAATTTTAAAGTACTTTTAAAAATAAAAGAGATGGGTATTAAATTAGCAGCAAAAAAAGGAATCAGTTTAATTAAAACAGCTATATTTTCTTTTTTGATATAATCTTTCTTTGAAAGTAAGTATTTCTGCAAAGCTTCCATTGATTTATCTTTCTCAAAGGACTCATGACTGAATAGCCTAACAGTTTCTTCAGACATTAGGATTTCAAATTCATGATTGAGATAATTGGAAAATTTTTTATTCATTTGGTTATAAAGTTGCTCGTCATCTGCAAAGCATGCAATGATGGCCCGAAAAACAAGCAAATCCGTCATGCAGTATGCTAAAAATTCCGATCCAATTACCACTCCATACTGATACCAAATTAAAATGGATCCTAAGATAATATCTAGAAAAACTTGATATATCCCCCCCATCACCTCTTGAGGTAATTTAGCTTGACTAGTGACAATTTCCATTAGTAATTGGGTCATGCTATTTTTTAAATTCACATGTTGATCAAGTGAAACTTGATGCGAAATTTGGACAAGTTGTTGTGTATTATTGATGATTATTTTTTCTTCAAAATCACAAAGTAAATTATTTTTTATATATGCTTCAAATTTTATCCAAGCAGAAAGTGACAGCGACAACACCATATAAAATTTTATATCATGATTTTGATTATCTGGCTTATCTGAATTCAAAAATAACTCAACTGCTTTTGCAAGACTAGCCGGAGCCAATAATTTAGCAGCTGAGCTAATTAAATTTAACGAAAAAACTGCGGCAAGTTGCAACGATTCTCTTCGAGAAATGAGCGCTTGCAAATCATATAAGGCCATCATCTTAGCGAAATCGGTAACATTCTGTTTAATGTTTTCAAATATTTTCATTTAGACCCCTATCTAATAACATAAATCATTCATTACACGATGATAGTCATTGAATGAACCTAAAAACATTCCAGCTCTTATTTGATTAATATTCTTCTTATCTTCGAGAGGAAACACTTGCCAATTTTTTGGGCCAATGCATTTTCCTTGTGTTCCAAAACGCTGTAGACGATTTAATCGAATTTGAACACGATCATATAAGTATGCATAATATTTAGATTCCAAAGCATTTTTATGCTTTACTTTTTTTAATGTATTTAAAACCTTTCTTTGCAAGGGAAGATCGTAATACGCATGTTGTACTAGAAGCCAAAAAGCATTCTCCGTTGCATCATCAAATTTTTCCTTACTCGGCCACCCCCATTGGTTAAAAATTTGTTTCACTTTCTTGGTATTGCGAAGATCTACCGCATTCAATTGCTCAGCTAACCAACGCTCTTTTTTTGATCGAGTCAGATTCATTGACTTTACTTGCTCTAAAAGCTTACACCGAATTGAGCGATCTTCTTTTGCCATCGTCAAGATTTCTAGTCTCGTTTTTTCAATCGATTTTATATCTTTATGTGCTGCTGAATCCGCACTGTAACAACATATTGCTAGTAAAATTATCCAATATTTCATTTTTCATCCTTTTTTCATAAGTTCTTCTGCCATAGCAAGACTGATATCTGCATCAACTGCTCGCTCTAACCACAACCACTGGCCAGATGGATTGCATTCAAGAAATATTTCATTTTCATCATTATCCACCACAAAGTCATAGGCCGCATAAATTAGACCTGATTGACGATGAAAGGCTAATAGCTTTTGACTCATACTTGTTGATAGATAACCTATTTCATACATACTCTCCTCTGGATCTCTTCGCCAATCCACTAGCGTCGAAGGCTTTGATTGTGAATTTATTCTCACTGTAAAAATTTTATTCCCCACCACTGTCACACGTAACTCATGTTTTTTTTCACAATATTGTTGAAATATTCCAGGCGCCATCGTAATCGCTTCGTGAGATGATAGAACATTTTCTTTAGTTATTTCGCTAGAATATATCGCTTGTTTCTCTGTAAAATAAGAGCTTAATGTTTTATATATTACTCGTTTTCCATTGAATAAATGCATAACTTCGTGTGAATTATTTGTAATAAAAGTTTCAGGTATTGACAGTCCAACTTCCCTCGCTAATTTTAATTGATAACCTTTATTGGCAACGCGATAACTGGTATAAATAGGATTCACCCACTTACTTTTCGCAAGAAAAATATCTAACGATTGCAAAATTCGTTTCCATTCTTCTATACAAAATTTTTCCTGATAATTTGCGAGCTCACCAGGTATTTCACTACGCAAAATTGGCTTGGGTCGATACCAAACAACAGGAAATACATCTTCTGTAAGTTTATAAGTTAAACCGCCTATATTAAGAAAAGCATGAATCTCTTCTTTATCATAATGATAAGTAACAAAATGATCACGACGATATCGCTCAAACAATATAGGATTTCCCCCCAAATTTAACAACTGTTGACAGACTGCTTCTACTTGTGTCTCTCCAATCTGCGAGCAAATAAGAATATTCATCTTTTATCCTTTTTACTCTACTCTGGATTAATCCAGAGCAGAGATTTTTGATTAAGGTTATTAAAATTCTATATCAATATCAAAGCATGTATCGCTTCCCCCTGGCTGCTGGGTGGGGCAAGGACTCATGGTGACAGCCTGCTCATGAGCGGGTATATTTTTAAATTCTTCTTTAAGTTGCAAACCAAAGGGAACAGGATCAGTAGAATTGACTTGTGAATTTTGTATTTTACTTTTAATCAGTGAGGAATTTGAAAAAAATCGAAGGTCATTTGACTCAGTGAATTTACTCATTAACATTCTCCATTTCATATTCATATTTTTAATATTGAGCAAGGATAATATTAATGATCTAAATTCAGCGCGTATATATGGGTTAATTTACGGTATACTCTTTGCGAATCCATTTAAAGCAGATTTTAGTATATGGCTGTTATTGTTAATTCAGAAGGCAATGCAATCATCTTACATTAAGAATAATCACCCATGAAAAACATAGCATATCCTGCAAGCTGGTTGCATTTTAAAAAATTAATTGTAGTTTTATTAACTATCCAATTAGCGTTACCTATTTTATCAACTGATATTTATTTACCCTCATTGACAACAATTACTCAGTATTTTGATACAACTATTAATCAAGTACAGCTAACACTTAGTGCATATTTTTTTATTTTTGGATTTAGCCAACTTATTTATGGTCCCTTGTCTGATCAATTTGGCCGAAAACCCATAATGTTAGTTGGTTTGTTCGTTTATATTGTCAGTACATTATGTTGTGCATTTTCAATCAATATTGAAATGTTTATCATTAGCCGATGCTTACAAGCTTGTGGCGCTGGTAGTGCTATTCTTGTTTTTGCCATGATCAGGGATCTATATCAAGGAGAACAAGTCTCTAAGATGATTACTTATATGAGCGCCGTGGTTGCAATCTCTCCTATCATCGCTCCCATTTTGGGAGGTTATATCGAAGTACATGCATCTTGGCAGTGGAATTTTATCATACTGACATCAGCGGGTTTAGCACTATTGATTTTATCTTATCAGTTTTTGCCTGAAACGAACCATTATCAAAATCAATCTAAATTATTTAAATCAATCTTTGTGAATTATTTCAACCTACTATCTAACAGAAATTTTATGGGTTATACCTTAAGCGCAGCTTTTGCCTTTGCTGCTTTATTTTCATATGTCAGTGGTGCCCCCTATGTGATGTTAAACTTAATGCATTATTCTCCTTCTACCTTTGGATGGTTATTTGCAAGCGCAGCTATTGGTTATGTAACAGGCGCCTATGTAAACGGAAGAATAGTATCGAGAGTAGGGTTAGAATGGATGTCATATTTGGGAACAAGATTATTAGTACTGAGTAGCATCATCCTAGTAATAGGCAATTTTTTCTATCCTAATTATATTGCTTTGCTTTTATTACCACAAATAGTCCAGGAATTTGGTATTTCTATTGTTGTAGCCACGAATGTTGCTCAAGCCTTACAACCTATTCCACACTGTGTAGGTGCAGGTTCTGCTTTAATTGGATGTTTAAGATTTTTGTTAGCCGCCTTATGTAGTTACATAGTCGTAGCATTTCAAGCGAGATCATCATTGCAACTAACAGTAACTATTTTTGGATGCTCAGTTCTATCATGGATATCTTTATATTTACGTAATTTACCTAAAAAAATGGAACTTCGTGCCGAATTAGCGAGTAAGGGTACTGCGCATTATCAATTACCTGATAATAATGAATAGCATTGATACACTCTATTATGAGCGCCTATTAAGCAGCAAAGATAAATCCCTTTTGTCATTAAAGAAGCTTATGCGCATACACAACCTTTAAAAACCGATGCAAGAGACTATCTCTATCTGCGCGACCCTATATATTGGAATTTCTGAATTTACCGCACTCCTCTACCGTCTTGTGTTACAGGGTGACAGCTGAAAAAATATTGTTCTATATAAATCCATCAATAAACGCGATGGTTTTCATAACTTTATGCGAGGCAGCTTTCCCCACGCTATCGGTCAGAAGCCATCCTTATCCATGCATAATTTTGCTACAAAACGAGGCTCGCGTTCATAATCCAAAGTCTGTTGTCTAAACTATTAATGAAAAACAAAAAAGGGGAGCGAAATTTGAGGTAAAGATTAGAAGCAGAAGTGAGAATTCAGAATATGTAGCACCAATATATTTTCAAAAATCCGAAGCCTCTGAAAGCCCTTGATTTATTTGGAGCTGGTGATAGGAATCGAACCTACGACCCACTGATTACAAATCAGTTGCTCTACCGACTGAGCTACACCAGCGAAAAAATAAGTCTACCACTACCTAGATTTATAGCAAGATCAATGCAGTCAATAAAAAAAAACCCTTGCAAAAAATTTGCAAGGGTTTCCAAATTAAAATCCTGGCGATGACCTACTTTCACATGGGGAGACCCCACACTATCATTGGCGCTAAGTGGTTTCACTTCTGAGTTCGGAATGGAATCAGGTGGTTCCCACTCGCTATTGTCGCCAGGAAACTGGTTTGCCTTGTTATTCACAAAGCATGAATTGGTGATATATGAATATAGGCTTGTACTTAAAGTCAGAACTATTTGAGGTTATATGGTCAAGCCTCACGGTCAATTAGTACAGGTTAGCTTACACGCATTACTGCGCTTCCACACCCTGCCTATCAACGTCGTAGTCTTCAACGAACCTTTAGGGACCTTACAGGTCCAGGGAGATCTCATCTTGAGGCGAGGCTTCCCGCTTAGATGCTTTCAGCGGTTATCCCTTCCGAACATAGCTACCCGGCAATGCCACTGGCGTGACAACCGGTACACCAGAGGTTCGTCCACTCCGGTCCTCTCGTACTAGGAGCAGCTCCTCTCAAATCTCCAACGCCCACGGCAGATAGGGACCGAACTGTCTCACGACGTTCTAAACCCAGCTCGCGTACCACTTTAAATGGCGAACAGCCATACCCTTGGGACCGGCTACAGCCCCAGGATGTGATGAGCCGACATCGAGGTGCCAAACACCGCCGTCGATATGAACTCTTGGGCGGTATCAGCCTGTTATCCCCGGCGTACCTTTTATCCGTTGAGCGATGGCCCTTCCATACAGAACCACCGGATCACTAAGACCTACTTTCGTACCTGCTCGACCTGTCAGTCTCGCAGTCAAGCACCCTTATGCCTTTACACTCATTGCGCGATTTCCGACCGACGCTGAGGGTACCTTCGTGCTCCTCCGTTACTCTTTAGGAGGAGACCGCCCCAGTCAAACTACCCACCATACACTGTCCCCGACCCGGATTACGGGCCTAGGTTAGAACCTCAAACATTCCAGGGTGGTATTTCAAGGTTGGCTCCACCGGAACTAGCGTCCCAGCTTCATAGCCTCCCACCTATCCTACACAGAATCGATTCAAAGTCCAGTGCAAAGCTATAGTAAAGGTGCACGGGGTCTTTCCGTCTTGCCGCGGGTACACTGCATCTTCACAGCGATTTCAATTTCACTGAGTCTCGGGTGGAGACAGTGTGGCCATCGTTACGCCATTCGTGCAGGTCGGAACTTACCCGACAAGGAATTTCGCTACCTTAGGACCGTTATAGTTACGGCCGCCGTTTACCGGGGCTTCGATCAAGAGCTTCGCTCGCGCTAACCCCATCAATTAACCTTCCGGCACCGGGCAGGCGTCACACCCTATACTTCCTCTTACGAGTTTGCAGAGTGCTGTGTTTTTATTAAACAGTCGCAGCCACCTGGTCTACTGCGACCTCTCATCAGCTTCAGTCGCAAGTCACTTCACCTACAGAGGCGCACCTTCTCCCGAAGTTACGGTGCCAATTTGCCTAGTTCCTTCACCCGAGTTCTCTCAAGCGCCTTAGTATTCTCTACTTGTCCACCTGTGTCGGTTTGCGGTACGGTTCTGTTATAACTGAAGCTTAGAGACTTTTCCTGGAAGCATGGCATCAATTACTTCTCTGCACTCGAAGTACAGAATCGTCATCACACCTCAGAATTGAGCTTCCGGATTTGCCTAAGAACTCTCTCCTACATGCTTAAACCGGGACTACCAACACCCGGCTGATCTAGCCTTCTCCGTCCCCCCATCGCAATATAACAAAGTACAGGAATATTAACCTGTTTCCCATCAGACTACGCATTTCTGCCTCGCCTTAGGGGCCGACTCACCCTGCGCCGATTAACGTTGCGCAGGAAACCTTGGACTTTCGGCGTGCGGGTTTTTCACCCGCATTATCGTTACTCATGTCAGCATTCGCACTTCTGATACCTCCAGCACACTTCTCAATTCACCTTCACAGGCTTACAGAACGCTCCTCTACCACTGCAGCATTAATCATAGCATCCGCAGCTTCGGTAATAGTTTTAGCCCCGTTACATCTTCCGCGCAGGCCGACTCGACCAGTGAGCTATTACGCTTTCTTTAAAGGATGGCTGCTTCTAAGCCAACCTCCTGGCTGTCTTTGCCTTCCCACATCGTTTCCCACTTAACTATACTTTGGGACCTTAGCTGGCGGTCTGGGTTGTTTCCCTCTTCACGACGGACGTTAGCACCCGCCGTGTGTCTCCCGTGATTCAACTTCTTGGTATTCGGAGTTTGCATCGGTTTGGTAAGCCATGACGACCCCCTAGCCGAAACAGTGCTCTACCCCCAAGAGTCATACACGAGGCGCTACCTAAATAGCTTTCGAGGAGAACCAGCTATCTCCGAGCTTGATTAGCCTTTCACTCCTATCCACAGCTCATCCCCTAATTTTTCAACATTAGTGGGTTCGGACCTCCAGTAAGTGTTACCTCACCTTCATCCTGGCCATGGATAGATCGCCCGGTTTCGGGTCTACTCCCAGCGACTTAACGCCCTATTCAGACTCGGTTTCCCTACGCCTCCCCTATTCGGTTAAGCTTGCCACTGAAAGTAAGTCGCTGACCCATTATACAAAAGGTACGCAGTCACCCAACCTAAGTCAGGCTCCCACTGCTTGTACGCATACGGTTTCAGGTTCTATTTCACTCCCCTCTCCGGGGTTCTTTTCGCCTTTCCCTCACGGTACTGGTTCACTATCGGTCAGTAAGGAGTATTTAGCCTTGGAGGATGGTCCCCCCATCTTCAGACAGGATTTCACGTGTCCCGCCCTACTCTTCGTATA
>CAVPKM010000012.1:27500-31935 GCA_963705725.1 uncultured Gammaproteobacteria bacterium
CAACACTATAATCGCAACATCCCTAGCCATCAAGTTAAGATATATATACCTTCGGTAATGGATTTTAAGCGTTGCTGCAAGTGTTGCCCCTCTAGGGTCTGTATGTGTGTGTACACCCCCTCAGAGTCGAACCCTTGCTAGGCTAAATCAGTGTTACCTTGGCAAAACGTCTTTTACCGATCTGATAAATGTGTGTGGCACCTGTTTTGACTAGGAGCTGACAATCCGATATTTTTTCACCATCGATTTTGACGGCTCCTTGCTGAATCAGTCTAATGGCTTCGGAAGTGCTATTCACTAAATTTGCGAGTTTTAATAAATTAGGAAGTTGCAAAGAATTATTTTCTGCAGAAAGCCTCATCTCTGATAAATCGGCCGGGACTTCCCCTTTCTTAAATCGAGCAATGAAATTTTTTTCGGCATTTTCTGAAGCATTTACATGATGAAATCGCGTTACAATTTCTTTAGCCAACAATACCTTGAAATCTCTAGGATTTGCGCCTTGTAATACCTCTTGACGCCAACCGTTGACCTCTTTCATTGGGCGAAAACTTAATAACTCGTAGTAACGCCACATTAACCCGTCAGAAATTGACATGATTTTTCCAAACATCTCATCCGGAGGCTCGTCTATTCCAATATAATTTCCTAAAGACTTAGACATTTTTTGAATGCCATCCAATCCTTCTAACAAGGGCATAGTAATGACAATTTGAGGGGCTTGTTTGAAATGCTTCTGTAGCTCCCGACCCATTAAAAGATTGAATTTTTGATCGGTTCCGCCTAATTCCACATCCGCCTTCATAGCAACTGAATCATAACCAACCAATAAAGGATACAGAAATTCGTGAATCGCAATAGGTTGCTCCCTAGCAAATCGCTTATGAAAATCATCTCTTTCTAACATTCTAGCCACGGTATGTGTGGCAGCGAGACGAATGAGATCTGCCACGCTAAGCTGCTCCATCCAAACAGAATTAAACATCACCTTAGTTTTTTCAGGATCGAGGATTTTGAAAATTTGCTTTTCATAAGTTTTTGCATTTTCAATCACTTGCTCTTTGGAAAGAGGCGGTCTTGTGGTACTTTTTCCACTGGGATCGCCTATCATGCCAGTGAAGTCACCAATTAAAAATTGAACTTCATGACCTAAATCTTGAAATTGACGCATTTTATTAATTAATACCGTGTGCCCTAAATGTAAGTCAGGCGCAGTAGGATCAAATCCAGTTTTTATGCGTAAGGGTCGATTTAATGCTAATTTCGCGCTAAGCTCCTCTTCTAGCAGAATCTCCACCGCCCCTCTTTTTATGAGCTCCATGGCTTCAAATGTCATGCCCATTGCAATCCCCCAGATTAACTTATATGATTTATTGCCCCTATTATTCCTTGCTCAAGGGATATTAATGTAATTCAACGCCTTTACGCTGATTACATGCTAATATAATGGATTTAAATGAAGATATACTACTATAAACAGCAACAAAATACTTGCGCGCTTTTTGGCAAAAAAAATTCGCCAATCAAACTTCGCTATATTTTAACCATAGCTGCTTTTTTTGTTATTTGTAGCCTAGGCGTATTAAAGCTTAAGGGTAAAAGCTTTAATCAAATTTCAACCTCGCTCAATGTTTCACAAATTTTACCACATACACAAAAATCTATTTCCAGCTCACAATTAGATGCTGAAACTCAGGCAACCTTTCTTAACATACAAAACAATATAGAAGAGCACGCTAATTTTATAGAAGATAAAGCCCCGACTCAAAAAAATAACAACCAACATTCCTCCTCAATTAAACTTGATACATCGCATCTCGTTATTATTCAACCTGGCGACACCCTAGGTCGAATTTTTGTTCGCCTTGGCCTTAACAAGAAGGAACTTGCTGCTGTCATAGCCGCTGACAACCAAGCAAAAGCATTAAAAAAATTAAAACCTGGACAAAAACTTAATGTCGCTATCAGCCACCATCAGCTACAAAAATTGAGCTATGAAGCTGATCCACTCTATACATTAATTATTACACGCCACCATAATACTTTTTTGGCCCAAACAAAAATGGCCTCACTTGAGCCAAAACAATCATTTGCTAAATTCACTGTATATGGCTCTATTCCCTCTTCGGCGAAAAAAGCAGGACTAGACGCTAAAAGAACTGTTCAGCTCGCTACCATCTTTAAATCAAATATTGATTTTAACAAGGGCAACCATACTGGTGATAAAGTCAGTGTTTTATTTCAAGATTACTTTTTAAATGGGAAAAAAGTCAAAACGGGTGACATTATTGCTGCCGAGTACAAAACAGCGACAAACACTTACCAAACGGTTAGATTTACTGACCCTAAGGGAAATAGCGGGTACTATGCTCCTGATGGGACCAGCATGCAAAAGAAATTCTTACCAGCGCCACTCAAATTCACGCGCATCAGTTCTTTATTTAACCTCAAACGATGGCACCCAATTTTACACCGCTTCAGACATCATGAAGGGGTAGATTACGCTGCCCCCTATGGAACGCCTATTAAAAGCGTGGCAAATGGCACCATTGCATTACTCGGACGCAAAGGTGGATATGGTAATACCATTATAATTAAACATGATTCCAGCTATAGCACGCTATACGGACATCTATCAAAGTATGCATCTAATCTAAAAATGGGCAGCCAGGTACACTTCGCGACGTTCGAGATGAAGATCATCCTGCGTCGAGTGTTCGCTCGCTGTGACCTGCGGGCTCCCGATCCAAAGCCAGAGAGTCCCCGGCGTCGCTTTGTCACCTATCCACCCAATCATGGAGCGCAAATCGTCCTACAGAGTCGCCGCTGACCCGGATCGTTTTGGGGTGCGCTGGCGCCCGCTCATCACCTGGCTGGGCAAACAGCTGAAGGACAAAGCGGCCGTCAGAGTTCGTTGACAGCTTGTTATAGTGGCGCTGGGGAGGCCGTCAACGAACTCTGACGGCCGCTTTGTCCTTCAGCTGTTTGCCAGCCAGGTAACCGAGCGCACCCGGGTGAGCGGCGGGGAGGACGATTTTGCGCTCATGGTGGGTGGGTGGGGACAAAGCAACACCGGGTTTCTCTGGCTTTGGATCGGGAACCCACAGGTCACAGCGAGCGAACACTCAACGCAGGATGATCTTCATCTCAAACATCACAAAGTGTACCTGGCTGCCCATTTTTAGATTAGATGCATACTTTGATAGATGTCCGATTATAACGTGCTATAGCTGAAATACATGTTTAATTATAATGGTATTACCATATCCACCTTTGCGTCCGAGTAATGCAATGGTGCCATTTGCCACGCTTTTAATAGGCGTTCCATAGGGGGCAGCGTAATCTACCCCTTCATCATGTCTGAAGCGGTGTAAAATTGGGTGCCATCGTTTGAGGTTAAATAAAGAACTGATCAGCATGATTAGAGTGGCGCTGGTAAAAAGTCTTTTTGCATGCTGGTCCCATCAGGAGCATAGTACCCGCTATTTCCCTTAGGGTCAGGCTGAAAAAAAGTAATTACTTTTGTCGCTGTTTTTGTACTCGGCAGCAATAATGTCACCCGTTTTGACTTTTTTCCCATTTAAAAAAGTAATCTTGAAATAAAACACTGACTTTATCACCAGTATGGTTGCCCTTGTTAAAATCAATATTTGATTTAAAGATGGTAGCGAGCTGAACAGTTCTTTTAGCGTCTAGTCCTGCTTTTTTCGCCGAAGGGGATCAAGCCATATACAGTGAATTTAGCAAATGATTGTTTTGGCTCAAGTGAGGCCATTTTTTGCTTGGGCCAAAAAAAGTATTATGGTGGCGTGTAATAATTAATGTATAGAGTGGATCAGCTTCATAGCTCATTTTTTGTAGCTGATGAGTAGCTGTGATAGCGACATTAAGTTTTTGTCCAGGTTTTAATTTTTTTAATGCTTTTGCTTGGTTGTCAGCGGCTATGACAGCAGCAAGTTCCTTCTTGTTAAGGCCAAGGCGAACAAAAATTCGACCTAGGGTGTCGCCAGGTTGAATAATAACGAGATGCGATGTATCAAGTTTAATTGAGGAGGAATGTTGGTTGTTATTTTTTTGAGTCGGGGCTTTATCTTCTATAAAATTCAGCTGGATATTCTATATTGTTTTGTATGTTAAGAAAGGTTGCCTGAGTTTCAGCATCACATTGTTGAGAGAGCTGGAAATAATTTTTGTGTATGTGGTAAAATTTGTGAAACATTGAGCGAGGTTGAAATTTGATTAAAGCTTTTACCCTTAAGCTTTAATACACCTAGGCTACAAATAACAAACAAGCTATGGTTAAAATATAGCGAAGTTTGATTGGCGAATTTTTTTTGCCTTTTGTTGCTGTTTATAGTAGTATATCTTCCATTTAAATCCATTATATTGCAGCATGTAAATCAGCGTAAAGGCGTTGAATTACATTAATATCCCT
>CAVPKM010000013.1:0-243247 GCA_963705725.1 uncultured Gammaproteobacteria bacterium
GCGGGCGGCCCGGCGCGGCTGCTCGTCCCGCACCTGTACTTCTGGAAGAGCGCGAAGTGGGTGCGCAGCCTGGAGCTGCGCGACACCAACGATCCCGGCTTCTGGGAGAACTACGGCTACCACATCTACGGAGACCCATGGCGGGAACAGCGCTACGCAGGCGACTGACCTGGCAGGTCGCGAAGGTCGGCGCGGTTTCCGACGAGACCGCGTCGGTGCGGACGATCATTTAGTCTCTTATTTCACTGAAAAACAAGTTAAATCTAGCCAAACAGTGCGCCGATCACCTAATAAAAACTTTCCCAGATCACAGCCCCTTGTCTGCTGCTAAAGTATTGGTTGCTTATGGCGGCGGGAAAGACAGTTCTTACATGTTAGCTTATGTCAGGTTGCTTCAGTTACTGATACTTCAGAATTTACAAGATACGTTTCAAATGCGCGTTACTACCAATAGGCATAGTGGTATGCCTTATGCTGTGATGGAAAATATTGATAGAGTTTATGTCGCGCTTGGCATGTACGAAGATCCGTGTATTGAGTTGTTGCTTGTTGATGGTCATGAAATTTCTAATTTCGAGAAAGAAAAACCTGTGCCAAAAAGCGTGCGAAGAAATAGATCGCAAAAATGTGATGATGAGTGGGCATCGGACTAATGGTGATGGTCGCCCCACATTTTGTAACGCTTGTAATATCAGTATGGTTAATTCTTTTGGGCTATCAGCTTGGTATAACGGCGGCGTGAATGTAATTATTACTGGGGTCTCGAAAAAGAGAACAAAAAGAATATTACATATCTGGGCCAAGCGTTTAGGTTAGATCACTGGGTGGTGATCTGAAATTTAAAAAATTCCTTCCAATATTTTTTGCAGGGAATTGATATTATTTCTTACCATTATTCAGAGAAATTTTGGGACAAATTCCTAGAAGAAATTACAAGCAGGCGAATGGCGGTAGCGCACACACCTCAAGTGTTAAAATTTTTTTCAATTTATGAAACACACGCAATACGATGTTAATTCACATTGGGAGTTGCTGACGGAGATTTTAGACTTCCGATTTGATGATTTAGCTTTTAGTTTTTCCGAGTCAGATTGTGCAAATCCAGCACTAATGGCGCATATGAGAGGTCTTAAAGCTGAGCATCTTCATCAAAGGCAATATTCTGATGGGATCTTAGACTATCTGAAACTAGCCATAAAAATAATGCGTAGCAAAAATTTTCCTGAATTTTTAATTTCAAAATCAATGTCACGTTACATTGAGGATGATGGAATGTTAACAATGCGTGATAAATTAAATGTCTTTGCAAAAGAGATGTATGATTTGTCGGAGGAACACTTAGTTTGTCTGGTCTATTCTCCTTTCTTCAACCACGGTAAAAATTTAGAGCTTTATCTAGCAAGGGAGCAATGTGATCTCTTACCTAGCCTTTCAAATATTCACGCTGTTTTATCTACTCAAATTTATGAAGACTGTCACTTGAATTTAATTGATCGACTAACAGAATGTAGCGGATTGATATTTAACGATATGTGCGTATTGTACCATAGTGATTTCAATACAATTCAAAAAACCTCACTTATATCGCGTATTTTGAATGATGATCCTCATAAGACCATGATCAAGACCAGCATAGTATGCATGGCCCGATAGTGGAAGAATTAATATCCGGTCGATAATGTACAAGGATTAAAGTATGTCATATTGCTTGCAAAACAAAATTTTTATACAGATTGGTGCGACTCGAGATGGTTGGATTCTTATCTCAAGTGTGCAAAAAAACGTGGGATGCAAGCGATTTTAGTGGAATCCCCGGCCTATTTGGATTTTAGAAAAGATTTATCTCGCCAGGCATTTGACCAAGAAATTGCAGTTGATAATCCAGCTGATTTGACCCAGGTTATCCATAGTTTAGAAGAATATAAAGAAAAAACAGGTTTGATATTAGCAGGCTTTGAGTGTTATTCGTCCACGGCTTATGAGGTAGCTAATCGATTAAATCCTCTCGCCCTGGAGCAGTGATAGGGCAAATTTTAGACCACCTAATAAAGATGCCCAAAGAATTATTTTACGAACGGAAGCGCCGGAAGTATTACAGCCAAACTTCCTATGCCTTAATGATGATTTCCTCGACATAAGTAAAATGGATATTTGCTACCCGGTAGTGATTAAACCAACCAATGGTGGTGGTGGCTTAGGCGTGTACTTGGCGTTTGATGATGAAACCTTATTGAGAGTTTTCGAGCATATTAAATCGTTGACGAATTATAATGGCGCAAGTTTTGCAGGCATAATAATAGAAGAATATATTTTGGGAAAAGAATTATCTGTGCAAGGGTATTGCAGTGATACGGTTACCATCCTTAGCTGTTGTGAAAAAATTATTAACACCCAACTTGAAAATGATTTAGGGTATGCCAAAAGTTTTTATGAGGCAGGTCATATTGCTACTAGTGGTGAAAAAGTGCGGGAAGATATTCGTATTTTTGTTAAAAAATGCATCCAAGCATTTGATTATCAAGCAGGGCCATTTCATATAGATTTTATTATTAATGATAAAGGTATTTATTTTGTTGAGATGGGATATCGTTTGTCAGGTGGTGCGATCATGGAGCTTGTCGAAAGGACAACAGGAATTAGCTGGGCCAAAAAGTATTTAATCTATTCTTGAAAGAAGATGAATGCGAAGGCTCAGAACTTGAAGCCGGTAACATTGCATCGCAATGTGTTGGTTTGGCAACAATACGAAATCTTTCGTTATTGGAAAAAGCTAAATTACTGCAAAAACAGGAGCAGGCTATTAACATCACACCCTTTGCTACTAATGGTAGTACTATAGCAGCACAAAGAAACTTATCTTCTTGCTTACGCTCAGACATCACACGTCATGGTTCGGGCGTTGCAAGAATATGGATTAATGAAAACTCGACAGAACGGGTTAGGGAAATCCTGTTGCAGTGTTTATATTCTGATGAAACTATTGGAGAATTAAGATGTGTCGAATGATTATGGCGCTGGGTAATTTTTCTGTGTCAAAAGTCATTTCTGCTGCTGTTGCGATGAGTAAGGGAGAAACATCAAGGTGTATTACTCCTACCAAGCGACATCCTAATGGTTGGGGAATGATCTGGAATAAAAGCAATCATCACGCAACTCATAAGTTGTCTCATTTTCGTTGTGAAAAAGCGATAGAAAATAGTATTAATTTAGCGCCATTAGACCAAATAACCGGCAATTTTTTAGCAGTACATGTTCGACATGCCACGCTTGCGCATTGTATAGGGATAGAATATGCGCATCCGATTACAAATAATCAGACTCAAATACCTTGGTACTTAATGCATAATGGGTTTCTTCCAACTATTTATAAGAAATTGGAACTGGATCAGTCATTTTTTGACTCACAAGAATATTTTAATTATATTATTCCTCATTCATCTGATCGCTTACACAAAAATGACGTAATAAAAAAATTAAATGAATTAGAAATGGGTGGCACATCTGCCAATGCCATTGTCGCTAACTCAAAGCATGCTTATGTTATACACTGGAGCATGCCAAATGTTGAGTATCCTCACTATTTTACTTTATATAAAGGACAAAATGATGATGCAATATATATTGCATCTGAAATCCAGCCGACCTTGGTACCAGATTTACAATGGGCTCCTTTAAAATCATCTTCGATGTATGAATATGACATTACTGTTGGAGAGCCTGTAGAAGCTTAGGAGTAAAGAATATGGAGATGTCACCTACCTGGTCTTTATTTGAACATGATTGCAATAACGGTATGTTAAGTAAAGAGACATTAAAAGATCTTAGTGATGGAAAATATGCTGTTATTGTCTTAAAGAATGCGCTTAAAAAAAATCAATTGTCCAATATAAAAAAATGCCTTGACAAGTTGACTGCAAAAATTGAAACGCAGGTATATGTTAATGGCGCATTAACCACCTTTGGCCCTTACTTGGCTAAATACTTAAATAATTTGGATGGTTATTTTAATGCGGCCTCAGCAACCGATGAACTATTTGGTAGTGACTCAGAATCTGACCTGCGATTGTATGTGCGTAACCATTTGCGACAAACTTTTAATCTTAATTCATTATCTGTTGCTAAAGAGAATAATAATCTAACTTATTCTCCTGCGGTGGTGAGAATACACGGCAAGGGAGTAGCGAATCCACTTCATAATGATAATATTATGCGAGATGCGGCAAACACCAATCTCATTCTTAGAAATCTATTAGTGCAACTAAGCTGTATTGTATGCATCCAAGAGTGCAATGGCGGTGGTGAGCTTAAACATTATCAAAAACTTTGGAAATTGTCTGATGAAATTCACAAAATTCCGAATGGATTGGGTTATAAGCAAGATGTGATTACCGATGCCAATAGCTATACATTTAAACCCGCTACCGGCGACATTTATTTAATAAATCCGACTTATTACCATGAGATTTTTAAGGTAGCAGATCAAGATCGCATTACGATGGGATTTTTTATGGGCTTTTTTGATTATTCCTTTGATGAGGGAATAGTCTGGAGTTAGTTATTTATATTAATTTTAAGGAAGATATCAGTGAAAATTTACCAAGAAGTTGTGTCACTACTGACTGCTAAAACAATTAACTTTAGAGAAATTGTGCATGCAGCTGAGGGACAATGTGAGGTAGTTTCTAAAATTAGAGGGAATGAATTATCACAAGCGATGAAAGCAATCGTGCTTATGGCAAAAATCAACAAAAAAGATAGAAAATACTACCTGGCCGTTCTCCCGGGGGATAGAGCCATAGATATGAATGTTATCAAGCGATTTGCACGTGCAAATGAGGGTGTAATGTTTGCACCAAAAGACAGAGCAGAGCAATTGACTGGTTGTGTAATGGGCTCTGTTCCGCCCTTTACCTTTAATCCGCAACTTGAATTGATTGTTGATCCGAGCATACGTGAGAACAGTGAAATTGTTTTTAATGCAGGGACTCTTGATCGATCAATTTTTATGAGTGTTGAGGATTACATTAGTGTGACGAATCCCAATTTTTTGAATTTCGTCAAGGATAGTGCCGAGAAAAGCATGGGAAAGTTGCTAAGTGAACAACATAAAAAAGTTTTTTCTGCCCCATTAATAATGAGTGCAGCACCAATAAGTGCGGGCGAAAGCATGACAATCAATCCAGGTTTGAAGCTGATTGGAATTGGTGCTTTTGGTAGGATGTTAAGCCCATCTGCTAAACATCTCAGTAACAGTGAGATTGCAAAATATACGCGTGTTCTTGATAGGCATAAAGTAAGTTTTCATCATGATAATTGCAGAAGCAACTGGAGTATGCATGGAGCGACGCTTGTAAATAATTATGAAGCCTTGGTGGGTGACGGTGATTTTGATGGTGTGGTCATCTGTGCGGGTAAAAATGGCGATGACTATGCTATCTTCGAGAGAATTATCCCATTGCTATATGCTAAAAATCGGAATTATTTTATCCTACATCTATCAACAGTCAGTATTGATTTTGTAAAACTCACCTATGATTATTGTAAATCCCATAACGTTGAGTACGCTAATTACCCTCTAACAGGAGGCGTTGTTGGTGCTGAGTCTGCAAAAATGTTAATTTTAGGCAGTGGAGATGAGATATTATTTGAAAAAGTAAGACCTATGCTCATGAAAATCGGGAACCCGAAATACTTCGGAAAAGCCGTTGAGAGGGCAGCTGAGGTAAAGCTAATGGGTCATATTATGTTATTTAACAATTTAGTTGGCATATCCTCAGCTATTGCCTTGCATACAAAAATTTTAGAGAGAAATACACCTGAAGCTGATCAAGTAGAATTATTCAATTTTCTTAATGATGGGGCAGGGGGTTCTCGTCAATGGGAGCTAACTTTACGAAAGGTATTGGAACACAATGATTGGTCTGAGGGGTTCTTACTAAAATATGCGGTAGTAGATATCTTGTATGCAATACAGCTCATGTTGAGTAAGGATATGCCAGCCTTCTCTATTTTTCCCTTGCTCGAGCTTTCCCTTGTTTTTTCGTCTATTCTCGCCACTGAAAAAGATGAATTTTCTATGCAATATATTTTAAGTGCAATGCTTAAACCTGAGGTAAGTGTTAAAATTAATCAGTTTATCCAGGAGAATTTATCCTACCAAGATGTAAATCAATCTTTCCACAACTGTATCAATTCTCTACCTGAAGACATCAAGCAATCTGTGATGCCTAATATCTTTTATACCATCCAAAATCCAGAAAATGAATTAACTCTCGCCGATTGTCGCTTTTAGTCAATCTTTATTGAGCCTTTTGCTAAAACCGTTCTTTTAGAGGCAAGTCATTTACTATTTTATAAGGTGTAACCTATGTTAGCAGAGCAGGAAATTAACAGTTCAAAACCAAGCCGATGGGATTTATCAGGTTACCTTCAAGCATGTTCCCCTAGATTTTTATTAACGTCATTAATCTCGCTGGGAAATGGCGTACTCTACGCCCTAACTATTCCGGAGACGGGTGGCAAAAATTTAGAGAAATTTCTTAGTATCGAAGGTCCTGCAGCTGATACAGCTATTCATGTTTTAAGTGCGGGAGCAGGGTTGTGTTACACCATGTTTTATTATAAAACAATCGAATCACTTAACCTAAAATATACTAATCCGTCTCAAGTTATATTTTCATTATTTGCACCATTTGCGGCAACTTGTTATTTAACCGGAGGAGTCGAAGGGGCTGAATTATTAAAATTTCTATCATCGGACGCAGCGCTGGGTATTGGTATCACCTTATTTATATTTCGAAATGTGAGCTGTTTCGATGCATCAATGAAGTTTCCAGATCGTCTTGGCGAGATGAAACAGTCATGGGTTAAGGCGTGGAATGAAAAAAACTATGCAGAATTAGCCAGATTAGTTGTGACAGTTCTGGCCAGTGTTGGTTATTCTATCAGTGCAACGGATTCAATTTATGCAGCTGTGCAAACCATTTTAGGATGGTTTAGTGTAAATGCCAATGCTGCTTCTATCACCGGCTATGTCAGTTCTGGCATCGGGGCGCTAGGCATCTTACCTTTGACGCTTTATTGGACACACAGAGGCTTAAAGCAATTGACAGGTGGCGGTGAAAAGGATTCAGAGGGTAACAATCCAGACCTTACGGATCTTTATACTTATTTAGGATTACTGTTCGTTTCACCAAATATCCTTGGAGTAATCGGCGCTTCAACTAGCACTCACGGAAGTGTTTTTGGGAGGCTTGGTACACCTGCAGAGATAATTCGTCTTATTACCTCGGTAATTTATGCCGCTTCTTCTGGCACCCCTGGGCTGTCATCATTTATTAGGTCTATTGCCAGTAGCTGTTGCCCATCTGACTTAGAAGAAAGCACTGCCTTGAAAAGTCAAGGGAATAGGAATTCCATGACATTCTTTAGCTTAAATACTGGAGGCGGTAACCCAGCGGATTTGCCCTTGATTGTAGATTCTGAAGCAGAGAATGTTATAATTATATGATAATTCTTTCATAATTTGTAACTATTTAGCACAGGGTTGAACGTCCTGAGGAGAAGCACTTGCCGTATCCAATAAATTCTCACCACAGTGTTTGGCAATTTCTAAGCGTATCATCATTCTAAGGCGGTTGGCTTCTCGCCAATCTTTATCGCGAGGTGAGATAGGCCTGCCTATCCAAACAGAGATCGGATGAGACTTTAACAGCCATTGCCCACTTCTCATTATTATTCTTGGACCTTTTAGGGCGATGGGGCAGATTGGGGCTGCAGTGTCGGTTGCAATTTTAAAAGCACCTAATTTGAATGGGCGAAGACCGGTTGCATAGCTGAAAGTGCCTTCAGGAAATATCATTAGCGACTGGCCTGCTTGTAATTTTTTGAGCAGAATCTCTGTGTCAGCCAAGCTTTCTGAAAAATCTACACGATCGATGAAGAGGCAACCTAATTTTGTCATAACCGAGCGAAGGATAGGGATGTGGGATAATTCTTTTTTGGCAATGAATAAAACATCCAGCGGTAGAATACTAATGAGCACTAATACATCCAGGTAGCTGGTATGATTAGATACATAAATTTGGCTCTCCTGGTGCTGAAGAAACGTGCCGCCCTTTACTCGTATGGGACAGCCAATCAGCATGAAAAAACTGCGCGCACAAAATTTAATTATTTTTCTGGCCGATTTCTGAGAAGAGAAGGGAAGTGCCACCAAGGGTGGCAAAAAAATAAAAAAACTTATTAGATAGGCATAAACTGTAAAAATCACGCTAAAAACTTGCAGAAGCAGACGATTGCCCTGCTTGAGACAGCCAAGCAGCCATAATTTTGATAATTGTAGCCAGGTAGGAGGCTGTTTTTTTTGCAATTTTCCTTGTAGGTAGAGTGCCTTGGTGCTTGAGCGTTGTAGCTTGCCGCTTGAAGTTTTAGGGATCGACTTAGGAGGAGTCAGCAAAATTTTGTCAGGGGGCTCTCCGATTGCATGAATGATTGCTTCTCTGATTTCAGCAGTCAGTGTTTGGAGAGGAATGGATCGGGTTTCCTTTGTTTCTGCGACAACGATCAGTTGTTCAGTCCCCTGTTTTGGATTAATCACGCCAAAGGCCGCCACGCAACCTTTTCGAATGCCTTTTACTTGAGCGGTGATTTCTTCAATTTCTTGAGGGTAAAGATTTCGGCCGGCTTTGACAATCAAATCTTTTTTTCGACCAGTAATAAAAATTTCACCTTCAGCTTGATAGCCAAGATCACCACTATGCCACCAATCGCCGCAGGCAACTTGGTGGGTTGCTTTTGCATTACGATAATAACCTTGCATGGCAGAAGGCCCTTTAAAGATCAAATTACCAATGACCCGCTCGTCCACTTTGTCCCCCTTGTCATTGATAAATTGGATTTCATGATTAGGGAGCGGCTGACCGCAAGAAACAAATTCCAGATAATTTTTTTCATTTAAATTAATTGGCTTGGCAACTTGGTTTTCATTGAATTCGAGGCGAGAAATTTTATCGATTCGCACTGCTCTATCAAGCGGTGGAAAAGAAAGGGCGACAGAGGATTCAGCAAGTCCATAAACGGGATATAGTACAGTTTCTCTAAGCCCATATTTTTCAAATCGTTTTAGAAAATTTGTGAGGGTTTTTGGGTAAATGGCTTCAGCACCATTAAAAGCAAGGCGCCAAGTGCTTAGATCGAGACCCTCGATGGCTTGATTCTCTATTTTGGAAGTACAAACTTCGTAAGCAAAATTGGGTCCGGCAGATAGCGTTGCGCGATGATAATGAATTGTCCATAGCCACCGTTCGGGATGATTTAAAAAAGAAATGGGGGATAAAATGGTGATTGGAATGCCAAAATAAAGACTGCCAAGCCAAGCACCGATCAAGCCCATATCATGATAAAGCGGAAGCCAGCTTACGACGACGTCAGTAGGTTTAATGGCAATGGCTTGTCCGATGGCGCGGATATTCGCCAGTAAGTTGTGGTGCGTTAATAAGACACCTTTCGGATCTCCGGTGCTGCCGGAAGTGTATTGAATCAAGGCGCTATCTGTCCCTGATGTTTGATGCGAATAAAAAGGATGACTTAAGGCCATTAGCTCGGTGACTGTGGTGACCGCTTTTAGGCTAGGAATAAAATTTTTAAGTATTTTATTCAATAAATTAACGCGCAAAAATGAAATTAAGATCCGAACTTCTGCATTTTGTAAAATCTTGGCTTCTCTTTTGGCATATTCTTCAATTTTATCTGCTCTAAAAGGAGGATAAATAGGGACAGGTAGACCGCCTGCAAGCAACACGCCAAAAAATGCGTAAAAAAAATCTTCACAGGTGGGGAGCATAATGGCAACAGTTTCGTATTGCCTTAAGCCAAGATGTTGCAAACCTTCTGCTGTTTTCTTAGATTTTTCATAAAGCTCGCCATAACGAATAATTTTTTCATGGCCCATTTCGTCTTGTAAGTAAAGATGAATACGTTCTGGCTCTTTTTCAGCATAATTTTGTAGCAATTCGGTTAAGGAAGTGGCATGAAGCGGGTTGACCCTTGAAACTTCCAGCGAGGGAAAAAATTCATGATAATGAATTCTATTGGTGGTTGGCGGAATCTATCGCTGGAATAATGTCTGCTAAAGAATCCGCTTGTGCGATAAGAGAATCAGGAAGCTGGATGACAAAGGCTTTTTCAATACGATGAAATAATTCAGCCCGCTCCAAGCTGCCTATTCCCAACTCTTTTTCAAAAGATGCCGCCAATGAAACCACGCGTAAAGCGTTTTCTGATTCGAGTTCTTGAAGAAAATTTCTTAATATCTGGAGCGCTTGGCGTTCAGTTGTCGTGAGTTCCTTCATGGGTTATGCTTCCTATGCTCTTCGTGTGAATTTTATGCCGCTTAGGACCCACATTTTACAAAAACAAGGACTCGTTGCCATGATTTTTAAATCAATTTCTCTGATATGCCAATAAAATTCATTTTTCTTTGGAGTGATCTACTCGTTTATTTACTTTTTATCAGCATCTTACTTTTTTCTCTATGGGCGAGACGGGTTGATATTTGGCGAGCACCTTGGGCAAGAATCTGCCAAAAAAAATTAGTGATGATGGCAGGGGTTTTTTTGTTAGCGTATGCCTCAACCACCTTGTTAGATTCAATTCATTTTAAGTACAACCAAGAAGCAGGGGGCGGTAATTATCGAGTGCAAAGTCTGTTAGATTACTTTTTAAAGCCCCTTGGCACACAAGATGAAAATACTTACTCGGCTCCGTTTGCTTTGTATTCCAGTGCCAAGGTGACCGGCTTTGTTCATGGAAAGCTAGAAAGTTATTACCCTCGCCTTAAATATAGTGGCATAGCGCTACAGAACCCTGCGCAAAAAGCGAAAAATATTGTCTATCAATTGGGCGTGGTTACCCTGCTTTGTATTGGCTTTTCAACCATAGTGATAATGATTTTCGTTTTCTGGCTCGCATATCATCGTCATTCCAGTGTAAAGCAAATAGCGATCAATATCATTAAGGGAAAGCTGAATATCGCTTGGCGTGAAATATTAATTGTCGTGATCGCCATCATTTGGATAATTTGCTTTATTAAGGTGTTGTCGCTTGACTATCATATTCTTGGAACAGATAAAATTGGTCATGATATTCTTTATGAAACAATCAAGAGCATTCGTACTGGATTGATTATTGGAACCTTAACCACCTTGGTCATGTTGCCGTTTGCCGTTTTTTTTGGCGCTTACGCAGGATATTATGGTGGCTGGCGAGATGATGTCATTCAATATCTCTACACGACATTAAGTTCTATTCCCGGCGTGTTGCTCATCTCTGCCGCTGTTCTGTCTCTTCAGGTTTTTATTGCTAACCATGTAAATTTATTTCCTACGCTTGAAAGTCGAGCAGATGTCAGGCTGTTGGCGCTTTGCTTTATTTTAGGTATAACCAGTTGGACCAGTCTTTGTCGTTTGATACGGGCAGATACGTTAAAATTAAGAGAAATGGACTATGTCAAAGCAGCGGTTGTTCTAGGGGCAACCAAAAATAAAATACTGCTACGTCATATATTACCGAATGTCATGCACATTATTGTGATTACCCTCGTCCTAGATTTTAGTGGCTTGGTATTAGCAGAAGCCGTATTGTCCTATGTTGGAGTAGGGGTGGATCCTATTACTCCAAGCTGGGGAAATATGATTAATAGCGGACGGCTAGATTTAGCCAGAGACCCAGTGGTATGGTGGCCGCTATTTGCCGCATTTCTATTCATGTTTATCCTGGTTTTATCGGCAAATCTTTTTGCGGATGCATTGAGAGATGCTTTTGATCCCAGGCAGGAAAAATAAAAAGTCATGTTGAAACGCTTGCTGAAGGTGGAAAATTTAACTGTTCATTTGTCTGATGGGGAAGCGGGCAAGGAGTTGTTAAAAGACATCAGCTTCGAAATTTTCGAAGGTCAAACGGTGGCTTTAGTAGGAGAGTCAGGAAGTGGTAAAACATTAATTTCCCTCGCTATTATGCAGCTTTTGCCCGCCTGGTTTGAAATTAATCCAAAAGCCACAATTTTATTGAATGAAGAAGATTTGCTTACCTACTCTGAGCTCAAAATGAGGCGGATTAGAGGTAGGCAGATAGGAATGATTTTCCAAGAAGCCATGACTTCCCTCAATCCTGTGATGACCATTGGTCAGCAGATTATGGAAGTGTTGCGCTGCCATTTTAAGCTGTCAGCTAAAGCCTGTCGAAATCAAGTGATCAGCTTATTAGAGGAAGTGGGGATGCCCAATTCAGCTTATTATTTCAATGCATACCCTCACCAATTATCCGGTGGACTTAAACAACGGGCAATGATTGCCATGGCATTAGCGGGAGAGCCTGCGTTACTTATTGCTGATGAGCCAACCACCGCGCTTGATGTCACATTGCAGGCTCAAATTATTCAGCTGCTTAAAAAAATCCAAGCTCAAAGGCAGATGGGCTTACTATTTATTACCCATGATTTAAGTGTGGTCTACCAGGTAGCAGATCAGGTTGTGGTGCTGCACCAAGGTAAAGTGGTAGAAAAAGCACCGCGGCTAGAATTTTTTCAATCACCACAGCATCCCTATAGTCATCAGCTATTTGCTTCGTTACCGGGGTGGATGACGCGTTTGTCTCGAAGACAGGAAAATCTAACCGAAACCTTGTTAAAAATTGACCATTTGAAAGTCTACTACCCAATCAGAAAAGGTTTACTTAAACGTAGAGTCGGCTATATCAAGGCAGTTGACGATGTTTCTTTAGAGTTAAAAGCAGGCAAGACGTTAGCACTTGTTGGGGAGTCAGGTTCAGGTAAAACGACAACTGGGATGGCGATTCTCAAATTGGCACCTATACTAAGTGGTACGATTTTATTTAACAATTTTAATATCACGGAATTAACCGCTAAACAATTGCATTTGCAACGGCAAAATTTACAAATTGTTTTTCAAGATCCTTATAATGCAATGGATCCAAGAATGCCAATTCGCGACATTATTGGAGAAGGGATACAAATAAGAGATAAAGAATTGCGAGAAGCGCAAATTAGGCAACTTTTATTCTCTGTGGGTTTAGATCCAAAAATTCAGCATCGCTACCCTCATGAATTTTCAGGAGGTCAGCGGCAACGAATCTGCATTGCGAGAGCACTTGCCGTTAAACCGAAGCTGCTCATTTGTGACGAACCCACTTCAGCGCTAGATGTGTCGTCTCAGCGGCAAGTACTGCAATTGTTATTGCAGCTGCAAGAAGAGTTTAAGTTAGCCTACTTGCTGATTACCCATAATATTGCGGTAGTGGACTATATGGCAGATCAAGTGGCGGTCATGTATCAAGGAAAAATTGTTGAATCTGGAGAAGTGGCTGAAGTCTTGAGTTGTCCTGTTCATCCCTATACAAAAAAATTGCTGAATGCAGCTTTTAAAGTGCCGGCTCGTAGAGATGACTAAACATTGACTTTGAATGCTAAGAATTGAAAAATGATAGGGAAAACCTATGTATTAATGGAAGGCTAAAAAATGGTAGAAGATATTGAAGAAGTGCTGCTATTTGATGAAATCATGGGCGTGGGTGGTAGCATTGGTTTAATTACACTCAATAGACCCTCGGCTTTAAATTCCCTGACAAAAGAAATGTGTCTGACCATTGATGAAAAGCTTGTTGAATGGGATCAAAAAGATCACATTAAGGCTGTGATCGTAAGAGCAGAAGGCGACCAGGCTTTTTGTGCTGGCGGGGATATTCGATTTGTGTATGATCAAGGCCGATTGGGCGCTAAAAAATCAAGAAAGTTTTTTTGGCACGAGTATCGAATGAATCATCGAATTTTTCATTTCTCTAAGCCCTACATTGCCTTGTTGCACGGCATTACCATGGGTGGTGGAGTGGGACTTGCTATTCATGGCAGTCATCGTGTTGCAGCTGAAAATTTACTATTTGCTATGCCAGAGACGGGAATTGGCTTTTATCCTGATGTGGGCGGCAGTTACTTCTTGCCGAGGTGCACAGGTACCACTGGCTATTATATTGCGCTAACAGGAGCAAGGCTGCATATTGCTGATGCATTATATGCCGGAGTCATTGACCATGTTGTTCCAAAGGAAGAATTTAATAATCTTATCTGCGCGCTTTTGGAGGCGAAATTCACTGAAAACACCGATATGCAGGTATCAGATATTATTAATTCTTTTAGTATGAATATGGAGGGCATGGATATCTCTAAGCCCCATCTGGTAGAAAAGCGCTCTGAAATCAATCAAATTTTTTCTTTGAATACAGTTGAAGCCATCATCAAAATGTTAAATGAATCTAGTGATGAATGGTGTCAGAATGTCTTGACAACCCTATTGCAGAAATCTCCTACCAGTTTAAAAGTCACGCTTCAACAACTGCAATTTGGCGCGCAAATGAACTTTGATGATTGCATGCGAATGGAGTACCGCATTACCCAGCATTTTCTCCGTCATCCTGATTTTTACGAAGGCATCCGTTCCGTGGTCATCGACAAAGATCGAACTCCAAGTTGGCGCCCTGATACCCTTGAAGAAATCACCCCCGAAATATTAGAAGAATTTTTTGAGCCGATGGCAGAAGATATTGAATTTGCCTGAATTGATTCCTGCTCTATTTAAGATTTATTTAATTATATTGCTATAAGCTGGTTAATTTATAACTATTTAACACGAAAAATGTGGAGTTTATATGCAAGCGAATAATCTAGAACAGGAAACCAGTTTTTTTGAAATCTTTTTACTTTTATCAAATGCAAGAGATATCTATAAACTGTTTTCACTGCTAAAAAAAGACCTAATCCAAACCAATCCCGCTATTCAAGATTTAATACAAGATTTAGAAAAAAAGGTTAGCGAGTTGGTGCCGCAACTAGCGGCAAATTTTTTTAATGCCTTTGAGCAAAAGTTAGGGCATCAGGTAGCTAAAATGCGGGAAGAGGGTCTGCTGTTTCTTTCACAAGCAGTAATTGCCACCCTGGAAGACTTGAAACAAAAAAAAATGAGAATCAGTAAAAGTTTCACTAGCGGGCGTAATCACTACTTAGTTGAAAATGCGCTAACCCTACAGTTATTTACAGTTTATCTCAAATTTGGGCAGGATACCTTTATCAATCGGATTCAAGCACTCACGCTATCCAATGGTAAGTTAACGCTAGAAGATCACGATAAAATTACCCAGCTTCTCGTAGATTTCAGTAATTATGATGATTTTATTGACTTTCGAATCACAGATGAATCACTTGTATCTACCCTAACGCAACTCAAAGCAGCTATCGTAACGCTTTTGAGACAAGAAGGTTTTACGGGTCTTCGTCAAACGGTTAATGCATTTGAAGAAATAATGAAAGTGAATCAGGCTGTCACCTCTGTTCAGCTGACAGAGGATGAAGTTGTGCATTTGGGTATGTTGATGAACGAGTATTTTCTTAGTCAATCTACCCCTTGCCCCGCTGACATTACTCGTTGCATTAGTTATATTAATAAAATAAAACCCATTTACACTGTTAATTTAGACGATTTACAGCAACTTTTTGAGTGGGGCTTGTTGCTAAACAAAATTGAATTTATTACCCCTCGCTACGCGCCGGGCAGTCAAATTTATCACACCTATACGGGATTAGGTTTAAGCTTGATCGCCTATAGCAAGTTCATTCCTGTATGCAAAGCAATCATCAATGATTTGACGGCTAGAGGAAAAACTCAAGCAGCAGCGCAAGTTATGCGTTACCAATGGTGTCTTCAAAGTTATTTTCAATTATCCACGCGTTTTGTTATGCCATTAACAGCATTTATTTCCGGATGCCAACAGACAATAGCGTCGTTAGAAGAAAAACCTCAGAAGCTAGTCGAAGGAATTGAGGCATTAAGCAAGTGTGCGGATATTTTAAACCAAAAAACCCAATCGATTGAGGCGCTCCAATGTCTTGTTGATTTCAGCGATGAAATCAAGCACTTGCTAGCGAGTCCCAAAGAGAAACCATTTTTTAGTTTCTTGGCTCCTCCTTGTCGAAGATCTGTTTTAAATGAGGTACTGCAATATTTTCAGAGCATTCAGCAACAACATTCTGAGAATTATCACAATTACGTGGGCGTTCGAGATGAAATGACAACTATTTTATTGAGAAATGATATTGACACCGAGAAATTCCTTGAAGTTAAACCGCAGGATAATCCAGAGGAAGCCTTGCTTGCTAGTATTTATCAAGATTACTGTAGGCGAGCTCGGCAATATCAAGGCGCTGAGTCTGAGCAAAAAGTCGACAGTAGCTATCAATAATAACCATAGATATGGTAGTTTAGGTAATCTTGTAATTTTCTCGGATTAAGTCATAATTTTCCACAACATAGGGGGCGGCTATCAATACAGGATGTAATGTTTGGCCGCTAGCTCCTGCTACATTAAGGATGATGAAATGGAAAATGATACCTGCACACGCGGGTTTTTTGCTATTGAATTAAGTAGAGAGACCAAGGAATGTCTCATGACCTACCTCGCTTACTTAAAGAAAACCACAACAATTTCGATGAGATGGATAAAGGAGCCGCAACTACATTTAACATTGCGATTTATAGACGCTATTCCTCTTAATCAGTTAGAAAGCGTTTATGAGGACGCAGCAAAAATTCTAAGTAATTTCAAACCTTTTGATATTACATTACAGCAATTGATAGCTTTCCCTATTCAAAAACCTCGCATCATTGGAATGGGTATTGCTCCAACACCTGAGCTTTTATCTCTAGTCAATGCTTTAGATGATGGGTTAAACCACTTGGGATATGAGCCAGAAATAAAGCTGTTTCAGCCGCATATTACCTTAGGGCGTGTAGTTAAACCAAGAAAACGAATATTATCTTTACCAATTTTTGATTTACCGAAAACCCAGCGTGTTAACTCCATCACACTATTTAAAAGTCACCTGACGCCCGCAGGCAGTTTTTATGTCACATTGCGCCAGTTTGATTTAGCTGCTAAAGAAGCTATGTCTCTGTGTCCATAGTCTTAATTAACTTGCGTCGCCAGCAGGGTTTACGCAGGAGATAAATCACAATGGGCGGAGCAAGTAACAACAGCGTTCCGATAACTAATATCATTTCAAAAATTCTCACATTGCCAACTGGTAGCTGGGCGGGCGGAATAAAACTTAGAATAATTGCCGTGATAGCGGTCAGAATTCCAAGCATCCCAACCACCCCCATCCCCAGTTGTCCGCAAGGGACGCGATAAGGTCTTGCGACATCTTTAGCTTTATAGCGCAGCCAAATCCCCGCGGCAAATAAGGCAATATAAACCAGCATAGCAAGCACGGCAGTCATCGCTGTTAGCACCCAATAGCTGCTGCTAACAGTTGGCATCAATAAAAATACAGTACAGAGCAAGGTGAAGATAATGGCTTGAAAAATTAATAGGGTCACAGGCACGCCTTTATTATTTACCCATCCGAACACAGGTGGAACACTTCCATCCTTAGCTGCAACGAGCAGTCCTTTTGTTGGTCCGATAATCCATGTTGCCACGCTGCCAACCCCCCCTAATATGATCAATATGGTGATAACAGGTCCCATCCATTTCATATGATAAGCGGCGAAAAAAATTTCAAAAGCTTGCACCAACCCTGTGACGACATTCAAGTCTCGATTAGGAACAACCATAGCAATGGCTAGAGAAGAGAAAATTAAACTAAAAAGAATTAACATGCTGGAATAGGCAATGGCCTTGGGGTAAACCTTGTCTGGTTGTTTGACTTCATCTGCATGAACAGCCGACATCTCTAGTCCAACTAGACCGAATAATACAGCCGTCAGAAAGGAAAGCGTCCTTGGGTGATCAAAGGTCGGGATCAGCTGTGTTAAATGAAAATCAATTTGACTCGGATTGCCTTTTATCAACCAATAAAATCCTAAGCTGATAATAAATAGCATCGGGAATAGTGTGCCTAACAAAGCGCCTAAACTGCTGACTAGACTCGACGCTTTCATGCCATAAAAATTTACAATGGTAGCGCACCAAAAAATACTCATGATGACAAGCAACATATAGAGCTTGCTTTCTGCTAATTGTGGGTTAATTAAATAAGCTAAAGTAGCAGCAATGAAGGAAAGGATACTCGGGTACCAAACAATATTATAAACCCATTGCAACCAGATAATGACAAATCCGGGTAATTCACCAAAAGCCTCACGTACCCAAACATAGATGCCTCCTTTGTTTGGCCAAGCGGTGGCCAATTCCGCGGCGACAAGCCCAGTAGGAATAAAAAAACAAAGTGCGGCAATGACATAGTAAAAAACTAGGGTGAGGCCATATTCGGCGCTAAACGGTAAGCTTCTTAAGCTGTCAACCGCGATGATATTAATCATCACAATCTGAAATAAGCGCAAAGGCTTAGAAGAGGTGGCAGCCATTACTTATCCTTAGTCAAACCTAGTGGATCACCCATATTAATTTCTTTTCCAGACTGTAAATCATTGAGCCTTACCGAATTTGTAGGGAATAATAAGATAACCGTCGATCCAAACTTAAAATGCCCCATTTCGTCACCTTTTTTCAGAAAAATTTCTTCGTGAGTATAATCCTTGAGCCCCTTTATTCTGCCTTGAGGCTCCCAAACAGTCTCAATGCCAGCCACCAACATGGCTCCGACCATAATAATCGCAATCTGACCAATTTTAGTTTGAAATAAGCAAATTAATCGTTCGTTATTGCAAAAAAGATTGGAGGTGGTATCAACGGATAAGCGATTAACTGAAAATAAACGTCCAGGAACATAAAGTGTTTGCAACAGCTTGCCATCAAGTGGCATATGAACTCGATGGTAATTCTTCGGCGCGAGGTAAATGGTGAGAAAATTCCCCGCTTCAAATTCTTTAATATAAGAAGATTGATTCGCGAGTAAACGTTTAAGCGTATAAGTCTTGCCCTTTGCTTGGAAAATCTCTCCGTTTTGAATGGTACCCGCTTGGCTGATGATTCCATCAGCGGGGCACGCAATGCTATTTTCTCCTGATGCGATAGGCCGGGCGCCCGGTTTTAACGCGCGAGTAAAAAATTCATTGAAACTTTTATATTCTTTAGAATTGGCGCAGACAGCTGACTCTAGGTCTATTTTATAAGCGGAGATAAAAAGACTAATCAACGCGTTTTTAATAAATTTAATTTTACAATCTGCTAATTTTGCAATGCCGCGCGATAAGAGATGATGAGGGATGAAATATTGTAATTTAGAATAAAGTTTTTTCATAAGTAAGCTCTGACAACTAAAGCATATTGTACGGTATCATATTCCATTAAAAAAGTATGGGGTGAGCATTGAAAAAATATATCGTAGGTGGCGCTGTGCGAGATTTCTTGTATGCAAAATTACATGGAAAATTACAAAACCCTCATGAAATCAATGAATACTGGGCAGCAGTGGAAAAAGACTGGGTGGTGGTTGGCAGCACACCAGAAGAGATGATTAACTTGGGTTTTCGCCCGGTTGGAAAGAGCTTCCCGGTATTTTTAGATCCAGATTCGAATGAAGAGTATGCGCTTGCACGTACAGAAAAAAAAGTAAAACAAGGTTATAAAGGGTTTATTTGCTACGCTAAGCCAGACGTTACCCTACTAGAAGATTTGCAGCGTCGTGATTTAACAATTAATGCGATTGCTGCTTTGCAAATCGAAAATATGACGTGTGAAAATGTTATTGACCCATACGGCGGAATAAATGATTTAAAGAAAAAGCTTTTTCGCCACGTTTCACCTGCCTTTGCCGAGGACCCTGTCCGCATTTTACGTCTTGCACGTCTAGCTACGCGATTTGATGATTTTTCTATTGATGGGGAAACCGTTAAATTAATGATTGAAATGGTGGCAGCAGGCGAAGTAGATGCGCTTGTACCAGAAAGGGTTTGGCAAGAATGGCAAAAATCACTTGAGACGAAATCCCCTTGGCGTTTTTTTGAAATTCTGGATCAATGTCAGGCCAAATCAAAGCTTTTTCCAGAGCTCAGCTCCTCTATTCCCTCTTCTTTGCAACTGAATAAAAAAAAGCTATTAGCACAAGCTGCTCGACAAAAAATGGAACCTGAAATTATTTTTGCTACAGCGCTATATGGAATAGAAATTGACTCGATTAAAGCGCTTGCTGCACGTTACCGTATTCCTCAAAGTTATGTAGAGCTTGCCTTGTTAGTGGCGCAATATTTTTCTTCATTTTTATTGTTGAGGGATAAGTTGAACAATTTGAGTGGTAGTGGGCAGGAAGAGCGCATAGCTGAACAAACGCTAAAATTTTATCAGCAACTCGATGCATTTAGACGAAGCGCTCGTTTTGATTTATTTCTGAAAACTTGCTTTTTGTTAGATAAAAACCAAAAAGGATCATTAATCACGCTATTACAGCAGTGCTTAATTCATTTAAAAAAAACCGATGCCTTGCCGATTATTTCTCAAAAAAATTTAAAAGGGAAAGAAATAGGAGAGGCGATAAACAAGGAGAGAATAAAAAGCATCACAGCCTTTTTGTTAAATGCTTAACCATAAGTTTCTCGCCTCTCCCTTGTGGGAGAGGTGAGATAATACGCTAGGCACTACGGCGAGGGTTAAGGGTCTTTGCGTCGTAACCAAATCACGGGTGCTGCGCTTAAGATTTCGCGGTCATGTAGGGCAAATTCAGTGACGCAGGCTTCAGGATTTAAGCAAATTAATGTGTAAAGTCCGGCTTGTGAACCAGGTTTCAAACGTCGCAATAATACTTCATTTTCCTTAGTTTCAATAATGCAATCCATACCTAATACATTGTTAATCGCTTCATTATAACGTCGCTTACCTGCTACGTAGTCACCCTTGCGATATAAAGGGGTCATTCCGTCATCAGGCATGATAAATTCGACGGCATCAGGATTATGTTGTCTGAAAGCAAGGAGCTCGTTGACAATTGCTCGTTCTTCAGCAATCTCTACTCGACCTTCAATGACATCTTGTAGCTGGACTTGTTTTTGAAACAGCTTGTCACTAAGCTGAGGAGGCGTACCAATGCCGAATAAAAGCCAATCCACGTTGCATCGAATGCCTTCTTGCCTGAAGACTTCGATTGCTCGTTTCGCACCTTTTTCGGTCAATCCCCCTGCTTTGGCGTCTTCCCAAGATTGCATCGTACTCGCACTGACATCATATTTATCTTCAAGTGCTTTACGAGATAATCCCGCCATCATCCTTAAGCTCTTGAGTCGCTTGCCTCGCGATTCAGGAGTTGATTTCTGATCTAATATATCGGCCACTGGCATTGTTGTTCACCTATTTGGTTAATAATTCACAAATTATATCAAAAATTTAAAAATTTCCATATTTTTTTGTTAAATATTTGAAAATCTTTAAGCCACATGCTTAAATGAGCCTTAAAATTGCCATACTATCTGAAAAAAATCAATAGTAACACTACTTTTAAAGGAGATAAAATAAAATGCTATGTGATTTACATATAATAACTTCAAAATCTTTTTATTTCATTTAATTATTTCATTTTTTCTTAAGTTTTTAATGAAGCTGATTAAATGGCCACCTGAAATCGATGCGATTAAAATGATACGCGAGACAATATTTGGCAGGATAAAAAATACGGATATCTGGATTGACTTGGATGCCATTCAAATAAATGAATTTCCTAATTTACCAGAAAATTTGGCGGAGGTTTTTCATGCCTGGGCAAGTCGAACGTAAGTCCATCTAGAATATTGCGGCGAATAAAAGCCCTACCTCGAATAACAGCCATAAAGGCACCGCCAACAAAAATTGCGATAGGATATCTGGCGGAGTAAACAGCATTCCAGCAACAAAAGCACCGACGATGACATAGCGCCTTGCCCCGCGTAGTTGTTTGATGGTGGCTAAGTGGCAATGAACGAGAACCCAAACCAAGATGGGAACCTCGAAGGCTAAACCAAATGCAAAGAGTATTTGCAAGGCAAAATTTAAATATTGTCCGATTTCAGGTAACAGTGTGACTCCCGCTGGAGTAGTATGAATGAAGAATTTAAAAACTATGGGTAAAACAACAAAATAAGCAAAGAGAGTGCCGAGATAGAATAAAATCACGCTAGGGAGCATTAACACCCAGGTAATTTTTTTCTCTTTCGAGTAAAGCGCAGGAGAGACAAATTGCCAAAAATGGTAACAAAAAAAAGGAATGAGCAAAAATAAGCTAACTAAAAAAACAAATTTAATAGGAACTAAAAGCGGTGCGGTAATAGAGGTTGAAATTAAGTGCGAAGCAGGCAGCTGTGATAATAACGGTTGACTTAAACCTTGATATAGCGGATTGGCGAAAAAACAAAGTGGAATGAAAAAAAATAGGGTAACTAGGGTGCAGGCAAGCAATCGTTTCCTTAATTCTAATAAGTATTCCATGAGAATTACTTTTTCGAGCTATCTTTGAGTTGAGCTTGCATTTCCTTAAGCATTCCCTTGAGCTGATGTAATAATTTCCCTGCACCTGCAGCCGTTTTCAGCAATTGCTTGGGTCCCAGCACAATGAACGCAACCAAGAAAACAACAAAAATTTTCCATAGGCTAATTTCAATCATGCTTGTTTTTATTCTCCTCATCCAATCCTTTACGAAAGCCCTTAAAAGCTTCTGCCAAATCTTCACCTAAGTTGCGAAGCTTCTTCGTGCCAAATAGCAATACGATAATAAGAAAAATTAATATGAGGGAACTTAGCTTCATTGCCATGATCTGCTCCTTTTAAAAAGCATTGGGTGTGATCAAACCCAGTAAATAGCCAACAAATAACATAATAAATAAAAATAATGATAGACCAATTCGCCAAGTCAGTGCTTTTGCCATGCTGGTTGAATTATTCTTTCCGCGAATCATAAAAAAAACTGCGCTGCCTAAACAATAAAGTATCGCGATCAGTAGTAAAAAGATGATAAATTTTATTATCATGTAATATGTTTCCCTTTTAGGAGCCAACCTTGACTCATTCCAAGCCTATCATGAGTGTACACTTTTTTGGTTATGTATTCTCCCCCTCTCTTTTGCCAACACTTTGCGTGATCTGCTTACTGCCGATTTTAATTAACCTGGGGATTTGGCAATTACATCGCGCTGCGCAAAAAAAGCATTGGGAACAACTTTTTTCCTCTAAAAGCACCTTGCTTGCCTTAAACGAAATCAAGCAGCTAGAAGATAGGCAGTTACGTTATCGTTCTATTCAGGTGAGGGGAAGTTTTGATCCTGCTCATCTAATTTATTTAGATAATAAAATTCATCAACAACAGGTAGGGTACCATATCTTTTCTCCATTTTTTGTGAGAGATAGCAAAAGGGTTTTGCTGGTTGATCGAGGCTTTGTTCCTGCTCATGATCGACATTCACTGCCAACTATTCATACTCCAAAAAATGAGCTGTCGTTAAAGGGCTTGATTTATTTTCCAGAAAACACTTTTTTGCTGAAAAAGGATTTAAACCCAGCCAGCTGGCCGCTATTAGTTCAATCAATTAAGCTTAAAGAATTAGAGAAGGTTTTGCGAAAGCCTCTCTACCCTTTTTATCTGCTTTTACAAGAGGGCGAAGATTCTTTCTTGATTAAAGATTGGCATCCCGTTAGTTTTCCTTCTTATCGCCATACTGGCTATGCCATTCAGTGGTTTTTATTGGCTTTTACCTTGGTAGTCATCTATTTAATCGTCAATATTTCAAGAGAGACTTTATGAAACAATTTCAACGCAGAATTACGGTATCTATCTTGGTGCTTATTTTTATTGTTCCCATGCTTATTGCTTGGTTAAGTTATTCGCGCGGCTGGTTTCTTGTTGGCCATAAAGTTAATCACGGCACATTAATGCCGTCCTCCATCTCAATTGATTCATTGAATTTAATGAATGTTAAAGATGGTTCTCCGCCAATCCGGGGTAGGTGGTGGTTGCTTTATCTCACAGAGGAGGTCAAAGATCCTAAAACAGAGCAATTTATTTACTATCTGCGCCAAATTAGACAAGCGACGGGTAAGGATAGGGCGCGTATTGAGCGGGCGATTATCACCTTGCCAAAGTCAGAACAGGGAGCGATTGACCAGGTGTTGAAAAATTTTCCGGGTACCGCTCATTTTATTATTTCTAATACAAAACTAGCAAAGCTTGAGTCAATTTTGCCTAAAAAACTTGCTTTAACAAAAAGTTCGCTTTATCTTGTAGATCCGCTTGGTAATATCGTGTTGTTTTACGGTCAAAATGTCACGCCCAAAAGTATTTTGCAGGATTTACAACGAGTATTAAAGGTGTCACAAATTGGATAATACGAAAAAGCTTTACTTTGGAGTCGTGTTTGTTTCTCTCGTGCTAGCCTTCACAGTTGTGATTTTAGGCGCATATACTCGATTAAAAGAAGCAGGACTCGGTTGTCCTGATTGGCCGGGTTGCTATGGGCAGCTGGTAGTGCCAACATCCGCATCGAACGTGGCCTCAGCTAAAGCGCTTTACCCGCAGCAAGCAATTGAACCTGAAAAAGCTCAAGCAGAGATGACGCATCGTTATTTCGCCGGTTCTTTGGTTCTTCTTATCGCGACGCTCGCAATTTGGAGTTTTCTCACCAGAAGTTCGAAGCAATTTCCCTATAAAATACCGTTAGTGCTGGTGGGTTGTATTTTTTTTCAAGCCATGCTTGGAATGTGGACGGTAACCTGGCAGCTGCTCCCACTTGTGGTAATGGGCCATTTATTAGGCGGAATGACTATTGTTTCATTGCTTTGGTGGCTATTTCTTCACTCCACATCAATTGCAACAACGCCGCCCTCAATCTCTCGTTCTCTTAAGCCTTGGGTGACTTTCGGAGTTTGTTTAATTTTTTTACAGATTTTTTTAGGAGGATGGACGAGTGCGAATTATGCTTCCATTATTTGTCCAGACTTTCCATTTTGTCGAGGTACACTTTTTCCTCCAATGAATTTTTCTGAAGGCTTTAACTTCTTTTCTCCTATTGGAAAAAATTATCAAGGGGGAGTGTTGGGAGAGACCGCTAGGATGACGATACAAATGTCTCATCGCTATGGCGCGTTCCTGGTGTTCATCTATCTATCCTCACTAGGAAGTTATGTGCTTTTTTCCAGAGGGACAGGGGCACTTAAAAACACCATGAGTTTTATCTTTATCTTTTTATTTACACAAATATTCCTTGGCATTTTAAATATTGCTACCCAATTGTCCTTACCCATTGCGGTAACACATAATGCTTGTGCGTTGTTGTTATTGATTTCAATGTTGACGCTCAATTATCAGGTACAGAGCGCGCCCAAAAAGGTGGCAGAGGAGAGGAATATGGGATGTAAAGGAGAGTGGGTTTCTTGAAAACAGGATTTTTTCGCGATTATTATGAGCTTTGCAAACCTCGTGTCGTTGCCTTGATGCTGCTGACTGCCATCGTGGGAATGCTGCTTGCATCTGAACAGGTCTATTGCAAGGTAATGTTATTAGCAACGCTTGGGATTGGATTATCGGCATGCGCAGGCGGCGTACTCAATCAGTTAATCGATAGAAAAATTGATAGTTTAATGGGTAGAACTAAGCACAGACCCATCCCATCTGGTCAGGTTTCACCACAAAAAGCCGGTGTTTTTGCGTTGATATTAACTTTAGTTGGCATGATAGTGTTGATTTTTTATATCAATATTCTCACTGCTATTCTGACCTTTGCTACCCTGATTGGGTATGCGCTGATTTATACTATTTTCTTAAAAAGAGCGACATCTCAGAACATTGTGATTGGAGGATTGGCAGGCGCAATGCCCCCGCTGCTCGGCTCAACTGCTATCACCAATTCGATTTCTCCCGGCATTCTACTCTTGGTATTATTAATTTTTACCTGGACGCCCCCTCATTTTTGGGCTTTATCCATCGCCCGTTTTGAGGATTATAAAAAAGCAGAAATTCCCATGCTGCCGGTAACCTATGGCATTCCTTTTACCAAGCTTTGTATTCTGCTCTATACCATACTCATGGTTATCACCTCCATCTTACCTTTCGCGATTAATATGAGCGGCGGGATTTATTTAATTGCTGCCATCGTACTAGGGTTTGGCTTTTTATTTTATGCATGGCAACTCTATCGAAACAATAGTGTCCAAATCGCAATGAAAACTTTTTCTTATTCTATTTTTTATTTAATGTTGATGTTTTTATTTTTGTTAATTGATCATTATTATATTCTGATGTCGGGGAAGGAAATTTATGTCTAAACGCAGCAGCATACAGAAACCAGTTATTTTTTCTGCCATTGCATTTTGTCTAATTGCCGTCCTATTTGGTGCGTGGTCACAATACAATGTTCATCCCACCCATGACCAAGCGCTTAATCTCCAAAGTGGCACTGCATTTAAAACGCCTCGTGCGTTAAAACCATTTGAATTAAAAAATGCGCCGACTGGAAGCACATTTTCCAATCAACAGTTGAAAGGGCATTGGAGTCTATTGTTTTTTGGTTTTACACATTGCGCCTTGCTTTGCCCAACTACTTTAACCAGCTTAAATCATTTTTATCAAAACTTAGTAGATGATCAAGTTTCTCCCTTGCCACAAATTTATTTCGTTTCAATCGATCCGGAAAGGGATTCATTGCAACGCATTAATTCTTATGTCACTTCATTTAATAAAGCATTTAAAGGGGCAACTGGGTCAGAATCACAAATCGAGCAGTTGACACAAGAACTGAATATTCTTTTTGCAAAAGTTAAATCCAATCAAGAGGATGAGGATTACCAAATCGATCACAGCGGAACGGTATTGCTTTTCAATCCAAATGGCGATTTAGCCGCGCTTTTCTCTCCACCCATTGACGCCAAGCTGATGGCTGAAGATTTTAAGGCTATACTTAAGCAAGCGGCAGCTGCGGCCCATTAATCATTTTTCTGGGGATTGGTTATGCAAATAGGGAAGTTACATCTATCTAATGCTGTGTTGAATAACTACGGCAAGTTAATTATTGCCACCCTGACCTTCCTGATATTAACCGCTTGCCGTCCCGATGCTGTGGATACAAAAAATCATCCTGTTAACATTTCGGATTTCAAAGGAAAATGGGTTCTCATTCAATATTGGACTACCTGGTGCCCGCTTTGTATTGAAGAAATCCCGATGCTTAATACGTTAGCCAAGTACTATCCTGATCAAGTTGTTGTTTTTGCGGTTAACCCAAGCCACCTAACTAATGCCAGATTAAATCATTTAAAAAATGCTTATCGCATTCAATATGTTTTTTTACAAAGTTTTCCAATTGAAAAATGGGGGGGGAAGGTTAAACAGCTGCCTGTCATTTTTATTTTAGATAAAAAAGGGAGACTAGATAAAACGCTGCTGGGGTTACCCGCTTTTTCAACCTTGCAGAAAATCTTAAAATTACCCAATGTAGTTTATGATTGAGAAAATTATGACTGATATTTGCAAACGCTTTAGGGTATTTGGTGAAGTTCAAGGTGTCTTTTTCCGTTATTCCACACAAAAAAAGGCCGTGGAATTGGGTTTGATAGGCTGGGTTAAAAATCAAGATGATGGCAGTGTGGAACTTATCGCCTGCGGTGATCAAGAACGTTTGGCGATTTTAGAACAATGGCTTTGGCAAGGGCCACCTGCCGCAAAAGTTGAATTGGTTCGCGTAGAAGAGATGGAGTGGGAAGCCTTTTCCAAATTTATAATTAAACATTAGGCTAAAATTGCGGTTACTGCCGCTGCTAAATTGGGGAAAACCAGACACTTTTCTTTTAATTGACTCGCTGTTGCTTGCCCATTGCCTGTCAAGACTAAGATGGGTTTTGCGCCTACTTGCATTGCGGCTGAAATATCTCTTTGGGAGTCTCCAATATAAATTGCGCTTGTCATTGGGACCTTAAATTTTTTACTTATCGCCATTAACAGCCCGGGTTTGGGTTTGCGGCAGTCACAGCTATCATCGGGATGATGAGGACAGTAGAAAATTCCATCAAGTTCTGTTCCCAATTTTCTTAATGCATTTTGCATTTTTTCATGAATTTGTGTCAATGTTTCTTCAGAAAAGAGTCCTCGCGCGATGCCTGATTGGTTTGTCGCTACCACGACTTGATGGCCTGCTTGTTTTAACCTGGCAATGGCTTCTAAACTTCCTGGGATGGGGCGCCATTCTTCCGGGGACTTGATATAGGCAAAAGACTCCTCATTGATCACGCCATCTCTGTCTAAAACAACTAACATGCTGAATGGGTACTTCCTAAGTAAGCTTGACTAGAAAACAATTCTTTTCTGGAATTTAAAAACTCTTTAACAGATAGCGGTTTGCCGCCAGCAAGCTGGAGTTGAGTAATCCGAAAAAGCCCTTTTTTAGCCGCCACATCTATCCCGGTCTCATCAGCGCTGACGATCAATCCAGGTGGATAAGCATGTTCTTCAGTGGAAAGAATGCATCCTTGCCAAACTTTAAGTAACACGCCGTTTAAGTGAGAATAAGCAACAGGCCAGGGGTTAAATGCCCTTACTTGGCGATCGATGTAAGAGACATCTTCTAACCAGTTGATGTGCGCCTCTTTTTTATCAATTTTTGCGGCATAAGTAGCCAAATCCGAATTTTGTGGGTTTGGTTTGGTTTGGTTTCTAATTATATTATCTAAAGCTCCAATCAAGGATTTTGCACCTAGAATGGAAAGTGATTCATGAAGGCTGCCCGCTGTTGCTCCTGGTTCAATTTGATATGGCGTTTGCTGCCACATTGCACCGGTATCTAAGCCTTCATCAATTTGCATAATTGTAACCCCTGTTTCTCTATCTCCTGCCAATAAGGCACGTTGTATGGGAGCGGCTCCTCGCCATCTTGGCAGCAATGAAGCGTGAACATTAATACATCCATATCGAAATAGCGAATATAAAGATTTTGGAATGAGATATCCGTAAGCAATGACGACCATTATGTCAGCATTCAATTCATTTAGTTGCTGGAGGACATCAATATTTTTTAAGTTTGAAGGTTGAAAAATTGGCACTAAGGGGTAATGTTCTTTCGCATATTGTTTGACAGGGCTTTGCACCAGCTTTTGTCCTCTACCAGATGGGCTATCTGGTTTTGTATAAATAGCGCAAACCTCATAGTGAGTCATCAAGGCAGAGAGGGAAGGGATGGCAAAATGTGGCGTACCAGCAAAAACAATTCTTAAATTCACTTATTCAATCCATTTATTGTCTTGAGGCTGCGAAATAGTTGGCTGAAAGGTAAAATGGTGGCTATGGGTGGACTCGAACCACCGACCTCAGCATTATGAGTGCCGCGCTCTAACCGGCTGAGCTACATAGCCATAATGATACGCAATAGAATAAGAGGGAAAATTTTCCTGTCAAAGCTGGAAAATGTCAAGGTTTCTTACACATTAAAGAGAAAATGTACCACATCACCATCTTTTACGATATAGTTCTTACCTTCAAGACGTAATTTGCCAGCATTTTTTGCTCCTTGCTCTCCATTGCAAGCGATGTAATCATCGAAAGCCACCACTTCTGCTCGAATGAAACCGCGTTCGAAATCGGTATGTATCACTCCTGCGGCTTGGGGGGCCGTTGCGCCTATGGGGATAGTCCAAGCGCGAACCTCTTTTACTCCTGCTGTGAAATAAGTTTGTAGTCCTAATAGGTTATAACCTGCATGAATTAATCGATCTAACCCTGGTTCACTCAAACCCATTTCAGTTAGAAATTCTTGTTTATCGGCCTCATCTAAGCCTGCAATTTCAGCTTCAAGCGCTGCTGAAACGGGTACGACAGCAGAGTTTTCCTTCGCTGCATAGTGCCGCACTTTCTCTAAAGAGGGGTTGTTGGCAAAATTATCCTCATCCACATTTGCAATATAAAGTGTGGGTTTGGCGGTGAGCAGGTGTAAAGATTTGAGCAACTCTTTGTCTGATTCAGGCAAATCAAGGCTTCTCACGGACAAACCTTGGTCTAGCGTTTGTTTGATTTGTTCTAATAGGTTTTTTTCGGCAAGTAGCGCTTTATCTCCCGTTTTTGCTTGTTTAGTGAGTTTGCTTAAGCGTTTTTCAACGGCTTCTAAATCAGCTAATGCAAGTTCAGTATTGATTGTTTCAATATCAGAGAGGGGATCGATGCTTCCTGATACATGCGTGACATCAGGGTCATGAAAGCAGCGAACAACATGCGCAATCGCTTGGGTTTCGCGAATATTTGCTAAAAATTTATTACCCAACCCTTCACCTTTTGAAGCGCCTGCGACCAAGCCAGCAATATCTACAAATTTCACCGTTGTTGGGATAATTTGTTGCGGTTTAATAATGCTAGCTAGTTGCGTTAAGCGTTGATCGGGAACAGGCACAATTCCAATATTCGGTTCAATTGTACAAAATGGATAATTTTCAGCCTGAATGCCAGCCCTAGTTAATGCATTGAATAATGTAGATTTGCCAACGTTAGGAAGGCCCACGATTCCGCACTTAAAACCCATATAATCTCCTGCCTCTGGACGTTTTTGCCTTCTTTGGTTATCTGCTAGATAGAAGGTATTTCTATTAATTATGCAAAATTTGCATGGCTTTTTCAAAATTTCCGCTTAAAAGAGTGGGGATGACATCGATGGCAGCATGAATGGCGGTGAGGATTAATTCATGCTCTTTTTTAGAGGGGGGATGTAATACGTAATCTGTTACAAGATCGCGATTACCCGGATGCCCGATGCCGATTCTGAGGCGTTTAAAATTTTTGCTTTGCAAATGCTGGATGATATCTTTAAGTCCGTTATGTCCGCCATGCCCGCCATGTTGCCTTAATTTTGCAGTTCCGGCAGGGAAATCTAAGTCGTCGTGAGCAATTAATATTGCTTCTGGCGGTATTTTGTAAAAATGACAGAGCGCTTTTACCGCGCGGCCGCTATGGTTCATGAAAGTGGTGGGAATAAAGAGCCAATAATAATCAGATGCTTGGACACGTGCTGTTCGGCCGAGAAATTTTGCTTCAGAAGTGAGCGAAATATGATTTTTTTTTGCAAGCAACTCAACAAACCAAGCTCCGGCATTATGTCTTGTTGCTTCATACGTGGCGCCTGGATTGCCCAGGCCCACAATCAATTGAATTTTGTCTAGCAATGTTGACTCCTCACCTAGGTATTGTTTTCTGGTGATGGGGGCGATTCTTCTGTCACAGAAGTTTCTAGGGGTACGGTAGGTTTATGAATGCTGGCAACGGGCTGGTCATGGCCTTCGCCTTGAGGTATGGCAACAATATCTACGCCTTTTGGAAGCTTGATTTCAGATAGGTAAACCGATTCGCCAACTGACAGATGGGAGAGATCAACTTCAATAAATTCTGGAAGTGAATCAGGTAGGCAGCGAATTTCTATTTCGTTCATTAAATGGGCAACTACACCAGCTTGATCTTTAATGCCGGGAGAATTATCTGCACCGATAAAATGCACTGGTACTTGTATAGTAATTTGTGTATTTGGACTGACCCGTTGAAAATCCGCATGAAGTATTTGAGGCTTGCTGGGATGCCGATGTAAATCTTTTAGCACCACTTTTTCTTTTTTGCCGTCAACATTTAGCGTAAGAATGCGAGAATAAAAACCCTCATTTTCTAAAGCTTTTGAAAGCACATTATGATCAACTTGGATCATGTGAGTAGGCTTTTTGCCGCCATAAATAATGGCCGGAATTTTATTTTTTAAACGACGCAAACGGCGACTGCTAGCCTTGCCATTTTCTATTCGCGCTTCAACAGAAAGCTCGTAGACTTCAGACATTATAGTGTTTCTCCAATAGACATGCAGATAAAGTGAATCGCGAATTATACATTATTTTTTTGACTGGCGAAAGCGGTTCTTAAACACGATCAACGAATAATGAGCTGACCGATTCTTTATGATTCACTCGGTAGATGGTTTCTGCAATAAGATGGCTTAAATCAATCTGCCTAACCTTAGGGCAACTTCTAGCCTTGTCGGTAAGGGGGATGGTATTACCAACGACAACCTCATCAATAGCAGAATTCATAATGTTTTCAATTGCAGCGCCAGAAAAAATGGGATGCGTGCAATAAGCAGTAACGGTTTTCGCGCCATGATCTTTAAGTGCGCTGGCGGCGTGGGTCAATGTTCCAGCTGTATCTACCATGTCATCGACAATAATGCAGTTTCGATTTGCCACTTCGCCAATGATATGCATCACTTCAGCCTGGTTGTGGCAGGGTCTTCTTTTGTCGATGATAGCAAGATCGGCATCATTTAATTTTTTTGCAACTGCGCGAGCGCGTACCACTCCTCCTATGTCTGGTGAGACAACAGTTAGATTAGTGAGCTGCTTTTTTACCATATCTTCAAGCATGGCGGGTGTGGAGTAAACATTATCTACCGGCATATCAAAAAAGCCTTGAATTTGATCGGCATGCAGATCTACCGTGATGACTCGATTGTAGCCGACTACCGCTAGCATGTCGGCAACCACCTTTGCAGAGATGGCTACCCTTGCAGAATTTGGGCGTCTGTCTTGGCGAGCATAGCCAAAATAGGGGATGACAGCTGTCATACTTGCAGCAGAAGCGCGACGTAATGCATCGCCAAGAAGAATAAGTTCCATTAAATTATCATTTTGAGGCGCGCTCGTAGATTGCAGGATAAAAGCATCGCGCCCGCGAACATTCTCATCGATTTGAGCTCTAATTTCACCATCACTAAAGCGATCTACCGTTGCTCTTCCTAAAGGGATCTGTAAGCGATTGGCGATTTTATTTGCTAGCACGGGGTTAGAATTGCCGCTAAAAATTTTTACTTCATGCACGACGTGTTTCCTTCGGCTCGCGAATTATTTTTTAGATATTGAGTAATTACAAATTTGGCTGGGGTGCTAGGATTCGAACCTAGGTATGCAGGGATCAAAACCCTGTGCCTTACCGCTTGGCGACACCCCAAATAAATGATTCATTGTTTCATGCAAGGGTGAATTATTTAGCCCTTTTACAAGGATTCCATTCAATGGTTTTGGTAATTGAACTGCTACTCTTTCAGCGGTTTCTTTGTCTTCAAAAGTAGCAAAAACAGCGCTGCCCGTACCTGTCATCTTAGCTGCAGAATACTGATTAAGGCATTCAAGTGCATAAGCTATTTCTGGAAAGTGTTTTTTTGCAATAGGTTCGCAATCATTTTTTCCGCCATTTGCAAAAAACTCATCTATTGTGATCGCTCGGGTGTTACGTGTCAATTGAGAATCGGAAAAAATTTTTGAAGTGGGGGTATTGCAATGAGGAAGCACTAATAAAACCCAGGGCTCCGATAAAGCGAGAGGGTGTAATATTTCTCCTATGCCTTCTGCAAAAGCCGCCTTTCCTAATATAAAAATGGGGATATCAGCGCCAAGCGTAAGCCCAATCTGTGCCAAGCGCTCCTTGGATAAATGGAGCTCCCAAAGCTGGTTTAAAATAAGTAATGTTGTTGCGGCATTGGAACTGCCGCCACCTAACCCAGCGCCGATCGGAATTTTTTTTTTAAGTTCAATCGTGATCCCGCAAGGTGATTGAGTCATTTTTTGTAATAAGCGAGCAGCTTTCGTGATGAGATTGTCTTCAGAAGTCAGGTTAGGTAAATTGGTTTTTAGCGCTATAAGGCTGTCTTTTCTGGGTTCGAAAATCATTTCATCGCAAAAATCAATGAATTGAAAAGCCGTTTGTAGTAAATGGTAACCATCAGAACGGCGTCCGATAATATGTAAAAATAAATTAATTTTTGCAGGCGAGGGGACGATAAAAGACATTAATTACTATTCCAATGATTAATCACCAGCTTAATACGGAGAAGAGAATTTTCCATCCAAATTTTATGAGGCAAGCTATGGTCAGTCAAGGATTGATAGTTTGCATAGCGAATAGTCCACCCTTGCTGCTGCAGATAAATCAAATGGTGATCTTCATCCTGTTTTTGCGTTTTAGCAAGACCTGGAGCAGGAAGGCCTTGTACCCAGTAGTACAGGTTCGAGACGGGAAGGTACCAGCCTAGCTCCTGCCGCATCAAATACTCGCCGGTGCGAGCGGAAACGCTTTTGGTTGGAGTATTTAAAGTCACCTTACCCGGTTGCCCGGCAATGCCTATAGCGCCTATGTTTAACGGACCATAAAAATTGATCGCATAACGAGGACCCACTTGCTCCCAGCTAAAACTTCCCATTTGAATTTTGTTTTGATTTTGTATACTGATCGCACCTTGAATATTCCAATTTTTCATATTGGCAGGCGCAAAGCGCTTAACAACCCCGGCTTTTGATTGAGGAATGGAATGGGCAAAAGGCGGGGCAATTTGGTGAGCACAACCGGATAAAATGACTAAAAGCAGGCAACAGGTGATAATTAAACACTTATTCATAATAATCCTCGTGTTTTAAGATTCGTAAAGCGGTACAATTGGTTCCTAACGAAGGGTATACATCATTTTTTAATAGAAAAGCAATTTTTTATGACGTTATTAGTCTGTGGCATTAATCATCTGACAACACCGCTCGAGATACGTGAACGTTTAGCCTTCTCCAAGGAGCGAACAAAATCCGCCCTTAAAGAGCTCGTTACCTTATCCAGCGTGAATGAGGCAATGATTGTATCGACTTGCAACCGGGTTGAAATTTATTCCCATGCGCAAAGGTCTGAAGAAATCCGTCATTGGTTAGAGATGAATTTAAAACAACCCGTTGCGCCTTGCTGGTATTTTTATCAAGAACAGGAAGCCATCACCCATATCATGCGTGTTGCGAGCGGCTTGGATTCCATGGTGTTAGGAGAACCGCATATCCTGGGTCAAATAAAAGATTTTTTTTGCTTGGCAAAAGAAATGGGTGCGATAGGAAATCACTTGCATCAATTATTTCAACGAGTATTTAACGTTTCAAAACAAGTTAGAACGAGCACACAAATCGGTGCAAATCCAGTGACGCTTGGCTTTGCAATTGTGACCCTGGCTAGACGTATTTTTACCCATCTTTCAACCAAAAAAACTTTATTAATTGGTGCGGGAGAAACCATTGAATTAATTGCATTACATTTGCAAAAGCAAGGGGTCAAGCATTTTACCCTTGCAAATCGTTCTCCACTTAAAGCCAAGCAATTAGCTGAAAAAATTAAGGCCCACTGTATTTCTTTGGCTGAGATCCCAGATTATTTAAAAGAATCAGATTTAATTATTACCGCGACGGCTAGCGAACTGCCTATTTTAGGAAAGGGTGCACTCGAGCGCACGATAAAAGCAAGAAAGCACCAACCGATTGTCATAGCAGATTTAGCTGTTCCAAGAGATGTAGAACCTGAAGTGGGAAGCTTGGAAGATGTTTACCTTTATAATATCGATGATTTAAATCTCATCCTTGAAGAGAACCGTCAGGGACGGCAGATTGCTGCCGCTGAAGCAGAAAGTCTAATCGAACTGCAAGCTAAACATTATCTATCAGACTTAAAATCGCGTGAAGCGGATCACTTGATTACGCATTTTAGGCAAAAAATAGCGGATACCTTCCAGCTTGAGTTAGCTAAAGCAAAATCTAAGTTGCACCAAGGAGTCGATCCAGAAATATTACTAGAGCAAATGGCATATAACTTAGTGAATAAAATTTCCCATGGGCCCTCAATTAAAATGAGACAAGCCGCTTACGAAGGGCGAATAGACCTGTTAGATGTGGCGCGCCAGCTATTAGACTTAGCGTAATTATTTAGCTACGATTAAAAATAAAGATATTGAACATTTATAGTGAAAAAAAGATATGAAAGATTCCATTCAACGAAAACTCAATTACCTTATTGAGCGATTTCAAGAGGTAAGTTTATTACTCAATGATCCTGGAATTATTGGTGATCAAAATCGCTTTAGAGATTTGTCTAAAGAATATGCGCATTTAGAACCACTGGTTACCTGTTTTAATGAATATCAGCATAGTCAAGAAGCCATTGCCTCTGCACTCGCTCTTCGTGAAGACGAGGACCAAGCATTACGCCAGCTAGCAGAAGAGGAGTTAGTCGAATTATACCCCAGACTCGAATCCATTGAGTTAACACTTCAATGTTTGTTAATTCCGCCTAATCCAGAAGACGAAAGCAATGTGTATCTTGAAATTAGAGGAGGAGCGGGGGGAGATGAAGCCGCCATTTTTGCAGGCGATTTATTTAGAATGTATGCAAGATATGCTGAAAATCAAGGATGGAAGATTGAAATCGTTTCTGAGCATCTGGGCGAACATGGAGGTTACAAAGAGCTCATTAGTCGTATCAGCGGTAAGGGAGTTTATTCAAGGTTAAAATTTGAATCAGGTGCACATCGAGTTCAGCGCGTACCCACAACTGAGTCGCAAGGAAGAATTCATACTTCAACCTGTACCATTGCGGTTATGCCAGAAGTAGATGAAGTCGATGCAATTCAAATTAATCCAGCAGAATTAAAAATAGATACCTATCGCGCATCAGGTGCGGGCGGACAGCATGTGAATAAAACAGATTCAGCCATCCGAATTACCCACTTGCCCTCTGGTATTGTGGTGGAATGCCAAGATGAAAGATCACAACATAAAAATCGCTCACGTGCGATGGCGTTATTGCAATCTAAATTGCTAGATCAGGAGCGTACCAAGCAGCAAAAAGAACAAGCAGAAACCAGACGAAATCTAGTCGGAACGGGAGATAGATCGGAGCGTATTCGTACTTATAATTACCCGCAGGGGCGAATAACTGATCATCGAATTAATCTCACGCTTTATAAGCTCGATGAAATTATGGAAGGCAGCTTAGATCAAGTGATTGATCCATTAATCAGTGAGCATCAGGCAGACCAACTTGCCACCCTTGCCGATATTTAACGAATTGCCTGTGTCCTCTCAAGTATTAACTATTGAAAGTGCTCTTAATGAGGCAAGTCAGCGCTTAAGCCAATTTGACGAAGCTCGGTTTGAAGCTCAGCTTTTGCTTAGTCATGTTTTGCAAGTTTCTAGAACCTACTTATATGCACACGCTAATCAACTTCTCAGCGTTTTTCAGCAAAAAAAATTTTTAATGCTTATCGAAAGGCGATGTGAAGGGGTACCGATTGCTTATTTGCTCGGTCATCGAGCATTTTGGTCGATGGACCTTGAGGTTAATCCCAGCACGCTCATTCCGAGGCCAGAAACAGAATGTTTAATTGAAATAGCCCTAAAAATTTTACCGAAAGAGCCGATTTCAATTTTGGATTTAGGAGTAGGTAGCGGAGCAATTGCCATTGCCCTAGCTTTGGAAAGACCTGGTTGGAAGCTGACTGGCACAGATATTTCATGCGAAGCCTTAGCGATAGCTGAAAAAAATATGAGAAAATATGGAATAAAAAATTTGGAGCTCAAGCAATCAAATTGGTGTTTATCGCTCCCAGTGCAACAATTTGATGCGATTGTAAGCAATCCACCCTATATCGCTGAAGGAGATGCGCATTTGCAAGCGTTAAAATATGAGCCACTAGCAGCATTAGTGGCAGGTCCTGATGGCCTGTCTGCCATTAGAACTATCATTCATCAAGCTAAACGCTATTTAAAAGATAACGGGTGGTTATTGTTAGAGCATGGTTACAATCAGGCAAAAAAAGTACAAAATTTATTGAAGGTGAATAGTTATAAAGAGATCGCGACTTTTGCTGATTTAAATCAGGTCATGCGAGTGACAATAGGACGAAATTGTCATTATTTCGGGAGGAACAGCAATGAAGCTAGTATTTGCAAGCAATAATCTTGGCAAGATAAAAGAAATAAAACAACTTGTTCTCGGTAGTCAAATCGAGATTATTCCTCAAAGTGAATTCAATGTGCCAGAGGCTGAAGAATCGGCCACCACCTTTGTTGAAAATGCGCTTTTAAAGGCAAGACAAGCCACAGCCTTGACCCATTTGCCAGCAATTGCAGATGACTCTGGACTCGTGGTGCCAGGCCTTGGCGGAGAGCCGGGTGTGTTTTCAGCGCGTTATGCAGGAAAAGGCGTGACGATGCAAAAGCATATCGAAAAACTCTTAAATCAAATTGAAATAAATGCTGTTTCTCGAGATGCTTATTATTATTGCGTAATAGTGCTTTTGCGACAAAAAAATGATCCTTGCCCAATCATTTGCGAGGGAAAATGGCAGGGTAAAATACTAACCGCCCCTATTGGCTCTGAAGGCTTTGGCTATGACCCAATATTTTATGATGAAACCTACCGATGCTCTGCAGCAGAATTGCCAGCTGAGATAAAAAATCAAATTAGCCATCGTGGGCAGGCGATGAAAAAATTAATACAATCGATTATCAGGCTTGGAGATGAAGGGTTTGTTGATCTTAACAAACCCTAAGAAATAGTTACAAAATTACTTGGGAGAAGCAGGACCCTTTGTTACGTCTTGCTCTTCTTGTCGTTTATCAAAATCTTGTTTATTAGTTTGCGTCATGCCGGTCACTGTTAACCCGGTTTTTGCGGCGATTAATGCGGCTTCAATTTGATGAGGATCGCGTATGGCGCTTACGTCAACTGAATTGCCAGTGAGTGCCATCAGCTGTGCAATTTTTTCATAAGCTGTGGGCTCAAATTTATTCATCATCCATTGGTCCTTTTCTTCATCATAATAAAGCTGCGTGGAATTAACAGAGGTTTTGAATCCGCTTGAAGTAGTGGCGATATTCTCTTCGCTAAATACCTGTTTTGCCATTTCGAGGTAGGTTTGAGGATCAATTTTCTGAGTAGATTGACCAGGTGTTAACGTAATGGTAGAGACATTTTGTGTCCAGCTGGGGCGACCTACCTGTTGTTTGGTGAGATAACGTGCTGTCCATTTGTCTAAAAATTGAGCAGCATCATGGAAGACTGGCTCTCCTTTCAAGGTGCCTAATGTTTCTCGAACGGCTTGAGAGATAAATTTAGTTTCTGCTGGATTTCTCCTTGCCATTAAAGAGGAGTCAAGTAGACCACTTATTTTTGCTAAAGCGACTGATCGAGTCGACTGTATTAGAAATTCTGCTTCGTGCCCGGTTAACACTCGATCAATAGCGGCATTCAACCCATTAGATAGTCGATCATACCGTGAAGCTTTAGATAGGGATTTTTCTTGGCGAGGCGCGTTTTCTGGACGCTGTAATCTAACTTTCATTCGATTAAATGTTTGCGCATAAAGGGATTCATGTAATAAATTTTTATCTAGCATGCGATGCATGCCGCTCGCCCCTTCTGGAAAAATATCATGTTTCTCAAGTGTATTGACTAAGGTATCAACAGCAGATTGTTGAAGATGATTGTCATAGTTATCAAGATGAGATTGTACTGCCTGTTTTTGTTTGATCGACAGTAACGGATTTGCTAATTCTTCTTTAAGCATTTCTCGGTTTTTTTCCGCCTGTTTATACTTACTTTCAATGGTCAGCCGGGCTTTATCTATATCCTCTCCATTTGAAAAGTATTTAATGAGAGAATTCAAATCCTGGACTTTAAAAGCTTTTAGGTTAATTCCTTTATCTAAGCTTTTTAAATCTCCTTGCAAAAGCAATAAATTTTGGACAGTTTCGAGTTTGTGCATGGCTTTAGTGGGGAGTTTTTCTTGTTTTTCTATATAGAGCGCATACTCTTCTTCATTAAGCTTTTCTCGTTCTTGACTGATTCTCTGTTGTATCCAATTTCGTTGTGCCGCTTCATCGGCTGCCGCGTAGCTTAGCATAAGACTGTTAAAATATTTTGACAGTGGACTGTTCGGATTTTTTAATTGTAAAGCAACATCATTAGCGGAAAAGAAAGAGTTTTCTTCGATTTGCTGCGCCAGTCTATTAACGGTTCCCTCATTGCTGGGGTTGGCCATTGCAGCCTGGAGTAGTTGAATATCATCAGTATTAAGTTGACCACCTATCACAGCATCTTTCTCCTAATTTATCAAAGATGTACTAATTATAGCTCATCGATTATATGACAGTTTTCGTGTTGCAGAGCTTAGAGTATATAACGGCTTAAATCTTCATCTTTAATAAGATGAGTTAGCTGTTTATTGACATATTTTTTATCAATCATGACTTGATCGCCCGCTCGATCCGGTGCCTCAAAAGAAATGACTTCGAGTAATTTTTCCATTATGGTATGTAGTCGCCTTGCGCCGATATTTTCAGTGCGTTCATTAACATGATAAGCGATTTCCGCTAGACGTTTAATACCGTCTTGGGCAAAAGCAAGATCCAAGCCTTCGGTCTTCATCAGCGCAACATACTGTTCGGTAAGTGAAGCATTGGGTTCAGTCAAAATGCGAATAAAATCTTCACTTGATAATGCGCTTAACTCAACGCGAATAGGGAGCCTGCCTTGTAATTCAGGAATCAGGTCAGAGGGTTTAGCGAGATGAAAAGCGCCAGATGCAATAAATAAGACGTGATCGGTTTTTACCATTCCATATTTAGTAAAAACAGTACTTCCTTCGATAATAGGTAATAAGTCTCTTTGCACGCCTTCTCTGGAAACATCACCCCCACCTTCGCGTTTAATAATTTTATCTAATTCGTCAATAAAAATAATGCCATTTTGTTCAACGCTTTTAACGGCACGGGTTCTGATTTCATCTTCATTGAGCATTTTGCTGGCTTCATCTTCAGTGAGCTGCTTGAGCGCGTCTTTAATAGTCAGCTTTCGAGATTTAGTTCGGTCGCCGGCAATATTTTGAAAAATATTCTGAAGATGCGTGGTCATTTCTTCAATGCCGGGAGGTCCCATTATCTCCACTCCGACAGGCGGCAAGGAAACCTCTACTTCAATTTCTTTTTCATCTAATTCCCCTTCCTTGAGTTTATTGCGAAAAACTTGTCTAGCTGAGGATTCGCTTTCTTCAACTGCCTTTGCGCTTTTTGCTTGCGGTAATAGAATATCGAGAATTCTATCTTCGGCAGTTTCAGCGGCTCTTTGTTTGACCTTTTCAATCTCCATTTCTTTAATCATTTTATAAGCTACTTCAACCAGATCTCTAACCATTCCTTCTACATCTCGTCCCACATAGCCTACTTCAGTATACTTGGTGGCTTCTACCTTGAGAAAAGGAGAGCGAGTGAGCGCGGCTAAACGGCGCGCAATTTCAGTTTTTCCTACCCCGGTTGGACCAATCATTAAAATATTTTTTGGAGTGACTTCTTTAGCGAGTTCAGGATCGAGCTGTAAACGACGCCATCTATTGCGAAGGGCATTTGCGACTGCACGCTTAGCATTATTCTGACCAATAATGTAGCGGTCAAGTTCGTGGACGATTTCTTTGGGAGTCATGGTCGAATCTAGATTAGTCATAGGTATCTCAAGGGTAAATCGAGTTGATAAGTGCAGAATAAAACTCGGATTAAATAGTTACTCAAGCTCTTCAATAGTTAAGTTGTGATTGGTATAAACACAAATATTGGCGGCAATTTCCAGGCCTTTTTCAACAATCTTTTTAGCGCTAAGCTTGGTATTTTCTAGCAATGCTCTTGCTGCTGACTGCGCGTAAGGCCCTCCTGATCCAATCGCCATGATGCTATTTTCAGGTTCAATAACATCACCATTGCCAGTGATCATCAAGGAAACGTGACGATCTGCAACCGCTAATAATGCTTCAAGGCGCCTTAACATTCTATCTGTCCGCCAGTCTTTAGCGAGTTCGACAGCCGAGCGCATAAGGTTACCTGAATGTTTTTCAAGCTTTGCCTCAAAAAGTTCAAAAAGCGTAAAAGCATCTGCTGTTGCACCTGCAAAACCCGCGATGACTTTATCGCCGTATAATCGTCTCACCTTACGGGCATTGCTTTTCATGACAATTGCATTGCCCATAGTCACTTGGCCATCGCCACCAATCACCACCTTGCCATCACGGCGAACCGATAAAATAGTCGTGCCTCTAAATTGTTGCAATTCTTTTATCCTCATTTTGAAAATCGAGATGGTAAGATCGAGTTAAACAGTATATTTATATATGGGGATAAGCGACAAGTTTTCAAGTCAAAAGCCTTTAAAGCGTTTTTTTAATAACGACCACACTATCAATTGCATTTTTTTCTAATTTTTTTTGCATTTCATCTGCCAAAGTTCGTGACAGGTAGGGACCCATATAAAGCTTATAATGAGTTTTTTGTTTACTAACGAAAACCTTTTCAAAACCCATTAATACCAGTTGAGCTTTTCGTTCATCTGCCTCTTGGTAATGAGTAAACTTACCGAGTTCAAGTTGAAAGCGGGGTTCGGCTTCATTAATGCTTATATCTTTCGCTTCTTCCTTAATTGACGTTTTTTCATCTGGCGCAAGCAGGTCGTAGAAATCATAGTTTGGTGAAGCTTCTTTTTTCAAGCGGTTGAGTTTAAGTCTTGTATGATCATGATGCTTGAATGGGGTAACCTTGTGGGTAGCAATTTGATCCGAGTTTAATGAATGATGTAGATAGAATCGTAATAAAAAAAGCTTGGTATCGCAAGTCCAATAATCATGCCCACTCCGAGCCAGGCAAGGGGAGAAGATTTTTTTTGCGCTCTTTTTTTATAGGCAGTTTTCGATTTTCGTTTAGTCATAAGAAAAGTTCTATGTTTACATCACATTTGGAGCAGATACCCCGATAATTTGCAGGCTATTTGCTAGTACTATTTTAATCGCAAAGATTAATCCTAATCTTGCATTTCTCATTGCCTCATCTGAAACGATAAATTTGCAAGCATTGTAATAGGCATGAAAGCGATTGGCTAAATCTTGCAGGTAGTGTACCAGAATATAAGGCTCGTAATTGATGGCTGCTGCTTCTATCGTTTCTGGATATTGTGAAAGCAAGCGCAATAAATCTTTTTCATTATCAGTAGTTAATAGATGAGAAAAGCGAGAGAGTGATACACTTTCAAAAGCAATCGCTTGATGTTCGAGCTGGCGCATGACGCTGCAAATTCGAGCATGAGCATATTGAATATAAAAAACGGGATTTTCGTTCGTTTTTGATTTTGCTAGTTCCAGATCAAAATCTAAATGTTGGTCCACTTTTCTTGTTAAATAAAAAAAGCGTGTGGCGTCATTACCCACTTCCTTGCGTAATTCGCGCAAGGTCACAAATACTCCGCCGCGAGTTGTCATTGGGATTTTTTGCTTGCCGCGATATAGTGCAACAAATTGCACGAGTTGAACGGTTAATTTACGCTCATCTTTGCCTACTGCTCGTAGAAAAGATTTAATTCGGGGAGCGTAACCATGATGATCAGCGCCGAAAATATCGACCATCAAGTCAAACCCTCTTTCGAATTTATTTAAATGATAACCAACATCTGAGGCAAAATAGGTGGCTTGACCATTGTCCCGGATGACAACTCGATCTTTTTCATCGCCATAGGACGTCGCTTGAAACCAAGTTGCGCCATCGCGTACATAGATGCAGTGGTTCTGGTGTAGCTGATCAATGCCATTTTGAACATCACCATTGTTCTCAAGGCTTTTCTCCGAGAACCATTCTTGAAAAGTGATGCCAAATTCAGCTAGATCTTCATGGATGTCAGTTAAAATTTGTTTAAGGCCAAGATTAAATAGGATTTCGTAGTCATTGCCTAGCAAGTTTTTAGTACGCGAAATCAAGGCATCGATATAAATTTCTTTATCGCCCTGACCATCTTCAGTTTCATCAAGAGGCAGATCTTGAAAAATTTGGTGAATAGGTCTTAAAAATTTTTCTTGATGCAGAGATTTAACTACTTTTGCAACATCAATGACATAGTTAGCAACGTAGCCATTTCTTGGAAAAGTAATCGACTCACCGAGTAGCTCAAGATATCTTAACCAAATACTGATGGCCAAAATATGCATTTGGCGCCCAGCATCATTCACGTAATACTCACGATGAACTTTATAGCCAACCGCTTCAAGTAAATTGGCTACGGTGGCTCCATAAGCTGCGTGCCTTCCGTGCCCAACATGTAGCGGGCCAGTTGGATTGGCAGAAACAAATTCCACAATGGCTTTTTTCCCTGCGCCTAAGGAAGATTGACCATAGATACCATCCTGCTTAATGATTTCAGCAATAATTTGTTGCAAAGCCTGATCTGTGAGATGAAAGTTGATAAAACCTGGCCCAGCCATTGCAACTTGTTTGATTTCTGCAGTAACCGGAAGATGAGAAATAATTTTTTTGCCAAGGTCTTGGGGATTAATTTTTAATGTTTTTGCTAGAGCCATAGCCGTGTTGCAGGCAAAATCACCATGCTTGCTATCCCGAGTTCGTTCGATATGAATTTTCTCAGGCATATCCGATTCATTTAAAAATTGATGTAAACTTGCTCGTACTAAGCTTGCAATTTTTGCTTTCATGAGGTTTCTTCTTAATTCGGATAGACAGGCTGAAGCAAAGATTCTAACAGATAAAGCCAATAAATGGTGTAACTATTCAATATCCGATCCTGGGTGAATGGATTTTAGGCGAGACCTTGCCCAATCATAGGGTGTTAAATAAACCTCATAAAGTTTTGCCTCTTGGCTGCCAGGGGTGGGTTGCCAATTATACTCCCAGGAAACCATGGGAGGGAGGGAGATTAAAATAGATTCGATTCTGCCTGCTGACTGCAAGCCAAATAACGTGCCTCTATCATAAAGTAAGTTAAACTCCACGTAGCGACCCCTGCGATAATGTTGAAATGCTTTTTGCGCTTCTCCATAGCCTATATCTTTGCGTTTATCAACAATTGGGAAATAAGCTTTGATAAAATGCTCCCCTGCGCTTTGCAAAAAATGAAAACAAGTTTCGAAATCCCAGCAATTAAGGTCATCAAAAAAAATTCCGCCAATTCCTCTTGGTTCATTGCGATGTGTTAAAAAGAAATAGTCATCGGCCCATTGTTTATATTGAGGATAAACGGCTTTGCCAAAAGGATCGCATGCCTGCTTTGCGGTTTGATGCCAATGAATACAATCTTCATCAAATCCATAATAAGGCGTAAGATCAAAACCGCCACCAAACCACCAATCCGCGTTGTCGCCTGTTTGAAAGAAACGAAAATTGGCGTGGCAAGTCGGCACATAAGGATTTTCAGGGTGAATAATAGTAGAGAGGCCGACAGCGTGAAAGCTGGTGCCTTTAAGAGCAGGGCGAAGCTTCGAAGCGGAGGCAGGAAGCTCAGTGCCCCAGACATGAGAGAAATTAATGCCGGCTTTTTCAAATAGACTGCCTTTTGTAATTGCAAGAGTTTTTCCGCCTCCACCTTGCGCTCGTTGCCAGTCTTCTTCGCATATTTGAACTTGTTCATCTCTTTGTTGGATTGAGCTTAATATTTCCTGTTGTAGTTTCAATAAATAATTTTTGACTGCTTCTACCTTAACCATCCTAAAATAACTCCTCTCCTTCTTCTTGTGTGTCCTTTTTTTCTGTTGTTAGAGCGGGTTCTTCAGCGTTTTCCTTTTTCTCAAGATTGGGTTTATCGAGTTCAAGTGAAGTATTGATATCCTCATCTGTATTTTCCGATGCCTCGCTTGGCGGCTCAATTTTTTCAACAGGGGCTTCTTTCTTTGTAGGTGGTGCATTATCGTCATTGGGTAAGTGCGCTTTATCGAATAATTCATCAATACCAATTGGGTTGGTATCATCAGTAAAGCCATTTCGATTAAGACGAATTTTTATAATATTAGGCGGTTGGCTGAGTGTATGTTCTGGCTTGCCACTTAATGCTGCTCGCATGAAATCAATCCAAATGGGCAAGGCCGCATCTGCACCATATTCAGCGAGCGAACGTTGCTGGTCAAAGCCCACCCAAACTGTGGTTACAATATCGCTATTATATCCCGCAAACCAACCATCCATTTGATCGTTTGTTGTGCCTGTCTTGCCCGCAATATCCTGACGATTTAAGACTGAGGCTCGTCGTCCAGTGCCTTGGCGAATCACATCTTGTAGCGCGCTGTTCATCAAATAGGCATTTTCAGGAGTGATAGCCCTTTCTAAAGAAGGAGGATTAGCATGGTAGACTTCCATGCCATTATCATCATCAATATGATCGATGAAATAAGGTTTTATGCGATAACCGCCATTAGCAAAAGTGGCGTAGCCAGATGCAAGTTGAATAGGAGTGGCGGAATTTGTTCCCAATGCTAAGGTTAAATTTTTTGGCATATCATTAGGGTCAAAACCAAACAAGCTGGCATATTGAATAGCGTAAGGCACGCCAATTTCTTGCAGCAAGCGAATAGAAACCGTATTGCGAGAATGCACCAGGCCAAAGCGTAAGCGCGTTGGACCGTAAAATTTCAGATTTGAATTTTGAGGTCGCCAGGCAGTATTTGAGCCTGTGGTATAAAGCTCAATGGGCGCGTCGTCAATAATGCTTGCCCAAGTGAATCCTTTTTCTAATGCGGCAGAGTAAACGAATGGCTTAAAACTTGATCCAGGTTGGCGCTTGGCTTGGGTGGCTCGGTTATAGGGGCTTTGATTAAAAGAAAAACCACCGGTTAGCGCAAGAATCATACCGGTAGAAGGATCAAGTGAAACAAGGGCAGCTTCAGCTCTAGGTATCTGCGTGAGCGCCCAGCCGTTTGGTAGGCGCTTGACTCGAACAATGTCTCCTCTTGAGAGTTTATTCTTTGTCCAGTCGGTTGCTTCAATTGTTATTTTCATGCGGTTAGCCAGCATTCCGGTGATGCTATGCTGGGTGGTGATAATCACTGCAGGAATCATCCCGTTGATGGTTGGCGTTTTTCTTAATTTAACTAGCCATTGAGAAGGCTTGGCGATATGTCTTTCAACGCCATGAAAGCCATGGCGCTTATCATAATTGATCAAACCATTTTTCAGTGCTTCATTTGCTGCAGTTTGTAAGCGTGAATCGATTGTCGTATAAACTTTTAATCCACTTGTGTAAGCGGCGTCCCCGTATGCTTCAAGCATGGCCGCTCTTACCATCTCGCCGACATAAGGCGCTTCCATCGTTTTGTTGCGATTATGTAATTTTGCATTGACGGGAGAGGTGATCGCGGAATCAAATTCCCGCTGGCTAATGTAGCGATTAGCTAGCATGCGCTCTAAAACATGATTGCGTCTTTCAAGAGCACCTTTGGGATTGTCGATCGGGTTATCTCGAGAAGGGGCTTGTGGCAAGCCAGCAAGCAAGGCAATTTCAGAAAGGTTCAAATCCTTTAAAGATTTGCCAAAATAGACCTCTGCCGCAGCTGCAACGCCGTAAGTTCGCTGACCCAGATAAATTTTGTTTAAGTAAAGTTCAAGTACCTTTTCCTTGCTGAGCGTCGCATCAATTTTTAGCGCTAATAAAATTTCGTTTAACTTTCTGCCATAGGTTTTTTGTCTCGAAAGAAAGAAGTTTCTTGCTACCTGCATGGTGATGGTGCTGGCACCTTGCGATTTGCGACCGGTGACAAGCAACTCTCGAGTAGCGCGTACCAAACCAATTAGGTCTACACCAGGATGCTCGTAGTAACGTTGATCTTCGGTAGCTAGGACGCCCTGGACAAGGCGTCGTGGTATTTCGTTAAGACTGACAGGGATGCGATGATTTTCTCCATATTCTGCGATTAACTTGCCATCTTTGGTAAAAACGCGTAGCGGAACCTGCAATTGCATATTTTTTAAAGCGCTAACATCGGGTAACTGAAGGTAGATAAAGAAAATAATGCAGCCGATTGCTAGGACGCTGGTGATTAGCAGGCTAAAGAAGGTAAGAAAGCTACTTTTTATTATTTTTTGTATTATTTTCATGTTAATTTTAGCTTTTTACTCGTTTATATTTAGGGATTTTTGAAAGATTTGTTTTTGTAGCGCTTGCGAATTAATACGCTATTTATTTTATTAATTAAGGACAATCATTTTAACATAAAAAATATTCTTTCACTAAGAAAAGCATGTAGGTTACCCCGTATTTTTAGCGAGTTGTTATGAGTGTTTAATGGAATAAAATAAGGTGATGTATGCAATAGAGCTGAGCCAGATGAAAATAGGAACGCGCAAAGAAAATACCATAATAGGCATGAGCGTGAATAAAACACATTTGTTTTATTCACTAGTCGGACATCATAAAAATGAACAAGTGCTGCTCAATCAAGGATCAGTCAAGATAGAAGAAACAGAAAAATTACTCGATCATATTAAGTCTTCATTCGATTTTCCTTGTTACTTAGCGGTCCCTCATTCGTTCATGATGTCAAAAATTTTGCATTTCACAGAGGAGTTTAAGGAAGCGGAGATTTTAAATCTTCTGACTTTTAATGCTGAGCAGTATTTTTCTTGTCCTAGAGAAGAAATTTGTTTCGACTTTGAGTTTATTAATCATACAAAAAAAGACATTCGAGTAATAGCGGGTAAAAAAGAGTACATTGCAAACTGGAAAAAATTATTTTTAAGTAAAAAACTTAAGTTAAAAGTGATAAGCATTGATTTTATTGCAGTAGAGCGCTTGTTATTAAATTTGAAACTGAATGACAATCAGGTTTACGCGATTTTTTTATGGCAGAATTTTGAGTTGGTGCAAATAATATTCGCAGAAGGGCGAGCGCTTTTTTATCAAAACTGTCTCATTCCAGAAGGCAACATGCAAAGCTTAGCACAGGAAATAACTCAATTTCTGCGTTTATATGAAATGAAAAAAATAAAAGTAAATGTTGTCTCACAAATAGTATTGTTAGGCTTTGATGAAGAAATGATTGAAAAATTTCAAAATCAATACGCCTTAAATATTCTAGATACTTCAAAATTCAAAAAAAAATTTTTTATTGGCGCTTCGTGTCTTTTGTCAATTGGTATGGTGATTAAATGTTAAATCTATTGCCTTGGCGAGAAGAAAAGCAAAAAAAAATTAAAAAAGTTTTATGGATGGGATTGGTTATTACCATAATGCTATCTGCTATAGCGACGCATTGTGTCCGAAAATCGTGCGAAGAAAAAACCGAAAAACTAAAACAATCAAATGAAATTTTAAAAACAAAATTACAGGCATGCCGTATTAGTAATGAAAATTTTTCAAAAGAATTAATCAAGTATCGCAGGCCATTAATTAAGGAAAAATTAAAAAATAGGCAGATCGAGGTTTCGCGTTTGCTCACTTTAGTTACTGCAGCTTTTCCTGAAAATGGAAAGGCGGAATATGTCTTATTTACTGATAAAGGGTTGGTGGTAAATGGGGTGTTAAATAATGCGAATCAAGAGTCATTAAACAATTTTGTGAAAAAACTTCAGATTAACTATAAAAAAAATATTGCCATTATAAAAAATATTAAACATGAGGAAACGGTGTGTTTCACGATAGGGTTTAGCTTAAAAGGAACGACTTAATGACCAAATCCTTCTTTTCTAATAAATTATGGATGTTCGCTATCCTTATTTTATTTCAATGGCTGGTTGAATATACGTTGCTGATTTCAAAATACAAAAATTCTCTTGCGGAGAATAAATTAATCAATGGTCAATTGAAGGAAAAAATAACCGTATTAAATAAGGTTAACAAAGAAAAATTTAATCAATTATTAGCGTGTAGCCAAGCTAGAGTATATGAAAAATTTCATAGGGATTCAAAAAAAATTAAATTATTGTTGCAAGAGATGGCAAGAAATTCAGGCTTATCAATGGAGGAATTAAATAAAAATGAGCAAGGTTATTTTATGTTAATGAGAGGGAGTTGGAATCAATTTTTAGATTTTTATCATCGCTGTGGTAAGGAAAGCATCCTTATTTCAGATTTTATTGTAAGTGATGGTGAGCAAGATTTATCTATCTATCTGAAAATTGATCAACAATGAAATGGTTGGTGAGTTTGTCATTATTAATCGCCGCCTGTCCTGGATTTTCGATGAGAAATATTTTTAAGCAAGAACGGCAAATGATTTTCAAATCAATTATAGAAATTTCTCCAGATCACTTACATATGATCGGTTATTTAAAATCTGAAAATCTGCTATGTGCGTTTTTGGAGGATAATATGGGTAGCATTTATCCTGTAAAATTAGGTCACGCAATTGGTGGAGAAAAGTATCAGGTAATGAAAATTGAAAAACAGCGAGTCCTACTTTTTAATGGTCAACATTTTACTGTTATCCAATGATAAAAACTCTGCTAGCTTTATTTTTATTTTTTATCATTTCTCAATCGCTGGCCCTTGAAAATCAAGCTCATTTAGTTGATATGGATTTTCAAAAAATTTCTGTGCGGGAGTTGTTGCAATTTCTTGCAGAATCAATGAATAGTAATTTAATTATGAGTGAAAATGTATCTGGATTCATTTCCATCCATCTTAAAAATGTGACTTGGAAACAAGCTTTCGACGGTGTTTTAGAAATGATGGGGCTGGTTAAGAGAGAACTTGAAAATTTGTTATTGGTTGGCACCCCCAATGAATTTTTATTAAGACAAAAACGTTTAGCAGAAGCGGTTCCTGTTACCTTTTTTGAATTTAGTCTTAAACATGTTGATGTCATGTTAGCGGAAACTTTGCTTCGTTCTCAGAGTGACATATTTTCGACAAATTTAAAAATAACTGCGATGCCACTTACTAATAAGTTGATAATTAAAGATACCGTAAACAATATTCCGCAATTAAAAACTTTATTGAAAGAAATTGATCAACCAGTTAAGCAAATTATTATTCAGGCAAAAATCATTAATATTGATAACAGCAAGGTTCAAGAGCTTGGCTTGCATTTCAATGAAAAATCTTCAAAAAAAACTAAGAAGTCAATGCCGCTTTCCTTGCCTACATCCGTGGTAAGTGGATTACATTTTGCTGTTGCATCAGCTGCCCAAAACCCCTTGCTGAATTTACAATTAGACGCATTGCAAGCAGCGGGTCATAGTGCGCTAATAGCTGACCCAAAAATTATTACACAGAATAGAAAACAAGCGTTAATCGAATCAGGTGAAGAAATTCCTTATCAAGAAAGTACTTCAAGTGGTGCAACCAACACTACTTTTAAAAAAGCCGTGCTTTGTCTAAAAGTTAAGCCTTTGCTCTTGCCAGATGGAAGAATTAACATGGAGCTCGAAGTTAATCAAAATAAAGTTTCTACCCTCGCGGTGAATGGTACTCCAGCAATTCAAACACAAGAGGTAAAAGCAGAAGTCACGATTAGGGAAGGAGAAACAGTGGTATTGGGAGGGATTTTTGAAAAAGCTGCAACCTTAAATAAAAATGAACTGCCATTTATATCCAGACTGCCTGTTGTTGGTGTGTTATTTTCTCATCAGCATGAGAGCATCAAGACTAAGCAGTTGTTAATTTTAATTACACCTACGATAATGAATAACGATTAGCAGGTAAGATCAATTGGTAATAATATGCAAGATTCCCAAACTAATAATATATTTCTAGTGGGCCCGATGGGGGCAGGTAAAACCTCTGTTGGAAAGTTGCTCGCAAAAATATTGAATGTTCCTTTCTTTGATTCAGATCAGGTGATCGAAGCACAAACAGGTGCCGATATCCCTTGGATTTTTGATGTGGAAGGTGAGGAGGGGTTTCGGAAGCGAGAAGAGAAAATCGTCGATGATTTAAGTAAAAAAAAGGGATTGTTCTCGCAACGGGGGGTGGAGTGGTACTTAAGGCTGATAATCGTCGTCATCTTGCTGGGCGAGGAACAGTTATTTATTTGCATGTCAGTATCGAGGAGCAACTGAATCGTACTTATCGTAGTCGAAATCGGCCGCTCCTATTAAAGCAACCCAACCTCAAAGCCATTCTTGAAAAGTTGCACTTAGAAAGGGATTCGCTTTATGAGCAAATAGCAGATCATATCATTGACACGGATCATGGTTCTCTTAAGGGAATTGTTGATTCCATTTTAACTCGAGTGAAAAAAACATGATCACACCAATTAAGCTAATAGTGAATTTAGCAGGGCAAACTTATCCTGTTTATATAGGAGAGGATCTATTCAATCGAAATTTGCTCCACCCCTATATTTTAGCTGAGCAAGTATTAGTCGTGACGAATGAGAAGGTCGCGCCCTTATATTTAGCCAAATTAAGGCAGGCGCTTTCCCATTATCAATATAATGAAATTATTCTCCCTGATGGAGAAGTTAACAAGACCTTGCCAGTTGCTAATCAAATTTTTGACCAACTTGTTGAGCTTGCATATCGCCGGTAATGCTACATTAATTGCATTGCGGAGGCGGAGTAATCGGTGATTTGACAGGATTTGTGGCTGCTTGCTACCAGCGTGGTGTTAACTATATTCAACTCCCTACGACCTTACTTAGCCAGGTGGATGCGGCCATCGGTGGGAAAACCGCGGTGAATCATCCCTTGGCAAAAAATATGATTGGGGCATTTCATCAGCCAAGGGCTGTGTTAATTGATATTCATACCTTGCAGACCCTTCCATTTCGTGAATATAAATCAGGCATTGCGGAAATTATTAAAGCGGCATTAATCAGTGATGAAGAATTTTTTTGTTGGTTAGAGTCTAATTTGGAGAGAGTGCTTAATCGAGAAACCTCTGCCTTGATTTATGCGATTCAACAAGCTGCTGCAATCAAAATAAAAATAATTACCGCCGATGAAAAGGAAAAAGGGGTAAGAGCTTTTTTGAATTTAGGTCACACCTTTGCGCATGCAATTGAAAATTCTCTTGGCTACGGAGTGTGGTTGCATGGAGAAGCAGTCGCCGTGGGATTAGTTTTGGCGGTAGATTTGTCAATACGTTTAGGCTGGATTAATCAGTCAATAGGGGATCGAGTCAGAAAAATTTTGATGTCGGCAGATTTACCGATTAACTTACCAAGCGAAATCTCAGTCGATCAGCTGATTGCGGCTATGAATAAAGATAAAAAGAAAGAAGCAGAAGCCATAAAATTTGTATTACTTAAAGAAATTGGACAGCCTATATTAAGTGCCAATCTAGATCAATCCTTGCTTGAGCGCATCTTGACTGAAAATCAAATTTGAACGTGAGAACGGAAAAGAGAAAAATGTTATCCACTAAAGTATTGATCGATAATGGGCCTGTTGGGAACATTGAGGCGGTAATTGAGGCGCCGAGCTCCAAAAAAAAATTAGTTGGAATCATTTGCCACCCTCATCCCTTGCATGGCGGAACCATGAGCAACAAGGTGGTGACAACCGTTGTTCGTGCTTTTCAGCGATTGGACATTGTTCCCATTCGTTTTAATTTTCGTGGCGTCGGTCAAAGTGAGGGTAAGCACGACTATAGTCATGGGGAGCAGGATGACCTAAAGTCAGTGATTTCATGGGCAAGACAAAATTTTGAAGATTATCAGCTAATCTTGGCTGGATTTTCATTTGGAGCTTTTATTGCGGCTAAGGTTGCAAGTGAAATTCCTCCAAAAGCGCTGATTACCATTGCTCCCGCAGTGAATCATAGCCCGTATGAAAATCTCCCTGCATTTGATTTTCCTTGGATTGTGGTTCAGGGAGAGGCAGATGAGGTGGTGCCTGCTTCTACAGTGTTTGACTGGCTAGCAAAACTTCACCCTCAGCCAATCACTATTCGTATGCCAGGGGTGAGCCATTTTTTCCACGGCCATCTAATCGAACTACGCGATAGTTTAATTGAAAAGCTTGCGCCGATTATTGACCCTCGCGCCTAGCTAATCAGAAAAGATTTTGTGTTCGTTAAATGTAAAAGCTACAATCAATAAAATAAAACATGAGAGTAGTTTGTGCCTAAAGATGACGATACTTTATTAACGGATTTTGCGAAAGTAGTGTGGGGTAAAAGAGCAGAAGGGTTGCCCGTGCCAGAGCTCAGACTAGATTCAGAAATCGGTCCTCAAGAAATGGAAAATCTTAAGCTGCGCTCTGCGTTTGTTCAAATCTTAAATCCCAAAAAAGTCGACGAATTTGAGGCTGCTAAATTAGTAAAGCCACAAACTGGCTGGATAATAATAGATTATCGGTGTGCGCTTTCTGCCTCTGCTGGTGATGAGCTTCCATCGCATGGCAAGTATACGCGTGAGGCGGATGGATCGTTAATTCGGCTTTGTACCGGCAAGGGAACCCTAATCAAACAAATTGTGGATACTGCCACCGAGATGGTACGTTTGGTTCATGACAGAGGTTGGGATGTGGTACACATGGTAGATGGTCACCCGCTCATGATGTGGGCAATTTGGAAAGCCTGCCAAGAGTTGCAGATTTTGGTATCAGGTTATGTGCCTTCACTTGAAGAAGAAGAGAAGTATCGGCGCATCAAACGATATTGCGCCAATACACTGCTCATGCAATCAGAAAAACCCGCCGTTAAACCGCAATTTTAAGGCATTCTTGCGCGATGATGGTCTTAGCGGCGGCGAGGAAAGATATTCCCATCGGGGTCTAAGTCATCGTCTTGACTTTCATCGCTCAATTCAACCGCATTTTCGTCAAATTCTATCCCTTTTTTAGATAAAATATTCTTGAATTTTACAAAAGCTGGCGAGTTTTCATCTTGTATTGAGCTAGCTATCCTTGTAAGATAGCTCCCAAGGGCATCATCTGAATAAACATCTACTCCTTCCAATACTCCATGCTCAATTTCTTTTTCAAAATCACCCTGATCAAATTTAGACAAAATGGGGTTATTTTTTTCATATTCTTGTCTTTCTTGTAGTATTTTTAAAATGATTGCTGCCCTAAGTGCACTTGCATGGTCTACGTCCAATTGATCGATCTTTTCATATATCCGCATTCTGATTTCAGGTGTATACGTCGTCAATATCGTGTCGGCAGCCCTATCAACATCAAGCTCCTTTTCAATGTCGTTCCAAAATTTTCTGTCTGCTTTGTCATCAGCATAATTATACTTGTTGGTACTTTCGAATGCTTTGCGCACAGTTTCCTTTAGTGGACTGTGCTTTTCGTAATTAATTCCTTCCATTATTGTTGTTAATTCATTTTCCTCGCAGCGCGACAGTACTGCACGTAATTCTTTTTCAAAATTTCCTCTTGGATGCGTGAAATTTGAAAGCATGGGTGCATTCTGTTCCACTAATTTTTGCTGATTAATTAATTGCTCGACAAGTATTGTTTTCACGTCAAGATCAACAGCCATCTTGGAAAAAAGTGCCATCCTAGTGTGATGGTTTTCTCCTAAAAGTGCTTGAGCTTTCCCTTGTGGATCCGCTGCTTTTTCAACTTTTTCTAAAATTCTAGTTGCAGCAATACGGTTATATTCAAAGTCAAAAGCGACTTGTCCGCCATAACCTGTCAATAAACTATCAAATTCTTTGACGAATTGCCTGATGTATTCGTGACCATTGTAGTGTTTGTCGCCAACATCAAACTGCTGATCTCTTAATTCATAGGCAAGCTGTGCTCTTTCTTTTTCATTCATTCCCTTCAGCATTTGTCTGTGTCCAGGCTGATTCGCGGAAATAAGATTGAATTCTTGAGCTTGTGGCGATAAATCTGGGGATTGATTGAATACTGCATTTTCTTTTGTTTTACGAGTAACAGATTTTGCATGCATGATATTAGTCAGCGCTTCCCATTCTTTTTGGTAATGCACATACTGTCTTGGGCTTGAAAATGATCTAGGGTTGTTAAGCTTCTCTAGCGTAGCCTGGTCCAAAGCTACTGTTTCAACACCAGAAATTAGCGCCGCCTTGGCCGCCTTAATCGCATTTTGTGGCGTGCCGGAAAACTCAGCCCGCTTAAAGCCTGATGAAGCCATGGCATAGCCGAGCGCCTTAGGGTCATCACTGGTCAACGTATTCCCGCTCACATGAATATATTTGTTTTTACCATTCTTGAGGGAGGGAGGATTCTTACCTTCTAATTCTTTCATGAGGTTGTAGGTTCCGGGTAAGGGATTTTGGGCGACGGAAACTACATTTCCATTTTCATCGAGCGGAAACCGCCTTCTAAAATTGTTATAAGCTGCTAATTCATCATCTTCATTCTTTTTATTCAGGGATTGGTTAAGTAATTTTGTTGAGGATTCATGCATGGCAAGCAGCGCGGCTTCAATATCGCGAGTGCTATCATCTCCTTTAGGTAAGTCTTTAGTAAAAACTTTACGAGTATTATCTTGATAATCTTTTAAACTTTTAAAGTGGGGCGAGAATAAAGTTTGTGGCGTTTTTTCGTCCAGTGCCTCGAGGCTTGATTGACGTTTTAGACGAATTTCTTCATCTAAAAGGCCTAGTAATTTTTGCTTAGCCGCGTCCTCAAGCACTGTTCGCTCAATAAGAGTCTTTAAGTCGCTTTCTTTTGCTTCAACTTCTGTGAGTTGAATTTTGGGAGCCGCAGGGTCAAGATTGTCAGGTCTTGGTTCGTTTCCAACAGCTCTCAGGTTCGCCTCGATTTCTGGTGGCACTTCTCGTCTATCTTGCATAGCAACCTCTAATCTAAAAATTAACTGGATTTAATAACCATTCTATCAACATCACCTTAAGAAATCCTTACCGGATTTTGCGTCCTACTTAAGCGAATTGGTTAAATTGGCTAAAACGTGCAAACGCCGCCCCGCGGACAAGCCCTAGGGCGACAGAAAAGCAAGCTTTCATCTGCGCTGAATCATTTTACTAATTATTTTACATTAATTATAGTAATAAATTATCAATAAAAAGGATTGAGCTGATGTCTCAATGGTGAAAAATTTCACACGAGTAACCTTGCGCCCCAATAAAATTCTCATTCCACTGCTTAAAACATGCTGTTTGTCTTGTATAATCTACGGCTTTATTGTAAGATTTTTCACTTTTCATTTCTTTGGAGCCTGTAATGAGTACATATAGCGCTAAGCCAGCTGAAGTACGCCGAAAGTGGTGTGTGGTTGATGCAACAGATAAGACCTTGGGTCGTTTAGCTACTGCGATAGCTGTTCGATTGCGAGGAAAGCATAAGCCAGAATTTACTCCGCATGTGGATACGGGCGATTATGTCGTGGTGGTCAATGCTAAAAAAGTCAAAGTAACGGGCAATAAGTCCTCCGACAAGCTTTATCACCATCACACGGGTTATCCAGGTGGGATAAAATCGGCAACTTTTGAAGAAATGCTTAAAAAAGCACCTACGCGTGTCATAGAGCTAGCCGTCAAGGGAATGTTGCCAAAAGGACCGCTCGGGCGCGCTATGTTTCGTAAATTAAAAATTTATGCTGGTGCTGAGCACCCACATGCTGCTCAACAACCGGAGCTTTTAGATAATATTTAACGGGGTTTTTTCATGCCACAAGCAATAGAACAAAATTATGGAACGGGCCGTCGTAAATCGGCTGCTGCTCGTGTTTTTATTCGTCCCGGAAAAGGGAATATCACCGTCAATCATCTACCTTTAGATAAGTACTTTTTAAGAGAAACGTCTCGCGTGATGGTAAGGCAGCCATTAGTCGTGGTGGGAGCTGTTGAAAAATTTGATGTTTATATCACGGTTCGAGGCGGAGGAAGCACGGGACAGGCTGGAGCGATTCGACATGGCCTTGCTCGAGCATTAATAGATTATGATGTTGCTTTGCGAGGTGAATTAAAGAGTCAGGGATTTCTGACACGTGATGCGCGTGAAGTTGAGAGAAAGAAAGTAGGATTGAAAAAAGCACGAAAAGCTCCTCAGTTCTCTAAACGTTAATATTCCAAGTTATCTTTTATTATTAGATGGTCTCAAGATGGTCTCAGGTTTGGGCATCCGTTCTGTTTGTTGATTCTTGACAAGAATAATTATATTTTTGAGTTTTTTGAGTAAGGAGTGTTTGATGAGTGTTCTCAAACGATCAGTGATGACCCTATATTCTGGTTCTCTTTGCCCATATAGCCATCGCGTTAGAATCGTATTGGCTGAAAAAGGCGTAAGCGTAGATATCATCCATGTAGACCTGAATAATCCTCCTGAAGAACTGATTGAACTTAATCCTTATCAAAGTGTTCCGACATTGGTTGATCGTGACTTAGTTCTGTATGAAGCGGGTATCATTATGGAATACCTGGATGAGCGGTTTCCTCATCCACCCCTTCTGCCCGTGTATCCCGTAGCAAGGGCAAAGAGCCGTTTGATGATGTATCGCATTGAAAAAGATTGGTATAAGCTAATGAACGCCATTCTAACTAACCAACCAACGAAGGAGACGGCTAGGAAGGAATTGCGTGAAAACTTAATTGCACTGGGCCCTGTATTTGGCAATATGCCTTATTTTATGAATGAAGAGTTTTCTCTAGTCGATTGTTACCTGGCGCCTTTATTGTGGCGCTTGCCACAACTTGGAATAGACCTTCCTCCTGCAGCGAATATGATTAAGCAATATGCGAAGCGGGTTTTCAGCCGAGAAAGTTTCCAGGTTAGTTTAACAGAAGCAGAACGTGAGATAGCGGAATAACATGACTTCTAGCCGTCCTTACTTAATTCGCGCTCTCTATGAGTGGATTGTTGATAATAGGCTTACGCCATACATTATTGTTGATGCTGAGCTACCGGAAGTTTTTGTTCCCAGGCAGTATGTGAGTAAAGGACAGATCGTTCTTAATATCTCTCCTGATGCCGTTTATGATCTGCTCATTAGTAACATCGCTTTACAATTTCATGCTTCTTTTTCAGGTATTTCTCATCATGTTAAAGTCTCGATTATTTCCATTAAAGCAATCTATGCACAGGAAAATGGTGAGGGCATGTTTTTTGGAGAAGAGCCAGGCGGTGATACTCCTCCTGATAATAGTAAGTTTGAGTCTCCTAAAGACAAAAGTGCAAAAAAACCGCAGTTGAAAATAATCAAATAACGCCAGTCTCTGCCCTTAAATAGGGCATCACATGTCATAATCTAACATTTAATTTACAAATGCATTAAAATTATATAAAATTGTGCTTGCTAACAGTCTGATAGGATGAACAGGAGGAAAACATCTTTAATTATTTTGGGAAGGTAGTGATGCGAAGGTGGGTATGCAAGAAAAAATTGATTATTTTTATTTCAAGTTAAATTTTTTAAAGAAAATGGCGAAGTCGCTTAATGTAACATTGGAAATAGGTGCTTTAAAAAATAAAATAAAGCGGCTTAACACCACTTTGAAGGAAGAAAATTCAGAAAAAAAATTGGGTCAACAATGTAGGCTCATAGAAAAAGATTTTTATTCAGTCGAAACCATTTTTTGGGATTCTGAAGAAATTGAAAAGGGTTTGTCAGTTGGAATCAATCAAAAAATTTACCGTCTAATCCGCTCTCATGATTTAAAAGGTGTGACTTTTATGTTCGAGATTGGCCAATCGTTATATGAAAACGGAGTGGATATTAACCACTGCCCCGGCAAAGCGGGTACTTTTTTATGGTTTGCAATTAGTGAAGGTCAAACAGATATTGCTGAAAAACTTCTGAAAGCAGGTGCAGACCCCAATAAGCGTGCAAGGCGTCAAAGTTCACCATTAGAAATAGCGATTCGAAAGCAAAATGTTAAATCTATTCAATTGTTAATCGATTTTGGCGCAGATGTTAACAGCCCTAATCCCACTTATCCGCTTGCTACCGCGATCAAATGTCATCATTTTGAAGGGGTAAAATTATTAATAAAAAATGGTGCGAAAATTTATCTTGATAAACAAAATCAGCTATATGGAGAAACCTCGCACTATTCTTCACCATTGACTGTTGCATTAAAAGAAAATCAATTTGAAATTGCTGTCTTTTTATTAGACATCATACTAGCCTCAGCGCAACTGCTTCAAAAACATCTTTATCTTTTTCTTTTGAACGCCCCTCTTAGTATGCTGCATGATTTTATTGTGAATGATGCGCTTTCGCCCTTATTAAAATTTACAACTAAGCTGATAACCTGGACGAGAAGGACTGGTAAGGAGAGCAGTATTCAAAGTGGTGAATTGCTGTTGCGATTATTATTACAAGATTCGGCGCAGATAGAAGAACGACTTATCGTTTTACAACAACTTATTTTGCAGTTGACACGTCTTGAATATATGCCGGCCTCTCTTGAAGAAGAATCCTGTTATGCAGGATTTTCTCTTATTAAGGCAGCGGCAAATGAAACGGAAGACACACCAAAAAAACATTTGGCAAATAGACTGGATAAGTCTATGAGATTTGATGAAATGCAAGGTCGTGTCGGCGTAGCAGTTCGCTTGTTTCGTATGGTCATTCATCCTCTTTTCCCCAATGCTGCCTTCCTTTCAGGGCTTGATCTCATTAAGGAGGTGAAAAAGCAATTACATCAATATAAGTGTCAACATGGAGATTGGCCTTCGCAAGCGTGGATTGAAAATTTTTTGGAAAATTGGGAAAGCCATACTCAACCTCAATTGGTGGCTAGCCATGCTTTAATCAAGAAAAAAAATCGAAGTCCAGATGCGAATCGTTTTTTGGCGATGGCGGGTTCCAAAGCATTTGAAAAATATAATGATAATCTGCTGGCAGGGGGAATAGCGGAGGATGCGGCGTGTTGGTACGGAGATTTTATTGCCAGTATTTTAATAGATTTTCAAAATTGTCATTTGCTAAAATCTTCATGGAATGAAAAAAAAATAAAATCACTGCTGATGGAAATGGCTGGGAAGCCTGTCATTTTTAATAAAGAACAAACCACCACTATGGGAATGGATTTTAATCTAAGCAATCATTTTATACCGATTATTCTACATCAAGAAAAAACACATTGGTTATATACCATCATGTGTCGAGGGTTTATCCAACCTGAAAAAGAAAGGGTTAGCGGTGCGACGGATTTTATTGTTGCCGATGAACAGATCGAAAAAGTTGTTGCTGCCACTAAGTTCTCAAGACAAAATTTTTCGGCAGAAGAATATGAAAACCCGTATGCCGTAGATCGTAATATTGATTATCAATTATTTATGCATTTCCATATGCTAGAAAAAATAATCGGTAAACCAGGTTTTTACTCGGATCGACTGGGTCAAAAACCTTATGTCACAAAGACCTGTTATGCTAGTAATTTCAAGCCATTTTTAGTCTTTTTTTTAGAGAAAATGGTAAATCACCAAAATATCTATGATTGGGGAATTTTCGTCGAAAAAATGCGAGCTTTGATTGTTGCTGAAATGGAAAAGCAAAATCTTTTCTTAGAGAACGAGGAAACTTTTCAAGTGCGAACGAAAACAGAAGTGACTTATAAGCTAATGACGTGTCTATTAAGATGGCAAGAAATTAATCGATTCCAGCCTTCAACGCCAAATGAAATAAAAGGAAAAAATGCAACGATTAAACATGTGGCTGCCATGACGAAAAAAAGAATGAGCCTGAGATTTGATTTTTGTAATCGTGTTCCAAACGAAACGCCGCTTGAAAATTCTCAGCCTACTGCTTTTTATACTAATTCACATTAGCCGCTTCCTAACGAACGTTAACGATAAATGCGTCGATATTTTGTTCCAGTAGTCCTGATCTTGAGGGTTCGAAATACAAGGAGGTCATACCTTGTGAAAAAAAGCAATGATTCGGAAAAAATGTAGCGATTATTTCGGTTGGCTGATTTAAGTCTCCCGCTAAAATAGTGGGTTCTTTGAAAATGTTTAAAATTTGTTGAATTTCTTTTGCAGTCTCAGAGGGTAGGATTTTCACCCGGTTAGCGGATTCATAACGAAGGTGGGCATTGATAATGGTCAAGCGCTTTTTGTTTGAGTTTTTGATAAACGAGACCGCAAACATTCTCCCATTGTGATAAGTAAGTGAAGGAAGAGTTTCGATAAGAGGTTCTGAAAACAGGGTGTGGTTAAAAAGAAAAAGGGTGCCAAAATGGCTGCCCTTACTTCTTTGATAATAAGTAGGATTAATTATCCAGTTTGAGGGGAATAACGCGCGTAGTGTGGCATAAAAATAGTTTTTAAATTCTTTTAAATAAGGGGCTTCTTGCAGTGCAATGATACCAAGTTGGGAGTGAATTTTGGCTTGTTTTGCGAGTTGTTCTGCGATGCGAAATAAGCGTGGCTTGTATTCAGTTTCCGCATCTTCAGCTTTTCGATAGGCATTATTTCCTCCGCGCCCCATGGTCATGATGTTCCAAGTGAGTAAGGAGAAGCTGCGAGTGATGGACATCATCTGTCCTGCATGATCCGATAATACTTTTTCCCATTCATTTTTAGCAAAAGATTTCAATTCTAAAGGTTTGGGAAGGGGTGGCGTGATGATCTTGGGTGGTTTGTTTATTGTCTGCATGTGCTGCCCTTTTATATTCCAAACAGGGTGAGTATCCAATTTCTTAGGTAAAGGGAGGGCACCAGAAGAATGGTGGATAATAGACCTGTGACAAGCAGTAGCATTAAAATAAGCAGTCCTGTCACTTCTAGATTCTGCATTTTTTCGGCTAGGGCAGGAGGGAGCAAGCTGTAGAGCACGCGACTACCATCTAAAGGTGGAATTGGAATTAAGTTTAATAACATAAAAATAAGATTAATGTTTATGCCCGCGTAGCCCATGTAGATAATGGCCTTTGCCCATAGCAATTTTTTAGCTAAAAGTATCATTCCAATTTTTGCAGCGAATGCCCAAAACAAAATCATCATGAAATTTGCTAATGGCCCACCTAATGCGACGAGAGCCATGTCTCGTCTGGGGTGGGTTAATCTATTCCAGTTTATTGGTACGGGCTTAGCCCAGCCAAATACGAATCCCGTAAAGAGCAGCAGGAGAATAGGTAATATAATTGTGCCAAACCAATGAATGTGTTTAATTGGATTAAAACTCACCCTACCTAATGATTTTGCCGTATCATCTCCCAATTTATAGGCTATCCAACCATGTGCAGCCTCATGCACTGTAATTGCGAATAAAACAGGGAGCGTCCAGACTGCAAATAATTGTGGGAGAGATAAATTTTCCATCTAAAAATAATAGTACTCAATAACAAGAATACAATTAATTAATATACTCGAATAGCGTCACGACTTTTCTCACACCAGATACTTGGCGTGCTACGTCTGTCGCGAGTTCTGCTTGTGGATGGGTGACGAGTCCCAATAGATAAACCACGCTGTCTTCAGTTACCACCTTGATTTGAGTCGAATTTAATCCTTTTTCCGCGAGCATAATGCTTTTAACCTTTGTCGTAGTCCAGGTATCCATGGTGCGCTCCTTGCTATCGAGCGGGTCGGCAATTATCACCGCATTGTTGATTCGCCGAATATCAGGTACCGCTTTTACAAGTTCATAAGCTCGGTGGCGTAATGCCTCTGTTCGAGTTTCTCCTACTAATAAAATGACGCGATTGAAGGTGGTGGTGGTAATGTGAGAGGTTTTTTTTAGACGGGGTTCTGAATTCAATTGAATTAAGGCTTGGCAGTTGATTTTTTTATCTACCATCATGGTAGAGATAGATCGCCGATCGCCTGTCACCATTCCTCCAGCTGTCGCGCAAGCGACAAAGGCAGTGGGCAGACATGCGGATAACAGCGATGTGCTTAATAAAATAATTGCAATGCGTTTTATCATAGCCCTTCTTCATTGCTGAAAAGTGTTCTATCAATTAAGTCACAGAGACAATGGAGAATTAAGATGTGAGTTTCTTGAATTCTTGCTGTTGATTGTGCCGGAACTCGTATTTCTATGTCACCTTCTCCCAATAAGGTACTGATAATTCCGCCATCTCTTCCGCTTAATACCACGATATTCAAATGGCGATCTTTCGCTGATTGAATTGCTTTAATGATGTTCTTTGAATTGCCGCTGGTGGAAATAGCTAACAGTAAATCCCCGGGCTGACCGAGTGCTTTTATCTGTCTAGAAAAAATTTCATCAAAATGATAGTCATTGGCGATTGAGGTGATGGATGAAGTGTCGGTGGTCAAGGCAAGAGCGGGTAAGCCAGGACGTTCTGTTTCAAAACGATTAATCATTTCAGAGGCGAAGTGTTGCGCATCTGCAGAAGAGCCACCATTGCCACAGCTTAAGATTTTATGATTTTCTAGTAAGGTTTGCGCCATCAGGCTGCCTGCCGCAGCGATGATTTCCGGTAACAATTCGACAGATAAGTTTTTAGTTAAAATGCTGTCATGAAAATTTTGTTTGATTCGGTCGATAACGCTTGTTTTTGTTTCTTCTATAACGTTCATACATTCTCTCTCTAACGCACAGTAGGGATGTTGCTAGGCAGCTATTGTACCTGAAAAGCATCTTTAATCCAGCGTATCTGATATTCTTTATCAGTTTGACCAATTGCAACAATATCTAACCGGGTAAATTTCCAGGTGGGAAATCTTTGCAGATAGGCGCTCGCAGTGCGGGTTAATTTTTTTTGTTTAGCTTTATCTATGCTTTCAATCGCGCTTGTATAGTGAAATTTTCGAAAACGAACTTCAACAAAAATGCGTGTTTGATTATCCTCCATAATTAAATCTATTTCTCCAAACGGTGTCCAAAAATTTCTCGTCACACAGCGTAAGCCATTTTTTTGTAAAAACTGGCAAGCAATTTGTTCTGCTTCAAAGCCTTTATTTTGTGTGGGAGAATGAGTTTTTTTCATATCGAGTCATATTATGTCACACCTTGCTAAATTATATGTGGTTGCTACCCCAATTGGTAACCTCGAGGATATTACGGTACGGGCTTTATCAGTATTGAAAACTGTCGATCTCATTGCTGCAGAGGATACGAGGCAAAGCAAAAAGCTGCTCATGCACTATGGCATTGAAAAACCTCTTTTTGCCTTGCATGCACATAATGAAGAAAAAGCGGGTTTGCGATTGCTTGAGGCTTTAAAAAAAAATCAAAATGTCGCTTATATCACGGATGCTGGCACCCCCTTGATTAGTGATCCAGGTGCCAAGTTGGTTCAATTAGTGAGAGCGGAAGGGTTTGATATTATCCCTATTCCTGGCCCTTGCGCAGCGATAACGGCATTAAGTGTCGCGGGATTTGTTCATCCACAATTTTATTTTGAAGGTTTTTTGCCTCATAAACAAACTACACGCATGAAAAAGCTCAATCAGCTTAAGAGCATGAGCGCCACGTTGATTTTTTATGAATCCACTCATCGTATTACGGAAACCCTGCAAGATATGGTCACTATTTTTGGTAATATAGAGGCAGTGGTTGGGAGAGAGTTAACCAAAAAATTTGAAACCATACTAAGCGGTTCTTTGGAAACTCTACTGGATACCATTTTGTTGAATAACGAGCAACGATTAGGAGAATTTGTAATTTTGTTGTCGCCTAACCCCCAGCCTTCTGACAAAATGTCCTCAAAGGCAGTGACAGTGCTCACGTTGTTGTTGGCACAGCTTCCTCTTAAAGGGGCGGTCAATATTGCCAGTCAGGTGCTAGAAATGAAAAAAAATGATCTTTATGCGCTAGCCATTGAACTATCAAAATGAGCTAAATTCGCAGGTGAGTGGAGTTAATTAACTAGATGCTTGTAACAACGTATTAAAATCATTTACCAAGGGTTTGAAAGGAGTCTTTAATGTTTCGATGGATTATTAACTATCTGCCAGTCTGGCTGCTGTTTATCATAAATTTCTCTATTTATATTATTTTGGTTTTGTTTGGAACCTATTTGTCTCGAGTGATCCTTTCTTCCAAGAAAATCGATACAGATTATAGTCGTACCACAGATAGTATTCTTGGAATCTTGGGAGGGGCTTACGGATTTTTTTTAGGTTTTGTCATCGTCACCTTATGGAACACCTTCACCACTGCGCAAAAAATCGTGTACCAAGAGGCAGATGCTGTCGGTATACTCGGCAGGAGTTTGACCACATTTCCTGCGTCTTGGCAGATGACAATGGATAATGACATTGATAATTACATTCGTACGGTTAGAGTTAATGAGTGGGAAGCCATGCGAAATGGAAAATCTAGTCCATTAGCTTGGAACGCGATTAATCAACTGTATTTTCATTTGCATCAATACACTCCAGCGAGTCCAAAGGAGACTTTATATTATTTGCAAGTCGTTAATAATCTAAATGATTTGTTAAAAAAACGCCGAGATCGGTTGTTCTATCGAAATAGTATATTAGATAATTCATTACGTACTGCCTTGATTCTTGGTGCCGCTGTTATCGCTTTTATGACTGGATTATTAAAAGGGCAAGGACAGCAAGGCGCGATGCGCTTTTTGACAATTTCAACCTTCGGCTTGGTCATCGTATTTAACTTAACGCTTGCGCTAAACTTTGACTATCCTTTTTCGGGCAAGATAGCTGTGAGCAACGCCCCCTTTTACCAAGGAGTATTGCAAGCTTTTTATTAGCAAGCACTTTGTTGGTGAAAGCTGGGTGGGTTTTGTTTATACTTGGGGGTTGGAGTGAGCTAGGCAGTCGCTGCTTGCAAGCAGAGGAAAGTCCGGGCTCCATAGAGCAAGATGCCAGGTAACGCCTGGGAAGTGTGAACTTACGGAAAGTGCCACAGAAAATATACCGCCATTTTTGGTAAGGGTGAAAAGGTGCGGTAAGAGCGCACCGCGCTGATGGCAACATCAGTGGCAGGGCAAACCCCATTTGGAGCAAGACCAAGTAGAGATCCAGCTTTGCAAAACGCTGCTCGCGTTTGGATTTGGGTAGGTCGCACGAGGTATGTGGTGACACATATCCCAGATAAATGACTGTCCACGACAGAACCCGGCTTATCGGCTCGCTCCATTTATTATCGAGCGAATTGCAACCCGCTCTAATTTTTCTGGATAGGTCGCAGGGATCTTCTCATGGGGTGCTGCTTGCTGGCATTTAGTAAATAAAAGGTTCTTTATTGACATCCAAGCTTTAAGTAGGCTTTTAACCTAATTTCTAGAGCCCTATCAAATTTCAGCTGGTGGCTCCAGTTTATTTTCTTCAAAATAAATTTGCTCGGTCTCTTTATTAAATAATTCAACTGCTTTTGGGTCTTGATTTTCCAGGTCTTCAAAAAAAATTATCATAATTCCAGCTTGAAGGCAAAATCATTACTTTGCGACCATAAGGTTCATTAAGCACAGTGACCCAGGATGAAGGAATTTTCTGATCAATAAACTCAAATCCTTTCACACTAAAAAAAGCTAGTTCATTTCGATCTTCTGTTTGTATGTAAATATCAAATCCTAAATTTTCGACATAACTTATTGCTAAAAAAATATATTCTTTTCCTCGTCTTAACCAAGGACTTATATTCCCTAAATTTTCACCTGTCGTATGGCTAATAATATTTCTACATAAAACTTTCACATTAAAATCTCAATAGAATTTGTTATAGGGCGGAATACAAATAGGTTCCGACTCTAGAATTTGTGGGAAAAGATTAACTGGATTTTTAACTTTTGATAAAAAGTGGCCTGGACAATAGGAAGTACTGTAGTATTCAGTTAATTTTTAGGCCATGTCAATCAGCACCCTAAAGGGTCCATACTATTGCGGTTCGATTGGCTACTTTGGGGTGCTGATTAACAAGCTTTACCTTCTCCTCAGAGGAATGGATGCTCCCATCTAGAGTTTCAAAAAAAGCATGAGTTGAGCTGTTTGGCCAGCTTTTATTTTTTTGAACCTGGAGTAGAAGATGTAGCATAAAAACATGCCGTTAGGCTTTTAATTTTCATGCAGAGTTAACGACCAAAGAAGCAGCTGGCATATTACATAAATAATTTCAAAAAAATGTTTCCCTATTTTCAATCCTCTGCGGATTTCCTGCGGCAACATCGTTAGCGAGCTCTGCCTTGGTGCTGTTTTCTACTCAATATTAACTGCCGACGTCGTGGGTACAGCAGAGAGACCTATCAAACGACGAAAACGAAACTGGCAAAAATAACTTGGCTATCATCACGTGATTTACGAAAGCGATTTAATTGCTTAATGCATTATATCAATGAGAAATCATTAGAGACTGTTTCCACGAGTTGGATAGGAAAAAGCTGTGGCAATAGCCGGAAACAGAATGCAGCAAAAAGTCACAGCGCTCCCGCTAAAAATTTATCTCTTTTTATTACTTTATGCTATATTAAAATAATAATTAACTTTTTTGGCTTGGAGTTGGAATGCATACAAGTAATGAGGCGACTTATGAGTTATTGGCTATTAAATCGTTCGAACGCTATAAAAAGAATGATAATTTTTATTTTTATAATGACGGACTTAATGGAATAACGGATTGGAAATTGCACATATCTGTTAGGTCTTCAGATATAGCAAAAGCATATAATCTTATTCATCATTTATTAGAAGAGAATTTCCATACCTTTAAGGTTATTTCTGATGATTATCCAGAAGAACAGCGCCATTATCGAGGAGCTCAATTTACCTTAGCATTATCTCAAGGCCACCAAGATAATGTAGATGACTTGCAAGTTCTTCTTAAAAAGATAGAGTTACTATTAATAGATAACAATATCGAGCCTGGTTTTATACCTGAGTCTGATGCCAAGCTATTAGAAAAAAATTTTTTTTCATTGCGCTATGATGGCTCAAAAATTTTTGAACGAGAATTAGAAGAACATGAATATTATCTATCTGCTAATACGGTAGGTAAAAATTATAATCCGCTAAATAGTTTTAATCCTTATAATATTTTATTACATCGTCAAGATGACGCTTTCGATTTAATTAGACATTTCGAAAAGTTTGAAGTGCGCTCTTTATATTGTTTGAGTGAAGCAATTGGATTCTCATGCCTTGCATTTTTACAGAACCAAGGAGAATCTACAATTAATAATATCAAGAAAAATGCGAAAAGAATCGAAAATTGTACTACCTCAGAAGATTTTTTAGAGGCAGTTTCATCTTTAGACGAGAAAAATACTTTTGCATATCTTTTTTTGCAGACATTTTTTGGTATGCCTAATTTAGCTACTCTAAATATGCTTAGAGAAATCAGTCTTCAAGATTTTTATCCTAAAGATGATGAAATTGGTCAGTTACTTCGAAAAGTTGATCAAATTAAAATGGGTCTCCCATTCTTTGATAAAAATCATTCTCAACCTTGTTTGGCCGGTCCTGGGACCCGTTTTTTTCTCTATTTTGACAAACCTTGTCGTACAAGCTTCGATCTGTTAAACGAAGGTTCGTTAATGATAAATCAGTTATTAGAAATGAAAAATCAATTGGATCCTGGTATTACCAGGCCGAAAATTTAGTCATTGAGTATCCGCTAATTAATCAGCCCTTTCAGCGCACTTGGCTAACCAGCAGTGCTCGATCAATATTATAAGGAAGGAGTTTTTCGTAATCTTCAATCGTGTTGCATCGAGGTATGACGTCAAGCACATATCGCAAATAATCATATGGCTCAACTTGATGATACTTGCAAGTTTCAATGATGCTAAAAATTGTTGCTGCTGCATGAGCGCCAGCTACACTATTAGCAAAGAGCTAACCTTTTCTGCCGATTACAAAAGGTTTAATGCCTCGCTCAGAAAGATTATTACTAATATCGAGATGTCCATCATCAAGAAATCTTAATAATTTTGGCCATTGATTGAGTGTATAACCTACCGCTTCTCCTAATAAACTTTTTGGTGGGATAATAGATTGATGTTTGATGAGATAATCCTGTATTTCATTGATAATCACTTTCGATTTAGCTTGTCGAATAGCCTGTTTTTCTGCAGCAGATAAGATTTTTATTTCTTCTTCAATCACGCGGAGTTTTGAAATGAGTTTAACAATATGCCAAGCCACCCCTTCTTTATTTGGCATGAGCTTTGTAACTTCAATAAATTTTCGTCTCGCGTGATACCAACAGCCAACCAGTTTTATCGTTTTTCTTTTTCCCGCTAATGTGTCATACCCAATGAAGCCATCACAGTGTAAGTAGCCTGAAAAATCCGCAAAAAAAGCATCGGCGACTTCGTGTGAGCGTGAAAAAAAAAAAAAAAAAAAAAAAAAAAAAAAAAAAAAAAAAAAAAAAAAAAAAAAAAAAAAAAAAAAAAAAAAAAAAAAAAAAAAAAAAAAAAAAAAAAAAAAAAAAAGATCATAAGTTAATATTCGATCATGCATTAGTTTTAAAATCGGCAGCAAAAGTTCAGCACACTTGATCACCCATAAACATAATGTGGCTCGAGGAATATCCACACCAATACGTTTTAATATTTTTTCTTGGCGAAATAGCGGCAAGTGATCTTGAAATTTTGAAACCAATACGTGACTTAATAATCCACTTGCTGCAATACTCCTTGGAATAGGTGCAGCAGGTTGTTTTGCTAGCTTAATGGTTTCTTGACATTTTTTGCAGGCATATTTTTTTCTGATATGCTCGATGACATAAATTTTTGCTGGAATAATTTCGAGTTGCTCGCTTTTTTCATCTTCAGATAAATCATAAATTCTAGGTATACTAAGTAATTCTGCAGGTAGTGCTCTTCTCCCTACCTGCTTACTTTTAGTATAAGAAGCAACCGTGATGACTTCTTCTTGTGATAAGATTTTCTCTTCTGATTTAGGCAATACCGCCTCATCAAAAAGAGAAATTTGATTAGGATTAATTTTCTCGGGTTTATTGGAAAATTGGCGAAGTCGATAGGCAAGAATTTGCTCTTCTAAAAATTGAATTTGTTTTGCTTGTTCAAAAAGGAAGGTGTTTTTTGTTGAATTATTTTAATTAATTCTTCTTTTGATATCGCTTGTAATTCATGAGAGCTATCCATGGAGACATGATACTATAATTTTCCACTATGCCTCACTGTTTTATGCATATTGATAATAATTTATTTCAGAAAAATGGCGCATGAGTGAGAAATCTAAACCTGCCAATAAACCGTGAAGCTGAGTTTGTGAAATTTCTAGTTTGGTAGCGTAAATAATTTTGTGTAAGCAGGTTGAGTCAGCAGATTTTTTGCTACCGAATTCCAGATAGCGAAATTAAAATAACAAAAATTTTTTAAATAAACAAATAAAATTATTGTGCCTGTGGGTATGTGCGCAATACTGACGAGTGCAACAGTCAGTTTGTGCATATATCCACAGGCGATCGAAGGCACAAAATTTTAAATCAGTTCTTAAACTAAATCGCTCCTTTTAGCCTGTCTTCGAACAGGATCATAAAACGATTCATGGCATCACCCCAATTTCGTATTGGCATTGTCCATTTTTTTGAAATATTTTTAAGCGCTAAATATAGCTGCTTCAAAGCCGCATCATCCGAAGGAAAAACGCGCTTACTTTTAATAACCTTCCGAAGGCTCATATTCACGGATTCAACTGCATTCGTAGTATAAATCGCGCGACGAATTTCAGAAGAGTAGCCAAAAAAAGGCGTGACATTTTCCCAGTGAGTCAGCCAACTTTTACTGATAGAAGGGTAATGCTCGTCCCACTTCTCGGAAAAAGTAGCGAGACATAATTCGGCTTCATCGAGTGTCTTTGCGCCATAAATCGTTTTTAAATCCGCCGCCACTTGCTTACGGCTTTTCCAAGGAACATAGCGTAGTGAATTTCGAATCATATGAACAATGCAAAGTTGAACCTGGGTCTTGGGAAATACCGTTGAAATGGCATCAGGAAAGCCCGTAAGGCCATCAACGCAAGCAATCAAAATATCTCCCACACCACGATGCTGCAATTCAGATAACACATTGAGCCAAAATTTTGAACTTTCCGTTTGGCTAATCCAAATTCCCAGTAATTCTTTTTGCCCTTCAAGATCTACACCCAAAGCAAGATAAAAGGCTTTGTTAATCACTCGCTTATCTTCTTTAACTTTGATCATTAAGGCATCAAAGTAAACAATGGGATAAAGTTTATCCAAGGGACGACACTGCCAAGTTTTCACTTCCTCAATGACTTCGTTGGTCACATTGGAAATGAAAGTAGGAGAGACTTCTACCCCATAGAGCTCTTGCAATTGCCCCTGTATATCACGTGTCGTCATCCCTCTCGCATAAAGGCTGATGATTTTGTCATCAAACCCTTCAAAACGCGTTTGGTTCTTAGCAACAATCTGGGGAGAAAAATCTGCATTTCGATCTCTCGGTACCTGGATAGTAAATTCGCCATTTTCGCCCTTTAAAGTTTTTTCTGAATATCCATTTCGAGAATTGCCGCTATTCTTACCTTTAGCCTCATTTTTCTCGTAGCCCAAGTGGCTGCTCATCTCTCCTTGCATGGCCCTTTCCAAAAGTGCCTTCGTCAAGTTTTTCAGAAGACCTCCTTCGCCAAACATATCTTCTTGGGTTTTGCAGTCCTTAATCAAATTATCTATCATTTGCGGATCAAATGAAGTGAGTTTTGTCGCCATAGTCAGTACTCCTTGTTTCAGTTAGTTTATACTGACTAAATCCAGTTACACAAAAAATTTTATAGCCTCTCTAGTTTATCAATTCCACTTAATTTTGGCAGAACAAAGCGTCCTTTGTTTAAACCGCGCAGAACATCTGCTGTGCTTCCACTACCTACACTCGCATTGGGACGATATAGGTTATTAATAAATCCTTATTTTTTCTAAAAATTTTTAATGCAGAGTGCGAGCAGTTACCTTTAATCAATTGGAATAATTAATTTTATTTCATCTTTAATTAGGTTTTTTTTCAAAACATTTATAATGTCAGAATCAGTTCTAATGGCCCTTTCTTTTTGTCCATTCCTGCATCCGGAAAACCTATCTTCACCAATTATTGATAATTCTTTAGCCTTTTCCCCATTGATATATAGATCTGCTTTGCATTTCAAAATGAAAGTTTGAATGTCTGGTATAATAATTCCAGTTAAGACTATATGTCCTGAAGATAATTGAAAGAAATTGTTTACAATCATTTCACAAGTTTGCATTTCATTGTCACCTTATTTTTGCATTATTTTTAATCGTTCAATCTCTTCAAACTTAAGTTGTTCCAGAAGTTCTAAATCAGCAGAATTATCTAATCCTAAAAGTCTTGCATGTCTTATCATAAAATCTTTAACATGCACTTCAGCCCTTGTGGAGTTAACTTTTCAATTCTCCAATCTATACTGAGTTCCATGTAAAAATTCTTCGAGCAAAGTTGATTTACTTGCATCTTCTTTAATTAATATATGATTAGGGGTGGCTGTATTTGTGCTTCCCTCGGCATTCATATATTCTTGGTATTGGCGCTAAGCTCTCACATCGGCTTTCCGATTCACTGGCTCTGGTAAAATCGTTAAGTGGTCGATTGCGCCTTTTAATTGATTGGTTTCAAGGTTTGCGCCATCGAGTGTCGTCTCTTTGGTGTGAAGGGTGGTGATGCCCCCCACTTGAACTAGGTTATTCACTTGGGTGGTACTGCAGGAGGTTTGATGATCCTAAGACGCGCCTACGCTACCTATTATTCAACTACAACTCCTATATTTTGGAATTCCATAGCTTCAGTAAAATTTATTAAAATTTCTTCCTGCTTTTCTTTAGATACCAGTGTTCCATCATCCCATTTTACGAATGCATTAGGGCTAACTATTTCACAAAATCTACCGTCAGATAAACGCCCATTATCAACTTCAATGGATAGGCATTTATTTCCTTCTCGATATTCAATTGTAAATCGTCCAACTGATTGAACTATAAATCCTTTACTACTTTTTACACCTTGCTTATTTATCCATGTAAACATTTTTAACACTTTTAACACTTATTCCTAATCTTCTAGCTGACTTCTGCTTGACTATAATCTTGTTCTATTACTAATTTTACTGCTTCTTTTTTAAATTCTTGTGTATGTTTACTCTTCTTTTTGCTCATATTGACACCTCAAATTAAGTTAATATATTTTACTTTATTTCTCTTGATTTTGTGTATTTTAATTAGACCACATCAGACCTTAACCGTGCTTTCAAAGCCAAGGTCCGCTAATATCACATTACTGCCACCGCTTTGAATCCAGGACGCCTTATTCTCTACCTTGCCTGTCGTATGAAGGTAACAGCCGATGCCTTCATGATCCTTGCCGTCTCCGCCTGGTAATCACACTTTTACACTTTAGTCTTATGTAACAGTTCGCTTCATTAACAAAATTATTTTTTAAGAATTCCAATAGGTTTTATCAGGATACTCGCCTTTTTTCCAATGTCGCATCAATGCCCATGCAGCACATTTTGCACGTGCTCCACTATCACCTGAGGCAAGTTGCACGGTATAAACAGCACCGCTTTCTTTGCTGATTTTTATCGATCCCATGCATGTTTTTAATTTTTTTTCATTATCAAGGCTGAGAAATTGATAATTGTAATGGACAAAACTAAGATCTTCTTTAGTCTTTACTATTTCAATATTCATTCCCATTTTACGGTCTCCAACTTATTTCAGGTGTTGTTATAAATTCATCAGGATCCCAATCTCTGTCTGATAAAACCGCGGCTTTACGAGCCCTGTTGTAATCTGTTCGATATAATGCTTCAAATCTAGCCTCAAAATACTCGTGATAAATTAAAGAAATATCTTGTTTCACAAAACAGTTAGACCGCAATCTTTCCCAAGAATCAGCGATTTCAATATAAGGATCAAACCTACCAACCTTCCCATCACTTAAAAAAGAGATTTTTATGCCTTGTTTTTGGCAAAAGGCTATCGTCGTGAATGCCAAGAATTTAATGCCTGAATTTATCTGTATCCCCGACAAAACCTTCTGTATATGATTTAGAAGTAATGTGTAACTACTTAAGGATAAGCTAATCTCCACTCCTTAAAATGGAGCCTAATTTAAATTTTACTACGAGAGGTGTTTATGATTGAAGCCAATGAGAACGATCCATTGAATGAGAGGAGCGATAATTCCTATTGTCTTCAGCAGTTCATCGTGGCATCAATAGGACTTGGAACATTCGCAGGTGGGGCTGCTGGCGGGATAGCTGCAGAAATTGTCAGCTCAGCATATACATATGCTGCAATATGGGGAGGTGTTGGAGTGGGCTTCGGGGTTGGAATGGCGTGCTCTTTAGGGGCTTGCTTTTACAAAAATCCTCCTTCTTGCGCATTTTTCAAATCTGAAACTCCCTCTGCTCCTAATCAAGAAGAAAATATTTTCAATCCTGTCAGTCTTCCAGGACAAGACCTATAAAGTTGATTTTTATTTCCCTTCGATAAGAAGTCAAGATGTAGAAAACTATGAGCTTTAAATGATTTAAAGCTCATAGTAGATGTTATTTTGACTTCAACCCATGCGTGAATTCCTTGATGATCGTGAAGATTATTTGCTTGGTATTGCTGCGTTAGAAAAAAAAGAAGGCACTATTAGCCTCAAAGAATTGAAGAAAGATCTTGGCGTGGAAGATTGAATTTAGAAAATCTGCGGCAAAAGAACTCATGAAGCTCGATAAGCAAACCCAGAAACGCATTATTTCTTTTCTTGAGGAAAAGCTAGAAGGTGCTATTAATCCAGGGATGGAAGGGAAAGCATTGAAAGGGAACGGAACAGAATTATGGCGTTATCGTGTTGGTGATTATCGATTGATATGCCAGATTAACGATATGATAGTAACCGTATTAGTCGTTAGTATTGGGCATCGTAAAGAAATTTATCATCGTCTGAATAACCAATCTAAATCCTTGGCTATCACTAGACGAGCTACTCGAAGAATTTATAAAAAAAATGAACGAGCCTAGGTATATTTCTGAACTTACTGGCACCTCTTGACTGATCCAATCTTTATCGTAGGCTCTTCTGATCCTGTTAAGCGTCATTTTATACAGGAAGTCATTGCTTAATTCAAACCTGTTGATAAAGGTCATTCTCCTAGTCACAACCACATCATTAATCTATCAGGTTCGCTCCGCTCACGTTTCGCGCCTAATAACTTAGGCTGCACTCGTGAAGCTTTCAAAGAGGTGCTTATGGCCTTTGGCCACAAAACTCATTGCAAAGCCATGTGTAAGGAAAATTTGTAAAAAAGACGGTCAGCTAAGGTAAATTTAAGCTTTAGCCTTTAAACTTGAACTGTAACTTAAATTTTGAGGTGTTTTTATGCAGAATAACGAAGAAATGAATGAAGATCGTCCATTGACTGGAGAAATTGAATCCAGTTGTTTTCAAAGCGTAGCAAGCATTGTTGCGCAATTAACCTGTGGAGGAATTACGGGAAGTTGTGGGGGGCTATTCGGGTTAATGATTAGTGAATCCACCCTTCCACTAGGAACAGTTTTAGGATCTGGCGCAGGAGTTGGTTGTGGAGTGACAGCAACAATGCTTTTAGGGTCATATTGTTATAAAAATCCTCCTTCTTGCGCATTTTTCAAATCTGAAACTCCCTCTGATTCTTCTAAGCAAGAAGAAGATATTTTCAATCCTGTATTTGTTCCAGGACAAGACCTATAAAGTTGATTTTTATTTCCCTTCGATAAGAAGTCAAGATGTAGAAAAAAACTATGAGCTTTAAATGATTTAAAGCTCATAATTCAAGCGGTTTTTTGACATTCGTCCCCAAGATATTAATATATGTAATACCTTTTAATACTATAAGCACTAAATGAACGATTGGCATTTTGCTCGCCCAGAGCTGGCAAAAAAATACCTCGATATGTTTAAGTTGGGGCTAACTTCAGCTAGAGGATTATTTGCTAGACGTCGAATGGGCAAAACGGAATTTCTAAAAAAAGACTTTATCCCTGTAGCCAGTGAAGCAGGTTTCCTTGCCGTCTATATTAACTTATGGAATTTAGAAAGCGCTCCTGCTACAACTATTATCTACGAGATGTATAAAGCAATTGAACCAAAGGGTTTAAATAGATCTGGTCAAATCTGCAAGTACCCATCAAAAAAATAAAAGCATCGAGTAAAATTTCGGTGCTAGGCGAAGCTTCAATAGAAGCAGATTTAGCGAGCAACAATAGAGTAATGGGTACACTCCTCATGGAAGCAATGGCTTCCTTTGACAAAATGAAAATGAAATTGATGCTGATCATCGACGAAGCGCAAGTTTGCTTATGAAGAAAATTCTGAATTCGCACATGCATTACGTGCTGAACTTGATATAAGGAAAGAGCGTATTAAAGTTGTTTTTGCAGGAAGCTCTGAAGCAACACTACGCAAAATGTTTAGTGTTTCCTCTGAACCTTTTTACAATTGGGCGCCTTTAGAACCCTTTGCATTGCTTGGCAAAGAATTTGTTGCAGCGATGGTGTTACAAGTCAATGCGATTTCTAAATATCCATTGCCATTGGAATATGCGTTGGAAGCGTTTTTTCAACTTAAAAATACACCTGAATTTTTCCGAAGATATATTGAGCAATATATTGTCAACCCCCAACAAGGCCATCTAGAAGCCTTAACAGTAACTAAATTGAAGTATTTAGTGGTGAGGGCTTCAAACGGCAATGGGAAGCGTTGCTACCTGCTGACCAGCTGATGCTCTCTATGATTGCAAACAACGTCTCTGATTTGTACGGAAAATCAACTATGCAACGCTTGGGCAAAGAGCTGGGAATAGGTGATAGTGTTAGTAAGAACACAATACACAATTCGTTACGTCGATTAAGTAGCAAGAATATTCTAACTAAGATTGAATACGGCACTTACCAATTCGAAGATGAGGCTTTTTCCGACTGGGTAAAATTTCGAAAGTAGAATCACTGACAACATGAATCTAAGACATCATAAATGATATTTTTTTGTTGCATTTGATTCCTTCGCCAGACGATTTATTAGCTATGCAGCAAGCGGCTGAAGCTCAGACATTTGAAGCGCAACAACCTCAACTACCCTATCCCTATATAGCTGAGCAAATTTGCTTTTGAGCCCATGACGGTCTTTTTCTCTGCCAGTTACTTTGGGTAACTGGAGGCTTTCTTCAAATTAAGGATATTTTCACCCACGAGGACACCCACCCTCAGAGTTGAACCCTCGCGTCTAACCTAAAATTCATTCACAAAGGGTGATAGCTACTGATTATTTGTTGCTAAAAAAAGAATGATCAAATTAAGATGGGTTTCGGGAAGTGGGGAAATTCCTTTTCGTATTCTCGATAAGGTTCTTGTGCTTACTGCAATTTTTTCTGCAATTTGTTTTAAGGTTAACTTGTTTTCCGCCATTAAGTGATTCACGATTTCTCTTGCTGTGCCAGGAACTTTTTTCATACCAATCTCTCTCGTATATACCAATTAAAAGTAAATAAATATAATATTTGATTAAATCTACCAAATTAATTATCAATTCTAAATAGCCAGAAAACGGTAGTTTCTGTGAGACCTCGCTTACATGCTGACACTTTTTTAAGCGAGCGTTCATCTCTTCTCTCCGAGAGGCTTTTTTGTGGTGGACACGAAATGATGAAAATTGAGTAGTTGCTTTCATTTTTAGCAGGCGGGTGTCATAATGTGGAATATTGTGGTAAAAAGTGGGATAGTTATTTGACACAGGCCATGTTTAGAGGCATTGCGACGATAAATCTCGACCCGAAAGGAAGAATGGCAATTCCTTCGCGGTATTACGTCAAGCTAGAAGAAGCAGAAAATGAATTAATCGTCACCATCGATACTCAAGATCCCTGCTTGTTGCTATATCCATTATATGAGTGGGAGATTTTGGAGAAAAAAATTGAGGCTTTGCCTTCTTTTAATAAAGAAGCGAGAAGAGTTCAGCGTTTATTGATTGGTCATGCTACCAAGCTAGAGTTGGATAAATATAAAAGAATATTAATTCCTTCAGAATTAAGAGAATTTGCTGGATTGGAAAAAACAGTCATTTTAGTTGGACAAGGCAAGAAATTTGAAATTTGGTCAGAGAGTCAATGGCAATCAAGTCGTGAGAATTGGCTCAAAAACAAAGAATTCGATAATAGTTTGTCTAATGATTTATTGAATATCTCATTATGAATCAGCAGGATGAGCATCAGCCAGTTTTGTTACAAGAAGTGCTCAATTACTTAGATATTAAGCCAGAAGGTAACTATATAGATGCGACCTATGGTAGGGGAGGGCATGCTGGGGCCATATTGCATGAACTCAATTCACGAGGTTTTTTGCTAGCCATCGATAAAGATCCTAGTGCAGTTGCCTTTGCTCGGCAACAGATTAATGCCGAGAATTTTATCATCAAGCAGGGGTCTTTTAATCAGCTAGCGGAATTTGTTGATGAATTGGACCTGAAGAACAAAATAAATGGCATTTTATTGGATTTAGGTGTTTCTTCGCCCCAGTTAGATTTGCCTGCAAGGGGTTTTAGCTTCTTGCGTGATGGACCCTTAGATATGCGCATGAACCCAGAGCAAGGGGAAAGCGCAGCTGCATTTATTGATCATGCCGATGAAAAACAGATAGCTTGGGTATTAAAAGAGTACGGAGAAGAACGATTTGCTAAAAGAATTGCAAAAGCCATTGTTCATGCTCGATCCAGTGAGGCGATTACACGAACAAAGCAACTAGCAAGCATTATTGCCGATGCTCATCCTGCATGGGAGAAGCATAAGCATCCAGCAACGCGTTCATTTCAAGCGATACGAATTTATATTAATGATGAATTGCAAGAATTAACAGCGTGTCTAGAGCAGGCTTACGATGCACTTGCAAACGGTGGGCGTTTGGCGGTGATTAGTTTTCACTCATTAGAAGATAGAATTGTGAAAAAATTTATACAAGAAAAACAGCAAGGCAATTTTTTTCCGAGAGGGTTGCCTGTCACACATGATAAATTGGTTTCTAAAATGAAGCGCATTGCTTGGGGTGTTCGAGCAAATCCCTAGAAGTGGCAAACAATCCTCGTTCAAGAAGTGCAATTTTACGAGTTGCGGAGAAAATATTGTGAATACAGCGATACGTGTTGAAACTCCTGGTCGTTATCATCAAGCATTAAACTTGCCGCAAATCAAACGGCCCATCTTGGTTAATTTCATTCTGCTAGCGACAGTGCTTATCTCTGCGTTTGCCTTAATTTACATTAAAGATTTAAACCGACGGTTATTTATTCAGCATCAAGCTTTGGAAGCAGCGCATGATAAACTCTATGAAAATTGGGAAAATTTATTATTAGAGCAAAGTACATTGGTCCAGACAAGCTCGCGTTAAAAAGATTGCAGAACAAAAGCTAGGGATGAGCTTGCCAACGACAAATAATTTGGCGGTATTAAAAACTGCTGCAAATTAGCCTTAGTTAAGGATAGTGGTGAAAAGCAGCGTATGGCTGATTAATAAATATGGTAAATAAAGCAACTACTTACTGGCGATATTATTTTGTGCTTATCGGGTTATTTCTGGGTGGGTTATTGTTACTTTGGCGAATGATTGATTTAAATTTTTTGCAGCGGTCATTTTTGTTGCAACAAAGTAATGCCAGAATACTGAGAACCCTCAACATTCCTGCTTATCGAGGAATGATTACCGATCGTTTTCAGCAACCACTAGCCATTAGTGCACAAGTCGATTCTATCTGGATAAATCCACAACTATTTGAACCCACCCCTTTGCAAGTCTTAAAACTTTCGCGCTTATTAAAAATGCCCGTGTCTAAAATTTATGATAAAACCTCAAAACGTTCAGCTAAAGAATTTCTTTATTTAAAAAGAGGAGTCTCGCCAGCGATCAGCCAGAAAGTCAATTCGTTGATGATTCCAGGATTATTTTCTCAACATAATTATCATCGTTTCTATCCGCAAAGTGAGGTGGTGGCTCATATCATTGGTTTCACGAATATTGATGATCAAGGACAGGAAGGTTTGGAGTTGGCCTATGACAGTTGGTTAAGAGGTATTCCTGGCAAAAGAAAAGTATTCAAGGATAGGCTTGGGCACATAATTACGGATTTGGGTATTATTCAGCAGCCAAAACAGGGGCATAACCTTGTATTAAGTATTGATAACCGTGTTCAATATCTCGCTTATGAAGAATTGAAGGAAAGCATTAAAACATTTAATGCTAAGTCTGGTTCCATTATTGTGCTTGACACTCAAACAGGTGAAGTGTTAGCCATGGTGAATCATCCTTCTTATAATCCAAATCGTATAGAAAATAACACAGATGGTCGATATCGTAATCGAGCTGTGACAGACGTCTTCGAGCCAGGTTCAACGCTTAAAGCGTTCAGTGTGGCCAATGCTTTAGAATCCGGCATTTATTCTCCCAATACTCAGATTGATACTAATCCAGGATGGTTGAATGTAGTCGGTAGCTCAACCCCAATTCGAGATGAAAATAATAATGGCATCATCAGTGTGGTGCGAGTTTTACAAAAATCCAGTGATGTGGGTGTGGCTAAAATGACCTTCTCCCTTCCTCCGGATCGTTTGGCTGAAATGTTGCATCGCGTTGGTTTTGGAGAGCGCACGAGCACGATGTTCCCTGGAGAAGCTTCTGGAACATTGGCATATCGTACCAAGTGGCGACCGATTGAGCTTGCAACGCTTGCCTTTGGTTATGGCATTTCAGTGACAACCGTGCAGCTTGCCCAAGCCTATTCAATTATTGCTGAAAATGGCATCCAAAAGCCCGTATCTTTATTGAGAGTTGATAAAACAATTGCCGGCAAGCGAGTATTGTCAAAAAAGATAGCAAATCAAATGCTATTAATGCTAGAGGCCGTAGTACAAGGCGGCACGGGGTCGTTGGCTAAAGTTGCAGGATATCGAGTGGCGGGCAAAACGGGTACCGCTTATATAGCAACGAAGGGGGGGTATGATAAACAACGCTATGTTTCTTCATTTGTCGGTATTGCGCCTGTCACTCGACCGCGCTTGGTTGTCGCTGTGATTATTCGAGAACCGCATGGACAGAAACATTTAGGTGGTTTGGTTGCTGCGCCGACTTTTTCAAAAGTGATGTCGGGGGCGCTTCGATTGCTGAATATTCCTCCTGATGATTTGGCGGTAGAAGATTGATAATAATTCGCATTGAGCAGAACAAATGAAAAAAACATTGAAAATCAGCGAGCTATGTCAAGGGTTGGCGGTTGTTTCAGAAAAAGAAGACCGAGAGATAACTGGAATTGGTTCCGATAGTAGAGAAATCCAGCCAGGTGGATGTTTTGTTGCCTTGCCTGGATTAAATCAAGATGGTAGTCATTTCATTATGGATGCCATCCAAAGAGGAGCAGCAGCGGTTTTAATAGATGACGGAATACCTGCTTTGCAAGGAATATCTGTACCGCTTATCCGGATTTCAAGGTTAACAGAAAAAGTGGGTGAAATTGCATCGCGTTATTATGATCATCCCAGTGAAAAAATTTCGCTAATTGGGGTTACCGGTACGAATGGAAAAACTTCGACCACGCAATTTATTGCGCAAGCAATGATGCAGCATGCTATGCCATGTGCAGTAATGGGCACCTTAGGTTATGGTTTCCCGAACCAGTTAACTCCTTCCTCCCACACGACTTCCACGAGTTTTGCATTATATCGTCAGCTAGCCGAGCTTGCTCAACAGGGCGCAAAAACGATTGCGATGGAGGTATCTTCTCATGCAATTGATCAAAAAAGAATTGCTGGGTTAACTTTTGACAGCGCTATTTTTACCAATTTATCTCAAGATCATCTTGATTATCATTTAACCATGGAAAATTATGGTGCAGTCAAAAGGCAGTTGTTTTATACCCGAGGATTGAAGCAAGCCATCATCAACCTAGATGATAATTTTGGATTTTACTTGGCTAAGGAACTTCAAGATATTTTGCCTGTATACGGTTATGGTTTAAAACATCATGAGATAAATATCCCCTCTGTCTTGGTCAAACGCGCTTATTTTAACGGTAAAGGAATGGCTGCTCAAATTTCTTCACCATGGGGAGAGGGTCAACTGCGATCTCGACTGCTAGGTAGATTTAATTTAAGCAATTTGCTTGCTGTAATTACTGCATTACAGTTACAAGGAGTAGATTTTCACCAGGCATTAAAATATGTAGATCAATTACAAACGGTACCCGGAAGAATGCAGGTATTAGGTGGGGGTAAGTTACCTTTAGTAGTGGTAGATTATGCTCATACGCCCGATGCCTTACTGCAAGTTTTGCTTGCGCTTAGGGAGCATGCGCATGGAGCATTATGGTGTATATTTGGTTGTGGTGGCGATAGGGATAAGGGTAAAAGACCGATTATGGGACAAATTGCAGAAAGATATTCTGATCATCTTATTATTACAGATGATAATCCACGAACAGAGCATGCTGGGGAGATCGTGAACGATATTATGAACGGTTTACTTTGCCCCTGGGCGGTGGAAATTGAGCATGATCGCGGCGCCGCGATTGCTCACGCGATTAATTGTGCTAGTCCAGGAGATGTGGTGCTAGTTGCAGGAAAAGGTCATGAGGAATATCAAATTATTGGTCAGGAAAAAATACCGTTTAGTGATGTTTCGCATATACAATCGCAATTACGTTTAAAGCAGAAGATGTGAGGATGAAAATGAACCTTCAATTAAGTGAGTTGGCAGAGATTGTAGGTGGAGAATTGCTGGGTGAGAATCAAATTATCACTTCACTTTCAACCAATACGCGAGAATTAACAGCAGGACAGCTCTTTATCGCGCTAAAAGGTGCACAGTTTGATGGGCATGACTTTTTGCAGTCTGCCTATGAAAAAAAAGCCGCAGGGGTAATTATTTCGAAGAGACAGTCATTGCCCATTCCAAGTATTACCGTTGAAGACACCAAGCTAGCCTTAGGTAAAATAGCTGCATTTCATCGACAACAATTTCCAATTCCGGTCATCGCGATAACCGGCAGTTGTGGTAAAACCACCACGACGGCTATATTGGCAACTATCCTAAATTGTATGGCCCCAACCCTGGCTCCAATAAAATCATTCAATAATGATATTGGTGTGCCACTCACGCTTTTGCAGTTAACTTCCAAACATCGCTATGCGGTAATTGAAATGGGAGCAAACCATCCTGGTGAAATTGCATACCTAAGCCGCCTGGCTGGTCAACAGTTTTCTATCATTACAAACGTGGCGCCTGCTCATCTTGATGGCTTTAAAACTTTAGCAGGAGTGGCAAGTGCAAAGGGAGAAATTTTTGAGGCTTTAGCTGACGAGGGTATGGCTGTTATTAATGCAGATGATCAGTTTGCAGACTATTGGCGAAAATTAATCAAAAATAAAAAAATGATCACTTTTGGAATTAAAAAAACTGCAGATGTTTATGCCAAGAACATTGGTTTAACAGAAACAGGAAATCCACAATTCGAGTTGTTTTCTCCTCATGGCAAATGTGAAATTAGGCTTCCTTTACTCGGGGAGCATAATGTAAAGAACGCACTTGCGGCGATAGCTGCGGCCATTGCCGTAGGAGCAACAAAAGAGGCGATTCAACAAGGATTGGCCAGTGTTCAACCGGTTAGCAGCCGACTCAACAATTATAAAGGTTTGGCTGGAGCGGTGGTGATTGATGATACTTATAATGCCAATCCTTTATCTGTTGAGGCGGCATTACAAACCCTTGCTCATCGCAAGGGGGAGAGATTTTTCATTTTTGGCGACATGGCAGGGCTTGGCCAGGATGAAGCGGATTTTCATCGCGAAATTGGTTTACTCGCTAAGCGTTTAGGTATTGATAAATTATTGGCATGTGGCAAGCTCTCCGAGCTAGCTGTCAATCAATTTGGAAAAAACGGTTATCATTTTGAGAGTCAAGCAAGTTTGATCGAAACCTTGAAATCACAATTGCATGACGATGCTATCGTGCTCGTTAAAGGATCGCGTTCATCACAAATGGAAAACATCGTACAAGCTATTATCCAGGAAAAATAAAATGTTACTTTGGCTAACAAAATATCTTGAAAAATTTTGGCATTTTTTTCATGTTTTTCACTATCTGACATTTAGGTCTATTTTGAGTACATTGACGGCATTGGTGCTCTCATTGCTAATTGGTCCTTATATGATTCAAAAGCTTACAGATTACCAAATTGGTCAGACCGTTCGTAATGATGGTCCAAAGACCCACTTGAAAAAAAAGGCACCCCAACCATGGGTGGGGGGTTAATTTTAATTGCGATTGCATTTAGTATTTTTTTATGGGGGGATTTAACCAGCAGCTATGTTTGGATAGTGTTGCTGGTAACCCTATGTTTTGGTGCAATTGGTTGGGTGGATGACTATCGGAAATTAATTAAAAAAGATACACGTGGATTGCCAGCTAAATGGAAATATCTTTGGCAAACAGTGGTTGGATTGCTCGCAGCTATTTTACTTTACCATATTGCAAAATTGCCTGTTGAAACACGCTTAATCGTTCCCTTCTTTAAGAATATATTTATACCGCTTGGAATAATGTACATTCCTTTTGTCTATTTTGTCATTGTTGGTGCAAGTAATGCAGTAAATTTGACAGATGGATTAGATGGCTTAGCGATATTGCCAACCGTGATGGTGGCGGGTGCATTAGGGGTATTTGCCTATACCACGGGGAATTCTCAATTCGCGAATTACCTGGGTATTCCTTATATTGCAGGCGTAGGTGAGGTCGCGGTCTTTTGTGCGGCCTTAGTTGGAGCCGGACTTGGCTTTCTATGGTTCAATACTTATCCCGCTCAAGTCTTTATGGGAGATGTGGGGGCGCTGGGTTTGGGAGCGGCCTTGGGTGTGGTTGCTGTTGTCGTGCGACAAGAATTAGTGCTGCTAATTATGGGCGGAGTTTTTGTCATTGAAACCATTTCTGTTATTTTACAAGTTGCGAATTACAAGCTGACAGGCAAACGTATTTTTAGAATGGCTCCTCTTCATCATCATTTTGAGTTGAAAGGTTGGCCTGAGCCGCGCGTTATTGTTCGATTTTGGATCGTCACCTTTGTGCTGGTGTTGTGTGGTTTAGCTACCTTAAAACTTAGGTAATCTGAACGGTTGGGCACTTTAAGAGGAGAACGATTTTGATTAAACGTGATGGTAAAGTCATCGTTGGACTTGGAAAAACAGGTCTCTCATGTGTCAACTTTTTGAAATCGAGAGGAGTGCCGGTAGCAGTTACCGATAGCCGCCTAGCACCGCCTGGATTAGAAGAGTTGGTAGCGGCTTTTCCAGATATTCCAGTGGAAGTGGGCGGATTTAATGAAAAACTCCTGCAGGCTGCAACAGAGTTAATCGTGAGTCCCGGTGTTTCCATTAAAGAGCCGCTTATTGCAGCTCAGCAAAAGCGCGGGATATCAGTGATTGGAGATATTGAATTATTTGCAAGGTATGTTGAAAAACCTGTTGTCGCTATCACGGGATCAAATGGTAAAAGTACCGTGACGTCCTTGGTGGGTTTTCTTGCAGAACAAAGCGGCAAGAACGTAAAAGTTGGAGGCAACCTTGGTATTCCCGCACTTGATTTGTTAGGCAATGAGTTAACAGAGATGTATGTGTTGGAGTTATCTAGCTTTCAGTTAGAAACCACTTACACACTTAAGACAGCCTCGTCGGTGAATTTGAATATTTCTGCTGATCATATGGATCGATATGATAGCCTGCTTGATTATGCTAAAGCTAAATTGCGTATTTATCAGCATTGTGAGCTTCCAGTAGTTAATTTAGATGATCCTTTAAGTTATCAGGGATTTCATTTCTCCACAGAGCCTGCAGGTTTTACTCTCAATGAACCAACTGGAAATAATTATGGATTGAGAACCCTAGCTGGAGAAAAATATCTGTTTCGTGGTCAGGAAAAATTACTGCCAGTTAATGCGCTGGGGCTTCGAGGTCGGCATCAATATGCAAATGTTCTGGCTGCTTTAGCGGTGGGCGAACAAATTGGGCTTTCCTTACCATCCATGCTTAAAAATATTGTCGAATTTAAAGGTCTATCTCATCGCTGCCAATGGGTTGCAAATATTGACGGGGTAGATTGGTATAATGATTCTAAAGCAACAAATATTGGTTCTACTGAAGCCGCTCTTTCAGGAATTGGTCCTGAGATAAATGGAAAAATTGTTTTATTGGCAGGAGGTCAAGGTAAGAACGCGGATTTTAGTGAGTTATATCAATCGATTTCACAATTTGTAAAAACCCTCATTCTATTCGGGGAAGATAAGTCTCTGATTGCACGAGATGTAGAGGGCGCAACAAGCATTCAGTTCACAGACGATTTAGAATCGGCGGTGATGATTGCAAAAAAATTAGCCGTTGAAGGAGATGTGGTGCTGTTATCGCCTGCTTGTGCAAGTTTTGATATGTTTAAAAATTTTGAACATCGAGGAGAAATGTTTATGTGCTTCGTCAGGAGGCTAATCGCTTGATTCTAAAAAAAAACAAGCAACAGCAAATATTTCTCGATCCGTGGATTTTAACTGCCAGCCTATCGATAATGATGATTGGCCTATTGATGGTAACTTCCGCATCGATGGTAATTTCAGAACAGATTTTTAATTATCCTTTTCACTTTCTTTTTCATCAGTTGGCCTATTTGGCGCTAGGTGGTATGCTCGGCATCCTCCTCTTCCGGGTCGATCTTCATCGCGTGCGAGTGGTTGGAAACTATTTATTTATTGCTTGCCTATTTTTCTTAATGCTGGTGCTGATTCCTGGCATTGGTCATAAAGTGAATGGCAGTACTCGGTGGATTGGGTTTGGTCCATTAACTTTACAAGTATCCGAACTTGCTAAGTTCAGCGTTATTCTCTATCTGTCAGGATATTTGGTCCGCAGAAATGAAGAAATTCAAACCAAGATAACAGGTTTTATCAAGCCCTTATTCCTTCTCTCTATTGTTGCCTTTTTTCTTTTGCTTGAACCCGATTTTGGTGCGACCACTGTTATCATGGTGACGGCACTGGGCATGATGTTTTTGGCAAGAGTAAAATTATCACAATTTGTGGCTTTATTTGTGATAGTGGCAGGTGCTTTAGTCTTGCTTGCTGTCACCTCTCCTTATCGTTTACAGCGAATTACCACTTTTTTACATCCTTGGGAGAATCCATTTGACAGCGGATACCAGTTGACGCAATCCCTTATTGCTTTTGGGCGCGGAGGGGTAACCGGTGTGGGGCTCGGGAATAGTATTCAGAAATTGTTTTATTTGCCTGAAGCGCAAACCGACTTTCTATTTGCTGTGCTTGCAGAAGAAACAGGATTTATCGGCGAATTCATTGTCATTGCGTTATTTGCATTATTAGTGGGAAGAATTTTTTATATTGCTAAGCAAGCGCTTGCCCAAGCTAAACCCTTTGAAGCATATTGTGCATTTGGCTTTGGATTATGGCTTGGAGTTCAGGCCATGATAAATATTGGCGTTAACTCGGGATTATTGCCAACAAAAGGGCTCACATTGCCCTTCATGAGTTATGGCGGGAATAGTTTATTAGTAAACTGTGTAGTGCTTGCCATCTTACTGCGAATAAGCCACGATTGTCGGCAGCTGACAAATGTCAGAGTAGTAAAAAGAGTATAAACACGTACGTTTTAGAAAAATTCTACTATAACTAAAGAATTAGGTATTTTGGAGAAGATATGAACTTAAGTTCCAGCATGGAAAATTTCAAAAAAATTCATTTCATTGGGATAGGCGGCGCTGGAATGGGTGGCATTGCAGAGGTTGTGGTTAATCAAGGCTATGAAGTATCGGGATCTGACCTGAGTGAAAATAATGTTACCCAGCATCTTGAGAAACTGGGTGTAAAATTTATTAAGGGTCACCATGAAAATAATATCACCGGCGTTGATCTGGTTGTTTATTCCAGTGCAATTCCCAATAATAATCCTGAACTAACGGCCGCCATAAATAAAAATATTCCCCATATTCCTCGAGCCAAAATGTTGGCGCTGTTAATGAGACCTAAATATGGAATAGCAATTGCAGGAACCCATGGTAAAACCACTACGACAAGTTTGGTGGCGAGTGTGTTAGCTCAAGGAGACCTTCAACCCACTTTTGTGGTAGGCGGGCGACTTGAAAGCGTTGGGACGAATGCACAACTGGGTGCGGGTAAATATTTTGTCGCTGAGGCAGATGAAAGCGATGCCTCCTTTCTTTTCCTGAAACCCAAAATTGCAATTATTACCAACATCGATAGCGATCACCTTAATACTTATAATGGAGAGATGTCAGCGCTGTGCGATTCTTTCTTACAGTTTGTTGCTGAGATTCCACCAGACGGCTTAGTAGTAATTTGTGCTGATGACGAAATTGCTATAAGTTTACAAAAAGACATTAAGGCCCCCACCTTGACCTATGGTTTTAATCCGCAAGCAGATATTCAGATTACTGCTTTTTCCCAGTGTGGCTTGGAAAGTTGTTTTCATATAGTCGATAAGATCAACCAATCAGAATCCGATGTTCGTCTAAGTTTGGCAGGAAAACATAATGCGCTTAATGCTTTAGCGGCAATAGCGGTGGCTCGTAAGCTTGAAGTCCCAGAAGAAAAAATAAATAAAGCCTTGTCCAATTTTATGGGCATAGGAAGACGATTCCAAATTTACGGAGAGGTTGCCATCCCTGATGGAGAAGTAACCGTGATTGATGATTATGGTCATCACCCAAGGGAAATTGCAGCAACCCTTGATGCAATTCGCTTAGTTTGGCCAGATCGTAGAGTAGTGATGGCTTATCAACCGCATCGCTATACGAGAACCTTTGCCTTAATGCAAGAGTTTGCCAATATATTATCAATTCCTGATGTATTATTGCTGCTTGATGTTTATTCTGCAGGAGAAGAACCTATCCAGGGCGCAGATAGCCAATCACTTTGTCAGCAGATTAAAAAAATTGGAAAAATTTCACCCTATTTTGTTCCAAGCATTGATCAATTGCCTGATGCAGCAAAACAAGTATTAAAAGATGGAGATATTTTTTTAATTCAGGGGGCTGGAAGTATCGGACAGATGGCGGCTAAATTGTTTTCAAAAAAAACCGAGCAAAAATAAGACTAAAACATGCAACAATTTCGTGGCCAACTCAAAGAACATGAAAATTTAGCGAGATATACTTCTTGGCGTGTTGGCGGCGTAGCTAGACGTTTTTATAAGCCTGTTAATGTGGAAGATTTATCCTGTTTTTTACGTAGTTTGCCAGAAAATGAATCGGTAACGTGGTTAGGACTAGGTAGTAATGTCTTGATACGAGATGGGGGTTTGCCAGGTACAGTCATTTTTACTTTAAATCGATTAGGCAAGATTGAGCTCATTGAAAAATGCAATCAAATTCGAGTAGAGGCGGGAGTCACTTGCGCCAAGCTGGCGAAATTTTGTGCTAAACAAGGCTTTGCAAATAGTACATTTTTTGCAGGCATTCCTGGAACGGTCGGGGGTGCCTTGATGATGAATGCCGGCGCTTTTGGAGGAGTAACCTGGGATCATGTGGTTGCAGTGGAAACAATCGATCGGCATGGAAAATTAAGATTCAGAGCGCCTTCAGAATTCGTAATTCGATATCGTGAAATTGTTGGGCCAAGTGGCGAGTGGTTTGTTGCTGGTCATTTTACCTTCGATCATGGGAATCCAAGCCAGCTACAACAACAAATTACTTCATTACTCAATAAAAGATCTTCCAGTCAGCCAATAGGGGTATTTAGTTGTGGTTCTGTCTTTAGAAATCCGCCAGGGGATTATGCAGCACGATTAATCGAGAGCGCCGGGTTAAAAGGCAAGCGGATGGGAGGTGCGCAAGTTTCTGAAAAGCACGCAAACTTCATTATCAATGAAAATAGCGCATCTTCATTAGATATTGAAACCTTAATTAAGGTGGTTGCAGAAAAAGTAGAGGAGAGGCACCAAGTGCGTCTCATTCCTGAAGTGCATATATTAGGTGTGATGGCAGATGATGAATAAAATCGATCCCAAACAATTTGGTAAAGTTGTGGTATTAATGGGAGGCACGTCCGCAGAACGCGAAATTTCATTGGAGTCAGGAAATAATATCCTGCGTGCATTAAAACGAAATGCGATTGATGCGTATGGGCTTGATACAAAAGGGGATGTCGTTACGGAGTTATTAAGCACTCGACCCGATCGCGCCTTCATTGCCTTGCATGGAGCAGGAGGCGAGGATGGTAGCATCCAGGGCCTATTAGAATATTTAGGCATTCTTTACACCGGTAGTGGTATTTCCGGATCTGCTGTTACCATGGATAAAGCACTCTGCAAACTCTTGTGGGGAAGCACTGGGATTCCTACACCCCCTTTTCGGTTAGTGCGAGATTTGGAGTCTGCTGTTAACGCTATGGAGCTATTTGGCATGCCGCTTTGCGTCAAGCCAGTTAGTGATGGGTCAAGCATCGGTATTACCAAGGTGCTAGCGCCTGAGCAGTTACCCGCAGCCGTTGAAAAAGCGCAGTCTCATTCATTTACCAAGCGCGTGCTGATTGAGCCATGGCTGGAAGGGACGGAGTATACGATTGGCATACTGGGAACCAATTCTTTGCCCGTAATTGAAATTCGAACGCCGCGAACTTTTTATGATTATAAGGCGAAGTACAATGAAGACACCACCGCTTATCTCTGTCCTTGTGATTTATCTGCTGAGAGAGAAGAAACATTAAAAGAGCTAGCTTTTCAAGCTTTTGCGGTGACAGGATGTAGCGGCTGGGGGCGAGTGGATGTATTAGAAGATGAGGCAGGTCAATTTTGGTTTTTAGAAGTCAACACCGTACCTGGAATGACTGAGCATAGCCTCGTACCGAAAGCGGCGGAAGTATCAGGCCTAAGCTTTGATGAATTGGTCATTGAAATTCTTTCTTATACAATTATTCAAGAAAAGCTAGCCTTGGCCGAAGTGGAAAAGCAAGCCATCGAGTAAATACCATTCTCAATAAATAACCATGAAAAAAAATCAAAAAAAACGTCATCAAAAAATGAAAATAAAAAGTCTTAATGCCATGGTTATTAGGATTTTTTGTTTGTTGTTGCTTTTGTTTAGTATTTTTTTTGTTACCTGCCATTACTTAGAGCCAAAACTCTTACCCATTCGACATATCGCAATGGCGAATCAATTCAAGCATATCAATCTCTTAGCGGTTAAACAGCAAATGCAACCTAGAATAAAAGGCTTTTTTTCAACTAATGTGGCAGAGTTGAAGCAGGACATTACGAAAATACCTTTTGTTGATCATGTAGTAATTAAACGAGTCTGGCCAGATACACTTCGGGTTGAAATTACCGAGCTCGCTGTGGTTGGTTGGTGGAATGAAGGAGAATATCTTTCGATTCATGGCAGCACTCTGCCGCTTGATGCAAAAGGTGAGAAACACCTGCCACATTTTAAAGGAACGCTAAATCAAGCGGAAGCGATGTTAAAAATGTATCAGGTATTTTCAGCGCAATTGCAATTAACTAAGTTATCTATTGAGCGTATTGAACTTAGTCAACGCCAATCCTGGCAGATCACATTAAATAACGGAATAACCCTAAAATTAGGACGAACCGAAATGACGCGGCGGCTGCAATCTTTTTTGAAAGTTTATCCCAGAATCAAAAAAAAATATGATAATAATGTGGATGTCATTGATTTAAGGCATCAAAATGGATTTTCTCTTCACCTGATAGAAAACCGCTTAGCTGAAGACGAATTAAAGCCCAATTTGAACAAAAAACCTTAAAAAGCTTTTGATTTGCAGAAAATCACGAGTTTTACGTTACTTTGCTAAAGTTTTGATAGTGCTTTTTATTTTCCTGGCATATACTTTGCCACCTTAGAAAAAAATATTATAACTATTCAGCCTAGAACTGAAGCAGCTAATTTTCAACAAAAAGTTTAATGATAAGTAAAAAGTAGCGATATCTCCTAATTGAAGCTACTTAAATGGTGATGCATTATGGAGCAAGTTACGTTATGCCAAAAAATCTGGATAAAAATTTAATCGTAGGATTAGACATTGGGACAACCAAGGTGGCAGCCCTAGTAGGAGAGGTGGCTGCAGATGGCATGTTGGAAATAATTGGGGTAGGAAGTCATCCATCAAGAGGATTAAAAAGAGGCGTTGTCGTTAATATAGAGGCAACCGTTCAATCCATACAGCAAGCGATTGAAGAAGCAGAATTGATGGCAGATTGTGAAATTCATAAACCTTATATTGGCATAGCGGGTAGCCACATTCGTGGAATGAATTCCCATGGCATTGTTGCCATTCGAGATAGTGAAGTAGGCGAACCAGATATCGATCGTGTTATCGATGCGGCCAAGGCGGTAGTCATTCCAGCCGATCAAAAGATAATTCATATACTGCCACAAGAATTTATTATCGATAGCCAAGAGGGCATACGAGAGCCAGTCGGTATGTCTGGCGTGCGCTTGGAGGCAAAAGTCCATATCGTGACCGGCGCTGTCAGTGCGGCTCAAAACATCGTTAAATGTGTGCAGCGATGTGGTCTTGAAGTAGGCGACATTATTCTAGAGCAGCTCGCGTCGAGTCATTCGGTATTGACAGACGATGAAAAAGAGCTAGGGGTGTGCATGGTTGATATCGGTGGTGGCACAACGGATATTGCTATTTTCATCGATGGAGCGATTCGATATACTGCGGCCATCCCCATTGCTGGAGATCAAGTGACCAATGATATTGCAGTGACATTTAGAACGCCTACGAATCATGCCGAGGAGATAAAAATTAAATATGGTACGGCGCTTCCCAACCATGCGCAACCGGATGATGCGATAGAAGTTCCAAGCGTTGCAAAAAGGCCTTCTCGCTTACTTTCTAAAAAAGCTTTATCGGCGGTGGTGGGTGCACGTTATGAAGAGTTGTTTGCACTGGTGCAGTCAGAAATCAAACGCAGTGGTTTTTCGGACTTAATTGCTTCTGGTGTTGTCCTAACTGGTGGCGCTTCCTTGGTTAATGGCGCATTAGAACTAGCAGAATCCATTTTTCAAATGCCTGTTCGATTAGGATTGCCTCAGCATGTAAGAGGGTTGAAAGATGTGCTTGAAAACCCCGTGTATTCAACTGCAGTAGGATTGTTACTCTATGGCCTGCAACAAAGAGTCGATGGAAAGGCCGATATTGTCGTTAGGGAAGGGGTGAAGGGAGTGTGGTCGAAAATGAGAAGTTGGTTTCAAGGTAATTTTTAAGTATTTATCCAGCACAAAATTAATGCGGCTAAACAGGATTTGTCGTCCTGTGCCGAATGGTTACCGATTGTTTTAGGAGTTGATGGTATGTTTGAGTTGACTGAAAATTCTCCACATAATGCAGTAATAAAAGTCATTGGAGTAGGCGGCGGCGGCGGCAATGCAGTAGAGTATATGATGCGAGAAGAAATTCAAGGAGTCGACTTCATTTGTGCTAATACAGATGCACAAGCACTTCAAAAATCTAGTGCACCCACCTTATTAGCCTTAGGCGAAGGTCTCACAAAGGGATTGGGCGCTGGGGCAGACCCCGAAATTGGTCGCAAGGCTGCAGAAGAAAATCGTGATCATATACGTGAAGTGATTGCGGGCTCGGATATGATTTTTATTACAGCCGGCATGGGCGGTGGAACAGGAACAGGTGCCGTACCAATTGTTGCGCAAATTGCTCGTGAGTTAGGCATTCTGACAGTTGCAGTTGTGACGAAACCATTTGATTTTGAAGGCAAAAAAAGAAGACAGATCGCCGATTTAGGCATTCGTGAATTAGCAAAATATGTGGATTCATTAATCACCATTCCAAATAATAAATTACTAAGTGTATTAGGGCCAAATGCCACATTACTGAATGCCTTTAATGAAGCTAACAAGGTATTGCAGGGAGCAGTTCGAGGTATTGCAGAACTTATCACCGTACCTGGACTAATTAATGTGGATTTTGCAGATGTAAAAACCGTGATGTCTGAAATGGGTATGGCTATGATGGGAACCGGTGTCAGCATCGGTGATAATCGAGCCACTAAGGCAGCTGAAGCGGCCATTTCTAGTCCTTTACTTGAAGATATCGACTTGTCTGGCGCGAGAGGCATACTGGTTAATATTACCGCTGGAATGGACATTTCAATTGGAGAATTTGAAGCAGTAGGAAATGCAGTCAGACCTTACATGTCAGAAGGTGCGACAGTGGTGATTGGCGCTGTAATTGATCCAGAAATGTCAGATGAGCTACGAGTAACCGTAGTGGCCACAGGTTTAGGAAGAAAAGAAGAAGTGGCTTCAAGCCATTCTAGCACGCCTCATTTGAAGGTGCTTGAAACCACAAAAATGGATGGAACATTAGATTATCATCATCTAGAGCGCCCAACAGTAATGCGTAATCAAGCTACAAAAAATAATTGCGACATTCACGAGACCCCTGATATTGATTATTTAGATATTCCTGCTTTTCTACGTCGCCAAGAAGAAGATTAGTGCTATTTATTTGATTCTTAGAATAGAGATAACTGGATGATAAAACAAACCACGCTCAAAACAGAAATGAGTGCAACCGGCATTGGTTTGCACACAGGAGAAAAAGTTTTTTTAAAAATATGCCCCGCACCAATAAATACAGGAATTCGTTTTAGGCGTATTGATCAAAATCCTGTTATCGAAATTCCCGCTAAAGTTGAAAATGTGGGAGATACCACACTAAATACTTGTCTTATTAAAGATGGCATACGGGTATCAACCGTTGAGCATTTGCTTTCTGCTTTTTCAGGATTAGGTATTGATAATGCCTATGTGGATTTAACCGCACCAGAAGTACCTATCATGGATGGCAGTGCCGGCCCATTTGTTTTTTTGATACAATCAGCAGGCATTCAGGAGCAAAATGCTCCCAAAAAATTTATTAAAATCAAGCGCAAGATTGAGGTTAAGCAGGATGATAAATTTGCTGCTATTTTACCTTATGACGGTTTTCGAGCGACCATAACCATAGATTTTGATCACCCCGTTATTAGAAGCGGAAACCAAACCGCAATCATTGATTTTGCTTCGAATTCTTATGTCAAAGAAGTCAGTCGCGCGCGAACCTTTGGCTATTTAGCTGAAGTTGAATACCTGCGACGTAATGGTCTAGCGCTTGGCGGCAGTTTGGATAACGCCATTGTTCTTGATGAATTTGAATATTGAATGAAGATGGTCTACGGTTTGAGGATGAATTTGCAAAGCATAAGCTTTTAGATGTTATTGGTGATTTGTATCAATTGGGACATAGTATGATTGGTGAATTCCAAGGATTTAAATGTGGCCATCATTTAAATAATCTATTACTTAAAACCTTGTTAAAAGATAAAAGTGCCTGGGAAATTGTTACCTTCACAGACGAGAAAAAGCTCCCGCTTGTTTTCCCTGCCGTTGACAGACAAGCTGTATTTGCCTAGATTACTATAAATTTCTAGTTTTTATTCCCCGCGAGCTTCATTAAAGCCGCCTTAAGTGAAGCATTTTCTATACTGGCGGCAGTTTCAGCAATGAGGTTAGCGCTGTATGGCGATAGGCTTTTTTTCTGGCGAATTAGGCTACTTCTTATCACTACCGGTATGATAATCTGATAACGAATCGATTCTAATGTCGAAAATTCATCAAATTTAATCAAATAATTTTTAATTTCAGGTAGTTCAAAGCGAATACGCATTGCAAAGGAGGGAGTATAAATTTCAAAAACCAACTTCCCTTCTTCAAAGTTAGCAATTTGGCAATGATTCGCCAAATTAGGTCTGAATAATTTCCAGATGGCATTTAATTTTGCAAGCTGTTTACCTTTATCAGAAAAAGCTTTTAATGGGCTGTCATTTAGAATTTCTTTAAAATTTTTCATTGGGTAACACTACAGTATAATTCTAGGAGTAGTATAAATAGGGCTAATCCGTTATGCTATGGTAACTTATAGGTAACTATTTAGCACAGGTTGAAACGTCCATATTTTGCCATCTTCGAACAAAAAATTTAATTAAAACTGCTCACATACTTGAGTATTGCTCCGCTATTAATTAAATTTTTTGTCCGAATCTAGCTAAAATCTGAACGTTTAGCAACTTCAAGCATTTGTGCTGAACAGTTACACTTATAGTAGTTCCAAAAAAACCGTTGTAAAAGAAGTCATTATGATCAATAAGTTATTGAGTAAAATTTTCGGCACGCGGAATCAGCGCCTTGTTAAAAAAATGAGAAAGGAAGTGCTGGCGATTAATCAGCTAGAATCAGACCTTTCCGCATTGACAGATGAACAGCTCAAGGCCAAAACAATTGAATTTCGCGATCGTTATCAAAAGGGTGAAACATTAAATCAACTCATGCCAGAAGCGTTTGCAGTGGTGCGAGAAGCGAGTCGAAGAATCCTCAAATTACGTCATTTCGATGTGCAGTTAATTGGTGGAATGGTGTTGCATCAAGGAAAAATAGCTGAAATGCGAACGGGTGAAGGCAAAACATTAGTAGCCACGTTGCCAGCTTATCTCAACGCGCTAACAGGAAAAGGCGTTCATATTGTAACCGTTAATGACTATTTAGCTAAACGAGATGCAGAATGGATGGGACCACTTTATCAATTTCTTGGCTTAGAAGTTGGCATTAATCTAACTAATATGTCTTATGAAGAAAAGAAACAAGCTTATAGTGCTGATATCACCTATGGTACCAACAACGAGTTTGGATTTGATTATCTTCGAGATAATATGGCTTTTAGCTTAGATACCAGGGTTCAGCGAGAACTGGCTTTTGCTATTGTCGATGAAGTCGACTCAATCTTAGTGGATGAAGCACGAACCCCATTAATCATTTCAGGTCCAGCAGAAGAGAGTTCAGCGCTTTATGCGCAAATGGATGTACTTGTTCCAGCCCTTAAGCCTCAACAAAAAAAAGAGGGTCCAGGTGATTTTTCATTAGATGAAAAAACTAAGCAAGTTTATCTGACTGAAGAAGGTCATCAGCATATCGAGTCGATCCTAGTTGAGGCAGGACTTTTACAGATTGGAGAAAGTCTTTACAGTGTAAACAATGTCATGCTTTTGCATCATCTTAATGCGGCGCTTCGTGCCCATTTTTTATATCACCGAGATGTCGATTATATTGTTAAAGACGGCAAGGCCATTATTGTTGATGAACATACCGGGCGCTTAATGGCTGGTCGTCGATGGTCCGATGGTCTTCATCAAGCGATAGAGGCAAAAGAAAAAGTTAAAATTGAAAGCGAAAATCAGACCTTAGCCACCATCACTTTTCAAAATTATTTCAGGCTGTATAACAAACTATCTGGAATGACAGGGACGGCAGATACCGAAGCATATGAATTTCAGCAAATTTATGGTTTGGAAGTCGTGGTTATTCCTACTAATCAACTTGTTGTACGTCAAGATCATAGTGATCAAGTCTATTTAACCGCTGAAAGTAAATTTAATGCGATTATTGAAGGAATTAAGCAGCGGCATTTGAATCAGCAACCTGTGCTAGTTGGAACTGCTTCAATTGAAACCTCAGAATATTTATCGGCAATGTTGAAAAAACAAAATGTTCCTCATCAAGTCTTAAACGCCAAATACCATGAACTCGAAGCGAAAATTATTGCTCAAGCAGGAAAGCCAAGTGCGGTCACCATTGCAACAAACATGGCTGGACGCGGGACAGATATTGTTCTAGGTGGAAGTCTTGAAGCTGAAATAGCGAATTTGAAAGATGCTACCGCTGAAAAAATCACTGCTTTGCAACAAAATTGGAAAAAAGACCATGAAATTGTAGTCAAATCAGGTGGGTTACACGTGTTGGGAACAGAACGGCATGAATCAAGACGAATTGATAACCAATTGCGCGGTCGTTCGGGACGGCAAGGAGATCCTGGTTCTTCACAATTTTATCTGTCGCTTGAAGATAACCTCATGAGAATTTTTGCTCCAGAACGATTTTCAACGGTGATGCGTCGTCTGGGTATGCAAGAAGATCAGCCAATTGAATCAGCGCTGGTCACGCGAGCAATTGAAAATGCGCAGAGAAAGGTGGAAGGCCACAATTTTGATATGCGAAAACAGTTGTTACAATTTGATGATGTAGCAAATGACCAAAGAAAAGTCATTTATCATCAGCGTCATGAATTAATGGCTGCTGAGGATATTTCAGAGAACATTTTTGGCTTGATTGAAGATGTCATGCAAGCCACCCTCGATAACTATATCCCACCCCAAAGCTTAGAAGAGCAATGGGACGTAGCGGGGTTAGAGCAGCTTTTAATGAAAGATTTTGGTTGTACATTTTCAATTCAAGAACAGCTAGATAAAAATGAGAATTTATATGAAGAAACATTAAAAGAACAAATTATTAATGAAGTAAAGCGAATTTATCAACGAAAGGAAGAGCAGTTAGGGCCGCTTGTTATCAGGCAACTTGAAAAATCTATTATGCTTCAAAGCCTTGATTCTCATTGGAAGGAGCACTTGGCTGCTATGGATCATCTCAGACAAGGCATCCACCTTCGAGGCTATGCTCAAAAAAATCCTACGCAAGAATACAAGCGCGAATCTTTTGAAATGTTTACTGAAATGCTAAATAGCATTAAATATACCGTGATCAGCACCTTATGTTTAATCAATGTGCATACCGAGCAGGATATTGAAGTGGTAGAAAGAAGAAGACGTGAGTTAGCAAGTCTCGATAATGCTGAATTCCGTCATTCAATAATGGCTTCAGCGCTGGATTCTCAATCGGGAGAAGAAGAGTTTGAGCCTGCTGAATTAGCGGTAGTAGAGACTTTTACCCGTTCAGGACCAAAAGTAGGTCGTAATGAACTCTGTCCCTGTGGATCTGGTAAAAAATATAAACATTGTCATGGTCAAGTCAATTAGTGATATGGTGAGTGAAAAAAATTATATTGAAGTAGCGGTAGGCATAGTTAGGGACTCAGCAGGGCAACTTCTCGTTGCCAAGCGCCCAGACCATTGGTTAGGTGGAGGATTTTGGGAGTTTCCAGGCGGAAAAGTGGAAATTGACGAAACCATCGAATGTGCCTTGAAACGGGAATTATGGGAGGAGGTTGGCATCACCGTGGATGTTTGTTCTCCACTTATTAATATTGTTTATGAATATCCCGAAAGAAAAATTGCTTTATATGCATGGACAGTAAGTAAATTTTCAGGACAAGCAATTGGACGAGAAGGACAACAAATTAGTTGGCAAAGCCCTCAAGCCTTGAATGATTTAACCATGCTACCCGCAAATCGGGCAATTATGATTGCAACCCAGCTACCCGATATTTACCCAGTCACCCCAGATTTTGAAAGTATCAAGGCTTTCTTAGCTAAGCTTGAAGCAGTACTGCTTCATAATCCATTAACATTGCTTTTATTTCAGGCTAATCATTTATCAAAACAACAATACACTTCTTATGCCAAAGAAGTGGCAGCAATTTGTAAAAACAGCCAGACCGAATTAATTTTAACGCATCCCGAGCTACTTTCTATTATTGATACAATAGATTCAGAGGGTATTCAACTGAGTGCTGCGCAGCTTCATCAGTTAGCACAACGCCCATTGCCTAAAAATAAAAAAGTGGGTGCAGTTTGCTGCAATCAGGAGGAAATTTTAAAAGCTGAAATAATTAATTTGGATTTTTTAGTATTAACCGCAACAAACGAAGATGCTAGTTCATTGATAAAAATCGCTAACTTGCCAAGCTACGTAGCAGGAATATTCGAAACCAAAGACCTTAATCAAATCAAAAGCTATGGTGCGCAAGGGATGACGGCTTTAGCCTGGTAGTGCAAAGAAAATTTACAATAAAAATTTTGGAGATCCAATATGAAAAAAATGCCAGAATTATTTAAAAAAACCGCCGTCATTGCAAAAGAATTGAACGCTCGTTTTATCAATTGTAACCGTGTGTTTGCTATTCCCAATCAGCAATTTTTAGACCAGTGTGAGAAAGTAGAGATTTTGCAGGCCATCTACCATCTGCATAGTGAAGAAAAAGATACCCATGCGAGTTTATCTCTTTTTTCTTATCTATTGTCTATATCGCATCCATTGGCAAAATTTATGTCAGCAGATGAGGGTCTTCCATACGAAACGATAAAAAATCTCTTAAAATGCTATCACTTACAAAATTCTCATTGGCAACTACAGTTAGCTGATTTTTTTTATGCAATTCATGCTTACCACGAAGCCGTTGAAGCTTATGAATATGCCTTGAAGCTAGAGGCCCCATTATCTTTCAGTGCATTTAAAAAATTAGGTCTAGCCTGTGTAACGGTAAAGGAATTTTCAAAAGCACAGACTTATTTTCAGAAGGCACTAGATTTACCGATAACGGATTGGCATACCTATCACGATATAGAGAGATGGATTAAAGAAGCTGCTGATCAAGAAGCGTTGAAAAATGAGGGGAGTCATTCTTCCACAACATCCAGCGAGGAGATATCGCAAGATAAAAGTTCAGCTGGAAATTATATATTAGATGATCTAGAGGCCATGGATAACCTGGATGTAGCAGATTCTTATGTTCAAGCTAAAGGATATGAGGAAGCCATTCTACTCTATAAATATTGTGCATTTGATACAAATGAAGAGTATACCCTTAAGGAACAAATTAGGGCACATATTAGCTTAGGGGATGTTTATTCTCGTTTGGAAAATATAGAAGGGGCAAGATTATCTTATGGTTATACTATTTTAAAATTCAGCCAAGCATGTAGGCACATAAGATCCGATAATCATTATCGCTATATTGTCGATGATGCAGAGCTCGAATTATTAAATCAAGATTATCGATGTTTTCTAGAGAGTAAAACACCGGATGAAATTTATTATTCCATTTTGAGCTTGCTATACAATGAAATGATCAGCTTGTTTCAATTATCCATAAATGAAAATATTACACTAGGATCTTACTTGCTCGGTCAAGCAAGCGAATCGTTCAAAAATGGAATCATCGAGGAGATTAAAGAACATCTAGAAAGATATTATTTGGTTCAGGGAGTAAGTGAGACAGACCTTGAAAAAGCTGAACATTATTTTATGTTGGCTAATGAACTCGATCGAAAAGACTCAGCAAGACACCTAAAATGCGGTGATTATTATTCTGAGCTTTATCAAAAAAATTCGGATGGCTATTGCTTATATCAGGCAAAGCAATATTATTTACAGGCTTTCAAGGCGAACCCTGATTGCGGGGTGACAAATAATAGATTAGCAAATTTATACAGCACACAGAATGAAGTTGGATTAGCTATTTTACATTATTGCTACTCATTAGGTATCAATCCCACCGACGAGGTAGTGCAATATCGTTTAAAAAAATTGTTAAAGCAATTAAGTCGCAGTGAAATTGAATCCGCGATTACTGCGCTACCTAATCAGATTGATCGAAATTTTTTAATCAACCTAGGTAAAGTAAGTGGAACGCTTCTCCATGCCAGGCTAAAAGAAGGCGGTTTTTTTGAAAAGCTTGGGCACAAGATTACAACATTTTTCGAGGACGATGACGGAGCTGCGCCACTCAATCCATTAGATCAGAACCTAGAAGAGGGTTCCGATCAGCGATTTTCTCAATGATAATGGTCAGAAGGGGCTGGCTCAACAATACAATGCTTTTCATTTAGCCAGTCGCCGAGGTCAATCAAGCGACATTGTTCACTACAGAAAGGTCGAAATGGATTGGTTTCATTCCAAATACTTTCATTCAAACAGGTGGGACAGGTTAATTTTTTCATAGGCGCGTACTTAGATTGAACAGCAGGTTAATTTAAATTTAACATCATAATCGCATTGCTTGGATCTGCCTAAATTATGGCAATTAAGTTCGTAAAATCTGACCGATAACCTAGGTTTGCCTGCACTTATCTCTGTAAATAAATTTGCATCAACAGGTATGCCAACCCTAACCATTTCGTAAGAGGCATTGGGGTTTAATCCTTGCTGATAAAATCCTTTGTCAGCATATTTTTCTATTGACACCGCGCTTTCTCTTGTTAGTTTTAGCAATAAACCTACCACTTCTCTTATTTCGCTTAATTCTTCAAACCAAATTTTTATATCTGGGAGTCGATCATTATTAATTTTTTGAAGCCATAGTTGAAATGCCGGATTACTAAAATTGACAGCTCCACCTGGGTTGTAGAGGTGCTGGCGAATGGTATTCAAGAATTCGTTGTTTCGAAGATTTTGGCCAATTTTTCCTTGGGTGGCATAGAGCTGATCAATCAAACGATCTAAATCGTTAAGTATTATTTTTAATTTGTGGTGATCTACCTGTGGCAAAACTTCTAGTTGAGTGAGAGTGGCAGCGTGTTGCGTTAATGCCTTAGTGAGTTTAGTCTTGAGATCTGGTCTATCAATCACATTCACGGTCTCAAGCAACGCGATAATTGCAGATCTGCTACTCCATTCATTCTCATTATTCATGTTGGCCATGATTTGGGAAAAAAGATGTTCTAGTCGCAAGCATACACGGATATGCTCGTTTAAGGGCTGCTCATAAATAATCATCTGATCTTGCATGGGTTTAATAGCCTGTAAAGGTTGGTGGCATTATTCATTTAATCATAACTCATTTTCTAGGTCGATCAAGAGCAAGACAAACGAGTCCTGTCAAGATACATGCCAAAGATATAAAAATATATAAGGAAAGGGGTTCATTAAGCCACCATGCAGAAGCGAGTAGCCCCAACACTGGCACGCCAAGTAAGAGGAGAGAAGTATTGATCACAGGTAGCCGTTGAGTGATAAAAATACAAGCAGCATAAGCAAAACCTGTTGCAAAAAGGCCGTTAAACAGCATCATTGTAATTAATTGACGCGTCCAAATAATCTTAGGGTGTGGATCAATAATCAGGCAACTTATCAAGACAAAGACGGTGGCTAATAAAAGTTGCCAGGGAATAAGTTTGTAAGAAGAGGTATGCCACACGCCATAACGCGTATGCAACATGGCGATAGCCCAGCAAGCGGCGGCGAGGAGTAGCAGTCCGTTTCCAATTAAGGCTTTTTCATTATGCCAATCAAAACTCCAAGGATTGAAAAGAATCAAAATACCGGCAAATCCCAGTATCAATCCCAATAATTTAGGTAATGAATATTTTTCCTTAAAATATAGAATTGCAATGGGCGCAACCAAGAAAGGGGTAGAATAAACTAAAATAGCAGCACGACCCGCGTTGACCAGCAAGAGACCGCCATTTAAAAAAATTAAAAAACAGGCCATTTGTAACAGGCCAATGGATAAAATGAAGGGTAAATCTTTCTTTTTAGGAAGGGCGATTTGTTTTTGAAAAGCGAGCAGAAAAAAAACTGTCACAAAACCAATACATAGCCGCGCAAGCGTAAACCACATCGGTGGCATATCCGCTAACGCAATTTTACTAGTCGGCCATGAAATCGCCCAAACCACGACAGTGGCAATCAATAAACCGTAAGTGAGTATATTTTTAGAATCATTCACGAAGAGTCTGTTCCCTTGCAATGGACCTTCCCACAAAGGCGCCGCTTACCGCACCAACTACTGTACCCGCTGTGCTGCCTCTTGTTATTGCGCTTCCTGCAAGACCACCGATTATTCCTCCTGCCGCTAATCCCGTATCGCTATTTGAAGCGCAAGCACTTAGCATAAAAGAGAATAATAAAATGCTGGTTACTTTAATTCGATTAGACATAATTTTTCCTTTACGAGCATTAAAATCCTGTAGGTTTCATCTGACTATATTTTAAGTGTAAACTAAAAACTTGTTTTTTCAGCTCATTTAATCCCTTTGTATTTAAAATTATCTCATCAGCAGCCATCAGCCGCTCTTCTCTAGTAGCTTGTGCGGCTATTATTTTATATGCAATTTCTTGATTAATGTGATCACGTTTCATTATGCGGTTAAGCTGCGCTTCAACTGGTGCGTCAACGACAAGGATACGATCAACTAAATCATAAGCATTGGTTTCAATTAATAAGGGAATAACAATAATACAATAAGGGAAATTATCCTCTAGTTGTTCTTGAATTTGTTTGTTGATTAATGGATGTAATAAATTTTCTAACCAGCATTTCTCTGTGGGATTAGTGAATATTATTTCACGCAGTTTTCTGCGATTAATCTGCCGATCGATTTCTAAAATTGCTTCACCAAATCGATTCAGAATTTGAAAGTAGGCAGGTTGGGGATAAACTGTCAGTGCCTTTGCTATCTCATCTGCATCAATAATCTTAGCCCCCAACGCTTGAAAAAAACTAGCAGCCAGGCTTTTCCCGCTGCCAATACCACCGGTAAGACCTATGGTTAACATAGCACATCACTTTTTGTCATCAGGCAAAGAAAACCAGAAAGGGCAAGAAATGGGCCAAATGGAATCGGGGTTGTTAGACGTTTTTTGTGTGTGATGAGATAGATCAAGCCTATCGCTAAGCTAACAAGTGATGAACTAAGCATTAAAATAGGTAGCGTTTGCCAACCAAACCAAGCCCCAAGCGCAGCAATGAGTTTGAAATCTCCTTGGCCTAGCGCTGTTATTTTCCGTACTTTCAAAAAAACAAATGTGATCAAGTAACAGGCGCCATACCCACAAATCGCGCCAAGTATGGCATCTTGCAATCGAGTAAAGTGGTAAAAAACATTAAAAATTATGCCTAGCCAAAGAAGGGACAAAGTAAGTTCATCCGGAAGTATCAACGAATTCAAATCAATAAAAAAAAGTGCAATTAGGGCCCAAGTTAGTAATAAAGTAGGCAGCAATATTGCGGTAAAACCAAAGTGTTGTGCAACAAGCCAGCTAGCTATAGCAGATAAAATTTCAACGATAGGATATTGAATAGCTAGCTTTTTTTTGCAACAGGTTGATTTCCCACCTTGTAGCACGTAGCTAATAAGAGGAATATTTTGACCTAACTGAAGCTTAGTTTTACAGTGCTGGCAAAAAGAACCTGGCCGTAATAAGCTGAGTGGCTGCAAAGCCTTAAGGGGAATTCGCAAGATTTGACTCGCTGCCGCTTGGTTAGCATTTTCAATCATGATTGGCAGGCGATAAATAACCACATTTAAGAAACTGCCCACCATTAATCCAAGTAAACAAGTGATGGAAAGAAGCAGCCATTTTTGGGTCAATAAAAATTGCGAAGCTTCCATCAGACAGTACCTTTCAATGCAAGACATATAGGTTTAATAAAGATAACTGATATAAAAAATCAGTCAACCTGATAAAAAACCCGGTAACTAATTTGCATTCCCTATGAATGTTTTCTATACTCGCTCCTCTCGCCGGTGTAGCTCAGTAGGTAGAGCAACTGATTCGTAATCAGTAGGTCGTGCGTTCGATTCGCGTCACCGGCATCAGGTAAATTAAGGCTTATCGGTGACTAATGCTCATTCCTTTACCTTGCCGAAGCCTGCCGAAGCTTGCCGAAGCCTGCCGAAGCTTGCCGAAGCTTGCCGAAGCCTTATTTCTTTTTAATATACCACCTTCGTGCTGTGGTCTGACCAAGGGCATCAACAGCTAAGCGCCACTGTCTTTTAAATTAAAAGGACGTGGAGTCCTGGTCATCCATGATGATGTCGAACTAAGATTCACTTAACTGGGTTTTCAAATTAATTATCAATCCTCAGCAAGAGTGGGCAGCAATGCTATCCCTTTTTTAGTTAACCGGTACTTCTGTAATCGGCTATTGGGTTTTTTAGGTATTGTCATTTCAATAAGCTCATGTTTTAGAAGCAATTTAATTTGTTTATGCAACTCCCCTGAAACAGTGCGATGACCTAGCATTGTTGCAAGTTCAGCTTTTCCTGCCGCATTTTCTTTTAGATATAATAAAATTTTGATTGCTATTTTTGACTCTAGCCGCGACTCTAGCCGCGACTCTAGCCGCGACTCTAGCCGCGACTCTAGCCGTCCTTGTGTCATTTCTTTAATTTGAAAGCTAGAAGATTTAGCAAGATAAATGGTAACTCGTACTCGCATTCCAATTTCAATGATTCGAGGTGTAGATAATTTTAAAGCTTCTGCTTCTTTATAGATCCTTTTGATGCCGCTACCCCATTGCTCAATCAAATTAAGCTCTTTAAATACGCGTGCGATGACATGATTTCTAATCTTCGATATACCTTGCAACATGTCTTCGAGAGTTAGCCCAGGAACAAAAATACCAGGATTTTCAACTTCAATGCGATCATCAAAAAAAGAGACTCGAATGGGTGCGCCGCGTTGAGAGTAATCGGCGTGTACTAAGGCATTAATCACTACTTCCCTCAAAATGGTAAGTGGTATGCTCCAAATGTCTTTGCGAATTGTTTCGCTAAAGTTGGCTCCTTGCATAGCGTGTTTTTTTAAAAAAAGCATAATGCTTTCTACGCTGTTTGGTAAATTCTCATGAATATCAATGTGGTCAAAAATAATAGCTTTATCTGTGCCAACAAATCGTCCGCATTGCACCCATGCATCGGGAAAATACAGCTCTCTTTGTTTGCCAAATAATAGCAAAGCGCCTTGGGTTGGAACTAAATGACCTTGATAATGAGTTAGAAGCTTTAATGTGATGAGATTTTGTTCTGTGAGTGGTGAAATGCGTGTAAATAAATTTTTTGTGGCATCTAGATCGATGGCATTTATTGTTAAATTAGGCAATGGCATTTCGTCAAAAGATACCCCAGCTATCGTCCGTTGTAATTCAGCAACTAAGGCTTGGTCTGCTTTTCGATTAGTTGACCCCAAGCGGACATATACGCCGTGTTCCATAGTTTCAGATTTTAGCCAATGAGGACGAACATTACTGACAAAGACTTCTATGATTACGACTGTTTTGTTATCTATGGTTATTAGTTCAATACTAGGAACTAAGTGCGGCACAATGGCATCTGAAATCAAATTACATAATCGTTCTTCCTCGTCCAGTGGTTGTTCAATGCCAATAACCTGATGATAATCATCTATGCCTATAATAAGCCGTCCACCTGCTGTGTTGGCAAATGCGATCAATGTTTTGAGGAGAGGTTTTGGAGAAGAAAAATCTCGCTTGAATTCTAAAGATTTTCCTTCTGGCATTTTGAGCAGGGTTTCTATCGGAGTATTCATATTATTTGAAAAACCATCGTTACTTTGCTGAAATTTAATTCATATTTTTTACTCTTTTGCGAAAAACTCAAAGTAAAAGTTATGTAAAAGACGTGTTTGAAAAAAACTCAAAGTTATTATTCTAAATTTATTTTTTGATGGTAAATGACCAGAATTCAGCAAGGATTAATATTTTCTTAAGGGCTAACCTTTATGCTAGGTACTTTAATTTATTTAATTTGAGGTAACTTAGCATGCAAACAAGGTCTGCTTATGAAGTAATCAATTTTATTACAGAAAGAACAAGCGTTAAAGCGTTTTATGATTATGTCACCTATGAAGAAACAAATTTTGAATATGATATCAATGCGCATGGGCGTTCTCATTGGACTGCTCTGCACGCTGCTTGCTACAAAGGCAATGTAAAATTAATTCAAGCTCTTATTAACATGGGTGCAAATATCAATGCTTATTCGGATTGGGGGCATCCTTTAAGTGTGGCAATTCAGAAAGGTCATCTGGATGTTGTCAAATTGCTCATAAAAAGCGGCGCTTATTTTAATGAGTATTGGATAGGTGAAGACAGAAATCAAAATAGCTATATAAAATTAGCACAGAATTACAAACAGTCTGAGATAGAAAAATATTTGATTAACCAAACACCTAATAGTCTAAAAACGCTTTTATTAAACAAATTGAGACATTCTTCTGAATTTTACGAGTTAAGCCAAAAAAAATTCAAAGCGCAATATCCGAAAGAAACTATCCCTCCTTATTGCATCGAGTTAATCGAAAAGGGGACGGTTGAATGTCGTTTGCGATGGGATCAGATTACAGGGGTCACATCCATTATTCTTAAGGCAGTAGAAAATAATAACCTTGATGAACTTGCCTTGCTGCTTAATGAATACAAATACTATATTGATATTAGTCTGAAAGTTGACACACCCATCGCGATCAATCATGGCAATTTAAAAATGGTAAAACTACTGGTTGAAAATGGTGGTCTTATTTCTGGCATTGAAGACGCGTTAAGGCAAGAACATATTGAAATTGTGGATTATTTAAGAGAAGTGCAGCGCGACCGATATCAACGATTGCGTGAAGAGGTTAGGCAAGAAAGAAATACCACTTTTCTCCTTGGTTTTTTTGATAACGATAGTGTCCTCAATCAGGAAATCAGGCAAAAGGCAGGGGAACAAGTGACGGCTAATATTGTGAATAAAATTTTAAGTTATTAAACGGGTTTAGCCGCTTTTTTTCATATTATTTTAATAAACGATTCTTATAATAATAATAATTGTTTTACTAAGAGAGTTTTGAAATGCACAAAGAAGATCGCTATGGAAATCCTACCGAGAATTTGTTTAATGCTATTGGAGTTAATAACCTCGATTTAGCAAAACTAGCTATTAAAGATGGAGCGGATTTAGCCTCCCTCACATCAGTAAAAATAGCAGGAGAAGAATACCAAACTACTCCTGCAGTGGCAGCGGCAAAGAGCAAGTGTTGGGATATTCTTGACGCTATTGCAAGTTCAGCGATGGACGCGGGCAATTATAAGTTTGAAGGTGCATTATTATACGCTATTCAAGAGCGCCAATTGTCATCCGCTGTTATCCTTCTTAATCACTCCCAAGTGTCTTATTTCCGCTTGGCTGCTACAAAAGACAATGCATTACATGTAGCTGTAAAAAGTAATTGGCCAGAAATGGTGGCCTTGCTTCTTTATTTTGGTTATGAAGACAACCGCAAGAATAAGGCGGATCAAAGTGCTAAACAGATCAATGAAACATGCTATTTAAAGGGTTGGGAAATTTGGCAAAAAAATCGTGATAGTCATATTTTATTTGGTGAAACATTAACGCCAATAAAGCGACATTATGGAAATCCATCAAAAAATTTGTTTAATGCTATTACAATTAATAACCTCGATTTAGCAAAGCAAGCTATTAAAGATGGAGCAGATTTAGCCTCCTTGACATCATTAGAAATAGCAGGAGAAACATACCAATATGCTCCTGCAGTGTTTGCGTCAAGGAACGAGTGTTGGGATATTCTTGACGCTATTGCAAGTTCGGCAATGGACACGAGCAATAATTATCAGTTTGCAGGTGCATTATTACACGCTATTCAAGAGCGCCAATTGTCATCCGCTGTTATCCTTCTTAATCACTCTCGAGTGAGTTATGCCTACATCACTACTACTGGAGACAGAGGATTACATCTAGCTGTAAAAAATAATTGCCCAGAAATGGTGGCCTTGCTTCTCTCTCACGGCTATCGAGATAACAAAAAAAATAAAGCTGATCAAACAGCTCAACAAATCAACGAAGGTTGTTATCTCAGGGGTTGGGAAATTTGGCAAAATAATAGAGCCGCTGCCGATATCTCTATTGTGCTTGTTCAAGCAATGCGACAACAAGAGTCGAATCCATTATGTCATTTATCCAGGCTTACTTTTGACTTGTTCAATAAAATTCTTACAGTGGCAACGGATGTTTGCGTATTCGATGAAAATAAATTGGAAAACCAGCAAGCAAGGCTGATGAAAATATCCACGGAATGCTTTATAAAAAGTTATCGTTCCAAACTCTATTTGCACACCACTCCTGCCTCTGATACTTTTGTTAGCACCCTAGAAAGCGTCCATTCTACTGATGAAATTTCAAGCTGCATTAATCATTTTGTTAATTTTGAGCATTCAAAAGAAACCAACACCATTAAGTTGTTAAGAAAATTTAATCTTTACCGTCAGGGTGATTATGGTAATTATACAGAGTATAAGTTATTACTTCTCAACCATGTGATTGCATTGTTAAAAGACTTTTTTTCTGAATTTAAAAAAGTGACGAATATAATTTTAGAGAAGGGTCAGATGATAATGATTTCAGATAATGAAGACGACATTAGTATTTTAATGGCGTATTGCACAGAGTTAAATTTAACGCCTAAGCGTATTGATGCAATGCAAATGGTATTAGGTGTGCGTGAAGAAATAGATTTTTTTATTTTTAATAAATGCAGAATGCCGCCCAACTTTTATCAAGCATTTCCAGATTTTTTTCAGCAAGGAAAAGAGCCAGAAAAACAAAATTGTATCATCTCTTAAAATACACGGTTTAGATAAGTGTTATGATCAGCAATTTTATGAAAAGGAAAAAAATATTCAAAATTAAAAACTATATTGAAGTTAGCCGCTTTAATTTTAATCAAGAGGCGATTAGAAAGTTTAGGGATTTGACTTGTGGGATCATCTACGTGTTTCCTATCACTAACAGTTCTTCCTCTGGAACATTTAGTCTTAGCTTCCACCGACTAATATATTTGCCTTCAGAAGGGAAATCCGGATCCAATAAGTGGTAGGTAGCAGTTAGCTTGGATTTTAAAAGCTCTAAAAGGGATGCATTGCCAATTTGATAAAGTTCTAATAGGTATGCTAACCGTGCAATTCACGGAGCCCACGTTGAGTTTTAAAGCGTATTGGATAATTTTTTCAGCATTTATTGTCTCGCGTTTAATAGTAAAAGCTTTTGCTACTTCAGAAAATCCACCACAGTAGGATGGTATTTTCAATCCATCTATTAGGGTTCGTTCTAAATCGCTGATTAGTACTTTTTGATTTTTATCGACCCAAACCTCAGTAGTGCCAAAAAAATCCGTGCTTTTAGTGGTAATAAATTTGAATTCTGTTCCTTGGATAATGCGCGGCCTTATCATTTTTAACGTGCTTGTATAAATAACGAATTGGGGCTGGGTAGCCATATTATGAATCTCAAAAGCAGAAGCATGTGATAAGTAATAATGATTTTTGACGCCTTTCCTCCGGCCTAACGAGAGCTCTCTGGCTACCGCGAACGGATTTCCCAAGTACTCAGATTCAAATCCCAGCTCAAAGGGAACTAGACTAAATTTTCCTGAAACAAGGCGCGTTACAATGCCATGTCTAATCATTTGTGCCAACGTTTTAGAGGCGCGAGCTCGTCCAAAAAGAATTCTTTCCGCCTCTTGGAATTGGAAAATAGGCCGCTGCTCATCATAAAGCGTTGCAATTAAGCGTGCTGCGTTTGGACCTAATAATTTAAGGTCTTTGTATTTTGATTGCATAAAAACCCTCTCATATGGGTATTATGTATGCAAAATGTAAGTTTGTCGATTTTTATGATTTAAATGCAAATTATTCCCTTTGAAGATTTTTTATGCATATAAAATATAAAATATTTATTGGAGACGGCAACAAGCTGCATTATATCTTGTTCAGTAATCCTATAGAGTTAGGGGCTCGAATGAAAAAAATATTGCGCTTAGGAATAACGTAGCTATATAAAATTAACAGAGAATTACAAACTGGATGAATACCCTTTGCGATGGGCTCAGATTACAAGGGTCACATGCATCATCGATCATTGCTTTTCTCCGAAATCACTGTGCTATAGTTTGTCATAGAGTTTACATATAGATGTACAAAAGGCTAGTAGGATTATTTTCCTGCTTCCTTTTTTGAAATTTGTGCAAATAATTGAGAAAAGCAATAAGTAGTTGATAATACATGAAAATTGAAGCAAATAATTTTGAGCCTGCTTGGTGGTTAAATTCAGGTCATTTACAGACCCTCTTCCCTTTTATTTTTCCTCGAAAAATCATCCTTCCAACTATCCAAGAGAGGCTGGAGCTTCCTGATAAGGATTTTTTAGATCTTAATTGGGCTGGTAAAAATAATAATGAAATTATTTTAATTCTGCATGGATTGGCAGGTTCAATTTCTTCACATTATGTAAAAGGGATGATGAATGCTTTGCTGCATTACAACTGTAAAACTGTACTTATGCATTTTAGGGGTTGTAGTCAGGAACCTAACCGATTAGCACGCTGCTATCACTCCGGGGAAACCACAGATTTAGCTTTTGTCGTGAATGTAATAAAAAATAGATATCCTCATGCTCGTGTATCAATTATTGGGTATTCATTAGGTGGTAATGTTTTATTAAAATGGCTAGGTGAGGGGAATAAAAATAATTTAATACATAGAGCGGTTGCAGTTTCTGTGCCCTTTGACCTCAATAATTTTGTTAACCAAATACAAATTGGCTTAGGTAAAATTTACCAATGGCGATTGGTAAGTGAATTAAAAAAATATGTGTTAAAGAAGGAGCATTTAATTTCATCGTTGGTAGATATTCCTAGCCTAAAAGAAGTCAAAAGTTTTAGAGAGTTTGACCAGCTAGTCACCGCACCTTTGCATGGTTTTAAAGGAGTAGATGATTATTATCATTCTGCAAGTTGTCGCCAATATCTCAAAAAAATTACTGTTCCTACTTTAATTATTCATGCTTTAAATGATCCATTCATGACTCCAAATGCGATACCCGATGCGAGTGAATTATCAAAAAAAATCACTTTAGAATTATATTCATCCGGAGGTCATATCGGCTTTATCTCGAGTTCAAAATTTCATAGACCGATCTATTGGCTTGAAGAGCGTATTCCTGAATATCTACAGTTAATAAATTAGTTAAAGACTTTTTTGCTTTTTTAACAAAAAAATTGACAACTTCTCCAGTATGTCGAATAATTGTCGACATACTGGAGACTGCTAATGATTGTTGATGAACTTCGTAAATCAGTGATTAATGAAGAAATAGACTACTTGCTCTTAACGAGTTTATTAAAGCAGTATAAAAGACCCCGAGATAAAATCACTCAATTATTGAAAGCTAAGGCCTTAATTCGGATAAAAAAAGGACTTTATGTATTTGGTCAGCGTGTCGCCAAAAAGCCCTATATTTTAGAGACATTAGCTAATTTAATATATGGTCCTTCATATATATCTTTAGAATATGCTTTAGCTTTTTATGGAATGATTCCAGAAAGAGTGGAAGTAATAACTAGTGTGACCAGTAAGCGAGAGAAAACTTTTCAAACCCCTGTGGGATTATTTACTTACCGTTATCTTAATGTCAAAAAATATTCGATAGGATTGACTGAGATTTTAATCGATGATTCGCATCCAGTTTTTTTTGCCACACCAGAAAAAGCATTAGCGGATAAAATTATATTAGAAAGTCCTGGTTTAAAATTAAATAAAAGAGAGGATATCGCTCAATATCTCTATGAAGATTTGAGGTTGTATTCAAAAAAAATAGACAAGCTGAATATTAAAAAATTGGAAGAAATAGCACTAATCTATTCTAATAAAAACCTAAATTCATTAGTCACCTTTTTGGAGGGAAAAAATAATGAATGAGGTCTTAGAGTTTTTGTTAAATCGTTATACTTGCAAAAGTAGAAATGATTATGAAAATGCTCTTAAGGAGATTATACAAGAAGTTGCATTATTGGGTTTATGGCGATCAAAATTTTTTGAAAAAGCTGCATTTTATGGTGGTGCCGCTCTTCGCATTCTTTACGGGCTTGATCGATTTTCGGAAGATCTGGATTTTTCATTGCTATCAAAAGATATGAATTTTTCATTAGACGTGTATTTAAATGCAATTGTGGTTGAATTGCAGGGTCTGGGGCTGGATGTCGAAGTGGAATCTAAAAATAAGATAAGAGATTCGACTATTAAATCCGCATTTATAAAAGCAGGCACAAAAAAAAATTTATTAAAGATTAAAATTCCATTTGATGTTGATTGTGTCATTCATCGTGATGAACTTTTAAAAATTAAGATAGAGGTGGATGTTAACCCTCCTGATTCATTTAGCACTGAAGCAAAAATTTTATTAATTCCCATTCCCTTCTCAGTCAATACTTACGTCCCATCAGATTTGTTTGCGGGTAAAATGCACGCGATTCTCTGCAGGCCATGGAAAAATGGAATAAAAGGTAGAGATTGGTATGATTTAGTGTGGTACATATCTCGCGAAATTCCCGTTAACCTAGTGCATTTGAAAAAAAGAATGCAACAAACTAAGCATTGGCAGCCAAATAAAAAATTAACTCATGATGAACTCCTATCGTTAGTTAAAGAAAAAATATCTCAGATAGATTTCAGTCAAGCAAAAAAGGATGTCATTCCATTTTTGAAAAACACAGATAATGTACTGCTTTGGTCAAAAGATTTTTTTATACAGTTACTTGATAATTTAAAATCTATTTAACGTACTTAAGAAATCCCGGCTTCAGGTTATTTCATTTCAACCTTCAATGCTTGCATCTAGTCTAAAATACTCATGAAGAGTATGGCTTGCTGTTTTTCAGCTATAATTTATTGTGACTTAAAATTTGCGTATTAAAGAAAGGTTATTATGCAAAGACACTCACAATAAAAGATAAGGTGTCAGCTTCAATTAAATGCCGTTGGCCAGGGTCTGGTTAGAAGTTTGATTTGAATTTTTAAAAGCCTGTTTTTGTTCACAATAAGGTGAAAACCACTGATAAATGTCAGTGTATTGCTTTTGTTTTTTTGATAAATTAGCAGGCCTGCGACTGCTGGTATTACAAGCGTTTTGTTGTGTATCTACCTTACTGGATTTAGTCGGTTGATTGAGAAGCTGATAAATAGAAGTTGCATTAGTAAAAGGGATGGGCTGCAGAAAATAGGGCTTTTTAGATTTTTGTTGTTTATTCTGCTTCAGAATATGGCGGGGCCCGAGTTTCAATAACGTTTTTGTAAAGGAAAAAGTAAGGTGATAAAATTTCAAATCTTTGTTTTTTGATAGCAAGTTTTTAAGTGTTGAAAAAAGTTTTGTGTCTTCATTCGAGGCAAGGGCTTGATTGAGCGCATCATGTAAGCAGCCCAGTAATTTCAGTTGTTTGTTTATATAATGATTGTCAATTCCGTGCAATTTTTTATAAACCCAAGAACCGGATAATTCCGTCATAAGGAAATTAAGATGCTCCCACATCTCATCGCGGATTTTTTCTTGAAATTCGCTGCTAAAGGATTGGTTCAACCAATGTTCTTTGAAATACGCAAAAACCATTTCTTTAATGGGATTTTTTAGAGCATGCATGTAGGTAAAAACATTTTTTCCATGACTATCTACAGCAGTTAATTGACTGAAATTAAATGCACTCCCAAACAAACGAAATAAAATTACCAGGTATAAAGAATTATCTGAATCATTATTGATGTGAGTAAGTAAAAATTGTAAAAAAGTTTGATGTTGATAAGAAAGGTCTAAGAATGTTTGTTTTTTATTGTTTCGTAAGTTGCAATCTGCACCTGCTGAAAGTAATTTGCAAGCCAACGTATACTTGCCTTGCGTAATGAGATAGTGCAACAAACCATTACCCATTGAGTCTTGAGAGTCAATCGCCGAAATTTGATGATTATTTTGATGAAAAATATCGATTGCTTTTTTGTGTAAAAAAAGTGCTGTTTCAAATTGCCCTGATTGAATAGCAAGGTGCATTAAATTATCGCCTGAACAAATATCGATATAATTTAAATCAATTTTAAATAAGAATGCAGTTGCAAGTTGATGTCGCTTTACGAAAACAGAAAATTGAGAAAGAAATCGATATTTTTTTTCTTGGTGGGTGCCAACCTCTGAGGCTCTTTCTTTCTGTAATTTTATTAAATCTTCCAGCAATGAATTTAAGTTTTTTTCTGAATTTATTATTTGATTTTCTGTGCTTGAAATTTTTTTAAGTAAATCTTCATAATATCCTTGGGCTTGCTGCTCTGTTGTTCCCTTAAAATTAAAGCAAGTCTCTATCGATAATATGCCAATTTTATCGGTGAATTGTTTGTGTAATTTGACGCGCAGAGCAAGATCAACTGAAACAATTTTTCCTAAATGATTAATTTCTTGGTTGTTTGCTAGCATGTGGCGATGGTCAAGTTGCCATTTTCTCAAGGTTTGCCAGGTGCGAAAATCTATTTCAGTTTGTAAATTATCGACAAAATTTTCATCAAGTAACTGATGGGGAAATTCTTGGAAATAGTTTACATTACGACCCAGCCTTTCGTAGTGGATAGATAAAATTTCGGCTTGCTGGCGGTAAATGTGTGCTTTATATTCAAGCAGCATCAGCTTTTCTCGAAAATTGATGACATCCCATTCTTTAGAGAGGAGTGCTGGTTTAATCGGGAGTTCAATGAATATCTCTAATGCTTCAACATCCCCTTTGGAAATCATTGTTTTGATTAATTGCTCGGGGTTGCTAGAAAGTTCAAACATATATAGAGGATTAGCCCGCAACATCAGATTTCTTCTGTCTCTGACAGCTTGCTAGCATAGAGCGCTAGACGCTTTCCTAAGTTTTGACAAAGCACTTTTTCTTCTGGGCTAATTGCTAGCCTGCTATCTTGACCTGCTAAATGGGTGGGACCGTAGGGGGTGCCTCCGGTTGTTGTGTTCATCAATGTAGAATCAGTATAAGGTAAGCCGACCAACAGCATGCCATGATGAAAAAGCGGAAGCATCATGCTGATCAGGGTCGTTTCTTGTCCACCGTGGAGACTGGAGGTAGAAGAAAAGACGCCGGCTGGTTTTCCTGCTAAGTCACCTGATAACCAAAGCCCGCTAGTGCTATCAATAAAGTATTTCAATGGAGCGGCCATATTTCCAAAACGCGTCGGGCTGCCTAATGCTAATCCACTACAATTTTTTAAATCATCTAAGCTGGCGTAAAGTGGTCCTGTTTCTGGGATACTGTCTTCCTTTGCTTCAGTCGTTGTCGTGATGGCAGGCACTGTTCTAATTCTTGCCGTTAACCCACCTGATTCTACTCCTCTTGCAATATAATCTGCCATTTTAGCGGTTGCCCCATAGCGACTATAATAAAGAATTAAAACATAATCAGTCATAACGCCTCTTAATTATTTGCATCAGCCTGCCTTTAATCATGCCAGTGGTTAGGATAAACTCCGTTTCTTTGCACAGATAATGAGAGAGATAAAATGATAATAACAAAAAAAATAAAAAAGCTCCTTAATTTAATAACTTTTGCTTTGTTACTCAAACCTTCAGCTTTATTAGCCTTGACTTTTGCATTGCCGGAAAATGGGAATGATGTGGTAGGGAGTATTTCCACCGGCATTGTGCAGCCAAATGATAATTTTTCAACGATTGCAAGACGTTATGATGTGGGTTACTGCGAGCTTCAGGAAGCAAATCCAGGTGTAAATCCAGATGCGCCTCAGGCTGGGAGTGTATTGATTATTCCTACTCAATATATTTTACCCGATGTGCCAAGGGATGGCATGGTCATCAATCTAGTTGAAATGCGTTTATATTTTTACCCCTCAAACAAGCGCGAGGTTTATATTTTCCCGGTTGGAATTGGTCGTGAAGGGTGGGAGTCTCCCTTGGGAGTGTGGTCGATAATTGAACGCACGCCATTACCGACTTGGCATGCGCCTGAATCGATTCGAGAAGCAAGGGCTAAGGATGGGGTTCATATTCCGAAGGAAGTTCCTCCAGGACCTGATAACCCGCTAGGTGATTATGCAATGCGTTTATCAAATCATACTTATCTTATTCATGGAACAAATGATCCATCTGGAGTAGGAAGAAGAAGTAGTGCTGGATGTATTCGAATGTATCCAGAAGATATTAAAAAATTGTTTCAAATGACACACAATGGTTTAGCTGTTCGTATTATCAATTATCCCTATAAAGCAGGTTGGGCCGACAATAAGCTTTTCCTGGAAACGCATTGGCCTTTAAATGGTATCTTGGCAGAATTAGATGCCAATCACAAAGATGCTCAGTTTGTGCTAAAAAGAGCGGTTAATCAGCGTGGAGCAGCTTATATAAATTGGGAAAAAGCCGAGAAAGTGGCGAATGAACGACAGGCTATTCCTCAAGAAGTAGGGCGTGTGGCCAGCTAATTATCCGTAACCGCTCCTTGGTCGTTCCGCGGGCAAGCCAGCTGCCGCGGGACGGCGTGAGCAACTGAATGTTTCAAGTTAAATGGTCTTGCAAGGATTGGAGATAGCTTTCTAGTGGCAAATAAATAGACGTTTCTTCTTTGCGAGCTTTGTATTCAATCATGCCTTGTTGCAAGTTTTTTTCGCTAACTACAAGGCGGTGAGGGATACCAATCAAATCGATGTCGGCAAACATTGCGCCTAATCTTTCGTCTCTATCATCAAATAATACTTCTATTCCGCTTTCCAGTAGCTCTAGGTAAATTTTCTCGCAGGTTTTTCTAGTTATTTCAGAGCGATATAAATTAACAGGAACGAGTGCGACTTGAAATGGAGCCATGCCCGTTGGCCAAATAATACCGCGTTCATCGTGGCATTGTTCAATAGCTGCGGCGACTATTCTTGATACACCAATCCCGTAGCAGCCCATGGTAGGATGGAGGGCTTTTCCCTGTTCATCTAAAATTGTTGCGGCCATTGCCTCACTGTATTTTCGTCCTAATTGAAATATATGACCGATTTCAATTCCTCGAGCAAGCTGCAGCTTGCCGATACCATCCGGGCTATCATCACCAGGCAAGACTGAACGGATGTCAGCAATTTGTCCAAGTGGTAAATCTCTTTCCCAGTTAACATTGACTAGATGGGTATCATCATGATTTGCCCCACATACAAAATCAGATACGACTGCAGCAGCTTTATCCACAATGAATTCTAAAGGCAAATTAACTGGGCCAATCGAGCCTGGTTTGCAGCCTAAAATTTCTACGCAGGCTTCGGGTGAAATAAGCTGAAGTGGCTGAGCGAGTTGTTCCAGTTTAGCGGCTTTAACCAGATTTAGTTCATGATCGCCACGCAGTACTAAGCCGATAACTGATTTTTCCTTGCCTGCAACTAATAGAGTTTTAATAATTTTTTCTTTTGGCAAATTGAGAAAGGTGCTGACTTCTTCAATAGTAGATTGTGAAGGCGTGTTGACTGATCGCATTTCACCTGTGGGGGAAAGAGGGGTTGGTTTGGTTAAGGCTTCTGCTCGCTCAATGTTTGCTGCATAAGAGCCGGTGTCACTAAATGCCAATAAGTCCTCGCCAGACTCGGCTAATGCATGAAACTCATGTGAGAGGCTGCCGCCGATACTTCCGGTATCAGCTAGCACAGCCCTGAATTTAAGCCCGAGCCGAGTAAAAATATGGGTGTAAGCTGAATACATGTCATCATAAGTTTTTTGCAAGGAGGATTCATTGAGATGGAAAGAATAAGCATCCTTCATGATAAATTCTCGCGCGCGCATTATTCCAAAGCGGGGCCTGATTTCATCACGAAACTTTGTTTGAATCTGATAAAGCGTAAGAGGAAGTTGCTTGTAGGAGCGAACCTCATTTCTGATCAGATCAGTGATCACTTCTTCATGCGTGGGACCAAAACAAAAAAAGCGATGATGTCGATCTTGAATTTTTAATAGCTCGTTACCAAAACGTTCCCAGCGCTCTGTTTCTTGCCAGAGTTCTGCAGGCTGAATGGCAGGCATAAGCACTTCGAGTGCTCCAATTTTATTCATTTCATCGCGTACGACATTTTCTACTTTTTGTAATACACGCAGGCCAAGGGGTAGCCAGGTATAGATGCCGGCTGAAAGCTTTCGTATCATGCCAGCTCTTAACATGAGCTGATGGCTTTTGACCTGCGCATCAGCAGGAATTTCTTTTTGAGTCACTAAAAAATACTGGCTTAGGCGCATGTGTTTGCTCTCATATTTAAGATAGGCGTAGGAAATTCTAATGTTATCCACAAGCGAAGGTAATTGCTATTTTTATATTGAAAATGTATTTTTGTAGGTTTGCTATTAGATGCTGAGGGGGTTTTATCATGCCATTTTATGAATATCGTTGTAAAAATTGTCATCATGAGTTAGAAGTAATGCAAAAAATTTCGGATTCGCCTTTATCCGATTGCCCAAATTGTGGTAAGAATGGCTTAGACAAAATCATTTCTGCAGCGGGGTTCCAGTTAAAAGGAACTGGCTGGTACGTCACAGACTTTAGAAATAGCAGTAAGAGTAAACCAGATACGACCACTAAGACAGAGGGCACCCGTGAATCCAAATCAGACCCCAAACCCTCAAAACCAGACTAAAAAAAAGACCAATATGCTGCGGCGTTATTTTATTGCAGGCTTATTGGTATTGTTACCAATTTGGGTCACCTTGTTGATTTTAAATTTTGTAGTCGGGTTAGTTGACCAAAGCCTTTCATTGCTTCCGCGAGAAACGCAACCAGATGTTTTACTTGGCGTACATATTCCTGGCCTGGGCTTACTTTTTGCGATTACCATTATATTTTTGACTGGCATGTTAGTCACTAATTTCGTTGGAAATTGGTTTCTTAATTTATGGGAAGGGTTATTAGCCAAGATTCCTTTAGTCCGTTCTATCTACATGGCAGTAAAGCAAGTCTTAAATACCATGTTTACTCCAGGTGGGGAATCTTTTCGAAAAGTTTTGTTAGTAGAGTATCCGCGTAAAGAAATGTGGGCGATTGCCTTTCAGACAGGTTCAAGTTTTCCCATTCCAAAAGCTAATGACGAGAATGAATATCTAACGGTATTTGTTCCCACCACACCCAATCCTACAGGTGGCTTCTTGCTGGTTGTTGCCAAGAAAGAAGTCATTGAATTAAAAATGAGCATTGACCAGGCGTTGAAATATATTATTTCTTTAGGTGTGGTTATGCCGCCTTCGATGGCAGGGCATAAAATAAAAGAAAACAGAGAATCTATTTAATCAGGAAAAAAATATGCGTAGTCATTATTGCGGTCAGGTAACGGAGTCATTAATCGATACGGAAGTTGAGGTCTGCGGTTGGGTCCATCGACGTCGTGATCATGGAGGAGTGATATTCATTGACCTTCGTGATATTAAAGGTCTGGTTCAAATCGTTGTCTATCCTGAACAGAAAGAAGCTTTTAAACTAACAGAAACAGTGCGCAGTGAGTACGTAATTAAGGTCCTTGGCACCGTGCAGCAAAGGCCAGCAGGAACGACCAATAAAGACCTTCCTACGGGTCAGGTCGAAGTAATAGCAAAGGAAATAGTTATCCTTAATCCAGCTGAAGTAGTGCCATTTCGTATAGATGAATTCCAAGAGATAAGCGAAGAAATTCGTCTTAAATATCGTTATATCGATTTACGACGAACTGAAATGACAGCGCGCATAGTATTTCGAGCAAAAGCTATTCGGTTATTAAGACATTTTCTCGATGAGCATGATTTTATTGATATCGAAACACCGGTGTTAACCAAATCAACCCCGGAAGGTGCACGTGATTATTTAGTGCCAAGTCGTGTTAATCCAGGTAGTTTTTATGCTTTGCCACAATCACCACAAATTTTTAAGCAGTTATTAATGGTGGCAGGTCTCGACCGTTATTACCAAGTAGTTAAGTGTTTTCGAGATGAGGATTTGCGAGCGGATAGGCAACCTGAATTTACCCAGCTCGATATTGAAATGTCCTTTATCGATGAAGAAACGATCCAAAAGCTAATGGAAAAGATGATCCGAAAACTTTTCCTTGAATTATTAGACGTTGCCCTCCCCGACCCTTTTCCGAAAATGACCTATGCAGAAGCAATCACGCGTTTTGGTGTTGATCGTCCAGATTTGCGAATTCCACTTGAGCTCATTGATGTTAAAGATTTATTGCAAGAAGTGGAGTTTAAGGTTTTTGCTGAGCCGGCCAAAGATGCTCAATGTCGAGTCACAGCACTTTGTTTGCCAGGGGGAGCAGAGTTAAGTCGTAAAGAAATAGAGGCATATACGAAGTTCGTTTCCAACTTTGGTGCGAAAGGATTAGCCTATATTAAAGTGATTGCAATAGAACAAGGCCCAGATGGGTTACAATCTCCCATTATTAAATTTTTACCAGAAGCGGTTACCCAGAGTATTTTGCAGCGTGTGAATGCCAAAAACGGGGATATTATCTTTTTTGCAGCAGATAAAGCCAGCGTAGTGAATGACGCATTGGCCGCACTTCGAGTCAAGCTTGGCCATGATCGTGGTTTAGTTGAAGGTGGATGGCGACCCGTATGGATAGTGGATTTCCCTATGTTTGCTTATGATGAGCTGACAAAGCGTTGGGAATCTTTGCACCATCCTTTTACGGCGCCTACCTTGAATGACCCAGAAGCCCTGTTAACTCATCCGGAAAGCTGTTTATCACGTGCTTACGATATGGTGCTAAATGGAATTGAGATTGGTGGTGGCTCTATTCGTATTGATAATATTACCTTGCAAAAAGCGGTATTTAAACTGCTGGGATTATCTGAAGAAGAGGCTCATAGCCAATTTGAACATTTGTTATCCGGACTGAAGTTTGGCGCTCCTCCGCACGGTGGGATCGCATTTGGCATCGATCGATTACTGATGTTAATGATGGGATGCAAATCTATTCGAGATGTCATTGCTTTTCCTAAAACACAGTCAGCACATTGCCCATTAACGCGCGCACCTTCAGAAGTCAGCAACCAACAACTGCTAGAGTTAGGTTTAAAATTGAGAAAGCTGGACACGAAATAATATTAAAAAAGAGATAATTATGGCTGGGCATAGTAAATGGGCAAATATTCAACACCGTAAAAAAGCGCAGGATGCCAAACGCGCTAAAGTCTTTACCCAGATTGATTCGTCATATTACTGTCGCTGCTCGAAAAGGAGGGAAGACCCGAATCCAATCCTTGGCTTAGAACTGCTATTTATAAAGCGCTTGCACAAAATATGACCAAGGATGTCATTGAGCGAGCAATCAAAAGGGGGGTAGGCGCTGACCAAGATGAAATGGAAGAAGTTTGTTATGAAGGTTACGGCGTCGGGGGTGTAGCAATGTTGGTCGATTGCTTAACGGATAACCGTAATAGAACAGTCGCAGAAGTTAGGCATGCTTTTACTAAGTGCGGTGGAAATTTAGGAACGGAAGGTTCTGTTGCTTATTTGTTTACAAAACAAGGGGTTATTCTTTTTCTCGCTGGCGTCGATGAAAATAAATTAATGGAAATCTCGTTAGAAATGGGCGCATTAGATATTAAAACAGAAGAAGATGGGAGCGTGGCCATTTATACCTCTCCTGAAAATTATGAGATTGTTCACAATGCCTTAGTATCAGCAGGTTTTACGCCTCAAAGTAGTGAAGTTTGTATGTTAGCGATGAATGAAGTGCAGTTAACTGAAGAAAATACCGAAAAAATAATCAAGTTGATCGATATGTTAGAAGAGCTGGATGATGTTCAAAACGTTTATACCAATGCAAATATAATAGAAAAGTAACGGCACGTTGTTAAAACGGAAAAGTGGTTGATGATTATTCTTGGAATTGATCCAGGCTCTTGTATAACCGGTTATGGAATTATCGAAACGCACGCCAGTCGCTACAAATATGTTGCGAGTGGTTGTATTCGAACGAAAGGCGAAGAGGTCTGTGATAAGTTATATCAAATTTATGAAAAGTTATCGACAATAATTGGGCAATATAGGCCTGATCAAGCAGCGATTGAAAAAATTTTTTTCAAAAATAACGTAGATTCTGCATTTAAACTCGGGCAAGCGAGGGGGGCGGCTTTTGTGGCAGTAGCGACTTATCGAATTCCATTATCAGAATATACGCCAAGAGCGGTAAAAAAAAGTGTGGTGGGTTATGGCGCAGCAGACAAGCAACAAGTTCAAAGAATGATGAAAACATTGCTCTGCCTTTCAGCTCTGCCACAAGTTGATGCTGCCGATGCGTTAGCAATTGCACTTTGTCATGCAAGCTATGCAAGACAAGGAGAATTAAAATGATTAGTTTCTTAAGGGGAACACTCTATTATAAAAAACCGCCATTACTTATTATCGATATGCAGGGAATCGGATATGAGTGTCAGGCATCGATGTCAACTTTTTATCACTTGCCAGAAATTGGATATGAAATTTTACTTTATACGCATTTAGTTATCCGAGAGGATGCGCATGCCTTATATGCCTTTTTCAAAGAGCAAGAAAAAACGATTTTTAAGGCGTTAATTAAAATCAGTAATGTGGGTCCTAAGTTAGCGCTTGCCATTCTATCTGGCATTCCATTCGATCAGTTTGTTAAATGTATTGTAGAGCAAGATATATCAGCATTGACACCTATTCCCGGAATTGGCAAGAAAACGGCAGAGCGGTTATTAATCGAACTTCGTGATAGGGCAAAAAATTGGGATTTCCAAACATTAGAAGTTGGAAATTTTATCACTAAAGAAAAAGAAGACAGTCGGGTGAAGGATGCAATCAGCGCATTAGTTGCACTTGGATTTAAAACCGCAGAAGCCAGCCGTTTAATTGGAGCGATAACATTAAACGATGAAACAACAGAAGAGCTAATACGTTTAGCATTAAAACACACAAGGCAAGTATGATCACCCCAGATCGTTTGATAAGCGCACAGGCGCGAAATGAAGATGAAACAATTGATAAAGCGATTAGACCTAAAAAACTTGTGGACTATATCGGACAAGATAGCGTCAGAAGTCAGATGGAGGTATTTATTCAAGCTGCAAAAAATCGAGGTGAATCTTTAGATCATGTTTTGATTTTTGGTCCTCCAGGCCTTGGGAAAACCACGCTTGCTGCAATTATTGCTAACGAAATGGGAGCATCTTTGAAGCAAACATCTGGCCCCGTACTGGAGAAGGCGGGAGATGTTGCGGCATTACTGACTAATTTGGAACCAGGTGACGTCCTCTTCATCGATGAAATTCACCGCTTAAGCCCTTATGTAGAAGAAGTTCTCTATCCTGCAATGGAAGATTTTCAACTGGACATTATGATCGGAGAAGGACCAGCTGCAAGGTCAATAAAATTAGATATCCCTTCCTTTACCTTGATTGGGGCAACAACTCGCGCTGGTCTATTGACTTCTCCGCTTAGGGATCGCTTTGGAATTGTTGAGCGACTCGAATTTTATCAGGTAGAAGATTTAGTTCATATTATCAGTCGTTCAGCAAAAATATTGAACGTGGTCCTTGAGGAAGGTGGAAGCAGGGAGATCGCAAGGCGTTCTCGTGGAACGCCCCGGATAGCCAATCGCTTGTTACGACGAGTAAGAGATTATGCAGAAGTAAAGGCAGATGGAAAAATTACCAAGGCGATTGCTGAGCAAGCATTGAATCTTCTTGATGTAGATCAATATGGATTAGATATGATGGATAGAAAACTATTGCTTGCTGTCATTGAACGTTTTGGAGGCGGTCCAGTTGGAATTGATAGCATGGCGACTGCAATCAGCGAAGAAAGAGGCACAATCGAAGATGTACTAGAGCCGTATCTGATTCAGTTAGGATTTTTACAACGTACTGCTCGTGGCAGAATAGCAACACGAAATGCCTACTTACATTTTGGTTTAACTCTACCCAGCCACCTTGGAGAAACATCATGACAACAGACACAAGCATTTGGAGTTTTATTGCTAATGCCGGGCCTGTCGTAAAGGCTGTCATGCTGCTTTTGATTTCCGCTTCTGTGGTTGCTTGGGGGATTATTTTTCAGAGAGCTAAATTATTAAAAAATGCAAAAACCTCATTGATAGAATTTGAGAATAAATTTTGGTCAGGAGTAGATCTAAATCAGCTTTATCAGGGTTTAAATCAAGACAAGCAAGAGTTATTTGGTTTAGAGAGTATTTTTTTTGCGGGTTTCAATGAATTTTTGCGACTACGTCAACGTGGGTTACGGATAGAAGTCATGATTGAAGGGGTGCAGCGCGCAATGCGAGTTGCGCATGCAAGAGAGCAGGATAAATTAGAAAACCAGTTAGCATTTTTAGCAACAGTCGGTTCAACTAGTCCTTATGTAGGGTTGTTTGGAACGGTGTGGGGAATTATGACTGCCTTTCAAGCACTAGGGCATGTCTCTCAAGCCAGTATTGCCATGGTAGCACCAGGCATCTCTGAGGCATTAATTGCAACAGCAATGGGGCTGTTTGCTGCTATCCCAGCTGTCGTCGCCTATAATCGATATTCGACCGTAGTGGACAAATTATCCAATCAATATCATACCTTTTTAGAAGAATTCACTAGCATTTTACATCGGCAAGCTGTTCCAGAAAGAGAATGAAAATGAAAATAGTGCGTAAACAAATCGCTGAAATCAATGTTGTTCCTTACATCGATGTCATGTTGGTTCTCTTAGTTATTTTTATGATTACCGCTCCTCTCCTATCACAAGGGGTGAGTGTCAATTTGCCTAAGGCAGCTGCTAAGCCGTTGGCGCAAAAAGAACCCATTATTGTCAGCATTAATGAAGCGGGCCAATACTTCTTGAATTTAGGGGCGGATCCTAGACAAGTAAGAAGTCAAGAAGAGATTAAAAACGAAGTATCAAAAGCATTAAGCATGGCGAAACAAAAAGGTGAGTTACAAAGTATTTATGTAAAAGGCGATAAACAAGTGAATTATGATAAAGTTATGCAAGTCATGGTGTTGCTGCAACAAGCTGGAGCAGAAACTATTGGTTTGATTACTCAAGAACCCGATTAGTATGAATAGGTCAAGCGTCAAACTTTCTGCTAAAAGTTCAATCATTTATTCATTATTTCTACATTTAATTATATTTGGGTTGCTTTTTATTCACTTTTCGCCAGAAAAAAAAGGATCTTATCATCAGTGAGAATCGTACAGGCTACGATGATTAATCAACACTCACTATTTCCAGAAGCAACGAACAGAATTGAATCTTCGAAGCAAAATGAGTTAGTATCAAAAGTTGAACCCTTGCCTCAAAAATCGATTAGACAAATTGAGCAGTTCGCATTGAAACAATCCGATACGAACCTCCCTCTAGCCAAACCATTGGAACTTAATCGATCAACAAGGGCGACTGAAGAAATCAAGGAGAGCATTAAACCAAAAGAAACTTTACTGCAGGCTCCCAAACTTAATAAGTTAATTGAAAAAAATGAACAGCTTATCAAGCAAAAAGCAGAATTAAAAAAACAAGAAAAACAACTTGCGATAAAGCAAAAAGCAGCTGAAATTAAAGAAATTAAATTAGCAAAAGAACGGCAGAAAAAAGCAGAAGCGCTTGCGAAGGAATTAGAGTCAGAAGTCATCGCTAGCAGCAAAAAAAATGAAGACGCAACAGAGAGTGATTCTCCAAAAAAAAGTGATGATGCGGCGGAAGTGACTGCAAATGCAGAAAAAGGTGAAATCGATAAATATAAACAATTAATTGTAACAGCCATTGGACGAAGGTGGCTAATGCCTGAAGTAGGAGAAGCAGCACTGGCTTGCCAGGTCTTGGTCAACGTTGGGCCAGGGGGTATTGTACTTAGCGTCGATATTATCAAGGGAAGCGGAAATAGTCAGTTAGATCATTCTGCTACGAGTGCCATTATGAAATCATCACCCTTGCCTGTTCCAGACGATCGCAATTTATTTGACAATTTTAGAGCCCTGCGGTTAACTTTCCGTCCAAAAGGCATTGTTACCAATTAAACTTGACGACAACGTAAACGGGGAACCGCAATGCGCCATTTTTTAAAATTATTTTGCCTGCTACTACTGATTACTCCCTTTTCGATAAAGGCTGCGGTAGATTTAGAACTGACAGAGGGGGTGAAAAGCGCACTGCCAATTGCGGTTATTCCCTTTGGTGGCAATGATGCGTCAACTGAATTACTCGACATGGCTGCGGTCGTGAATGCAGATTTACAAAATAGTGGTCGTTTTCATCCACTTGATCGAACCAAAATGCAGGAAAAACCACAAAATGTAGATCAAGTTAATGCCAAAACCTGGCAAAGTATGGGTGTGGATAATCTGGTTGTCGGTTCTATCAAGCCGATGAATGGAAAATATCAAGTTAATATCCAATTGATAGATGTCTTTGCAGGAAAAAAAGGTGAGGGTTCCCGTTCTTCAACCTTACTACTTGATAAACAATTTCAAGTGGCGCCATCTGGAATGCGCAGACTCGCGCATCATATCAGTGATATAATTTATGAAAAATTAACAGGTGAAAAAGGTATATTTTCTACACATATTGTTTATGTTGTTGTTGAAAAAAATAATAATATACCCATTCGCTATCGCCTCGAAGCATCAGATATTGATGGGTTTAATCCAAGAAATTTACTTGTTTCAAAAGAGCCTATTATGTCGCCTGCTTGGTCTCCTGATGGAACTAAGATTGCCTACGTTTCTTTCGAAAAAGAGCGAGCGGGTATTTATGTACAAGAAATTGCAACTGGGTCTCGTCGATTAGTAAGCGATTACCAAGGAATCAACGGTGCGCCGGCTTGGTCTGCAGATGGGACGCAACTTGCTTTTACGCTTTCAAAAGAAGGAACGCCGCGGATTTATACATTGAATTTAGTTTCAAATAGCTTAACTCAAAGAACAAGCGGTAATGCAATAGATACCGAGCCCAGCTGGTCTCCAGATGGCAAGACAATCATCTTTACATCAAACCGAAGTGGTGGGCCACAAATTTATAAAATTGATTTATCTTCAGGTAATGTGCAACGGGTGACTTTTGAAGGCAATTATAATGCAAGCGGGATATTTTCACCGGATGGCAAGAATATTATTATGTTGCATCAAGAAAATGGGGCATACCACATTGCTACCCAAAATACTCAAACTGGAAAAATTGAGATTTTGACTCAAACCGGAAGAGACCAATCACCCAGCATTGCGCCAAATGGCAGCATGGTGATTTTTGCAACAAAGGCAGGGCGAAGTCAGGTGCTCGCAATAGTATCAACGAATTCTCATGTCCAATTAAGATTGCCGGCAAGAGGAGGAGATGCTAGAGAGCCAGATTGGTCTCCATTTTAGCTTGAAACTTTAATATTAATATATAAATAAGGTGCGACAATGCGTAATAAATCCTATGTAATTTTACTGCTTTCTGTTTTTTTAATATGCAAATTACAGCTTGTTCACACAAAAATTTCCTAATCAAAATGTCGGGGTAATGGATCCCAATGGGCCATCTTCAAAATACAGTGAAAAAGAAACTTACACAGAAGGTGCTAGAGGAGAAGAAAACTATGCAGAGAGTAGTAAATGTTGTCCTGGTAGACAAGTAGCGCATGCTGAACAGCATTATTTCTTTGAATTTGATAGCTATGAAGTGAGGCAAGATGCCTTGGATTCTGTTCAATTACAGGCGAATTATTTAATTAAGCATCCAAGAACGAAAATTCGTTTAGAAGGCAATACGGATGATCGCGGTAGTCGAGAATATAATGTGGCATTAGGAGAAAAAAGAGCAAATGCCGTATTAGATTTATTAAAGCAATATGGCGTTTATCCTTCACAAGTAACCGTAGTCAGTTATGGTGCTGAAAAACCTGCGGCAGGAGGAGAGGATGAAAAATCTTATCAATGTAATCGACGGGTAGATCTAATTTACACTAATTAACTTTATCTAATTCTACGTCATCCCGCGGTTGATCCGCGGGATCCGGAGATTTTTAGAACAAATCGAACAGACATTTTCAGAGAAAATAAATGAAACAAAAACATAAGTTAATATTTGTCTTATTTTTTTTAATGCTCTGTAGTGCCACGGCAGTGCAAGCAGCGCATGCTGATGTTCCTGTTGTGGATTTAAGCCATTCTTTGGAAGAAGAAGCGACTGTTAATACTGCGCTCGAGCTGGATCAGGGCAGTTCATCCTTTCCCGTTCGTAGCACAAAAAATTCCTATAATCATGAAACAATGGACCAAAAAGTTTCACGATTAGATAAGCAAGTGACCAATCTTACTGAAATGAATTATGCGAGTAAGCTCGAAAAACTTCAGCTTCAATTACAACAATTACAAGGACAGTTAGAAGTTCAGCATCATGATTTGTCGCAGTTAAAAGAACAGATGAAAAATTTTTATCAAGATTTAGATCAGCGAGTTAATCAGGTTTCCAGTCAAGATGACAATAAAAAAGAAAAAACGTTAATTAAGGCTGAAAAGGCTAAGGAAAAAGCTGAAGAGGAAAAATTATCAGATGCACCCAAGTCAGATGAGTTACAAAAATATGAGGCCGCTTTCAATCTTTTAAATAAAAAGGAATATGATAAAGCTATTCATAATTTTCAAGCTTTTGTTAAAGCATTTCCAGATAGTACTTATACGGCGAATGCCCATTATTGGTTAGGTGAAATTTATTATCTAAAGGGTAAATCAGAATCGGCAAGTAATGAATTTCAAATCATTGTAAATAAATACCCAGAAAATACAAAAGTTGCAGATGCCATGCTTAAAATTGGACTCATAGCAATGGATAGTGGTGACAAAAGTAAGGCAAAACAAGCTTTTACTAAAGTAAAAAAACAGTTTCCTGGCACTACAGCGGGAAAAATCGCTTCGTTAAGACTAAAAGCAATGTAATCAGCGAGATGAAAAATTTGGGGTCTATTGCTCATGCCTTACGAATTACTGAAATTTTTTACTCTTTACAAGGTGAGAGCCGAACAGTCGGACTGTTGACAGCGTTCATACGCTTGACGGGATGTCCACTTCGTTGTGGTTATTGTGATACTTCTTACGCATTTCAAGGAGGTCGCATAATGGCAATAGATGAAATTCTCACGGCGATTAATGAATATGAACCACGTTATATTACTGTGACAGGTGGTGAGCCTCTTGCGCAGCCCAATTGTCTCACGTTGTTGACAGTGCTTTGCAATCAAGGCTATGAAGTTTCTATCGAAACCAGCGGTGCTTTACCTATACAATCGATTGATCAGCGCGTGGTGATAGTAATGGATATTAAAACTCCCGGTTCTCAAGAAGTAACAAAAAATAATTTTACTAACATCGACCACCTAACAAATAAAGATCAGATTAAATTTGTAATTTGTGATGAAAAGGATTATTTGTGGGCAAGGAATATGATGACGAAATATCGATTAGCAGATCGATGTGAGATATTATTTTCGCCTTCATATCAGCAGCTAAGTAATCAAACATTAGCAGACTGGATAATTCGAGATAATCTACCTGTTCGCTTTCAAGTGCAGCTTCATAAATATATCTGGGGAGAGGTTGCAGGAAAATAACCCTACCCTTGTAGTTCTCAGGAGGAGAAAATCTAATGTATTCAACAGAAGCTTCAATTCAAACTCAATTCAAAAATCTTAAATCCTATTTGCAATCTAGAATTCTGGGGCAGGAAATCTCGTTACCCGCTTATTAATTGCATTAATCGCTGACGGCCATTTATTAGTGGAAGGTGCGCCAGGGTTGGCAAAAACTACTGCAATTAAAGAATTAGCAGCATGTGTAGAGGGAGATTTTCATCGAATTCAATTTACTCCTGATTTATTGCCTTCAGATGTGACTGGAACTGAAATTTATCGACCGCAAGAAGGTTCTTTTCATTTCCAACATGGTCCCATTTTCCATAATTTACTTTTGGCAGATGAAATTAATCGTGCGCCAGCAAAGGTTCAATCTGCCTTGCTGGAAGCGATGGCAGAAAGACAGGTCAGTATTGGTCGAAAAACTTATTCTTTGCCCGCTTTATTTCTTGTGATGGCGACTCAAAATCCTATTGAGCAAGAAGGCACTTATCCGCTGCCAGAAGCTCAGCTAGATCGTTTTTTAATGTTTGTTAAAGTCAATTACCCTTCTGCCGATACGGAAATGAAGATACTTCAGCTAGCTCGGAATAATCTACAAAGTAAAATTCAATCGCCAAAAATTCTTTCTCAAGAAATGATTTTTCAGGCAAGAAACGAAATTATGCAGTTACATTTTCGTCGCGCTTTAGAGGATACTTAGTACAACTTGTGATCGCAACTCGAAATCCCAAACCATATGGGGCTGATTACGTAAATGGCTAAGATTTGGTGCCAGCCCGCGCGCCACAATTTATTTAGATCGATATGCAAGAGCACATGCTTGGTTACATGAGCGAGACTATGTGTCACCTGAAGATATCCATGCGGTGGCTTATGAAGTGCTAAGACATCGCATATTGCTTACTTATGAAGCAGAAGCAGAAGAAATATCGGTAGAGCGCTTCATTACAGAATTGCTTCATAAGATCGCGATACCCTAAGGAAAGATAATGCGAGGAGTGAAGATTACGCTAGATGATCTATTAAAGTTGAGAAATCTAGCAAATAAAAGCCATCTTACCCAGCAAAAAAAAACTACCAATTCGCAGCAAGGAGGTCTTCAATCGCCGTTTAGAGGCAGAGGAATGGACTTCGTCGAAACACGTGTTTATCAACCGGGAGATGATATTCGTGCTATGAATTGGGCGGTGATCAGCTAGGACGGGTCAGGCACACACTAAGATCTACGAGCAAGAGAGAGATCGAGCTGTTTTCATTGTTATTGATTTTCAACCGAGTATGTATTTTGGCACTAAAGAAATCTTTAAATCCGTTCTTGCTGCAGAAATTGCAGCGCTCCTTGCTTGGTCGGTATTAAAAAGAGGAGATAGAATCGGTGGGCTTTTGATCAAAGAAAAATCTTATTTTGTGCCTGCTTCTCGAACTATAAGTCACATAATAAAATTTTTAAAGCAGCTTGTCAGCGTGGTTAATGACAAAACCGAATCAGTGCAAAGTTATCAATCTGCTTTTTTACCTTTAAAAAAAGCGATCAAATCAGGGAGTGAGCTTTATTTTATTGGTGATTTTTATCATGATCAATCAGGGTTACAAAATGAGCTGGTGTATTTTTCACATTATCACCATGTAACAAACTTATTTGTTTATGATTTAATAGAAAAGCAACTTCCCAAAAATGGACGCTATCTTTTTAGTAAAAATTTTTCATCTACCCCCTCATTTGAAAATCAAGAATCATTATTGTTAGATACTCATCATAAAAAAATTTGTAAAACCTATAGTGAATATTTTGAACAGCGCGAGCAACAAATTAAGCATTTTAGTTTTTCTCATAAAATGCATTTTGCAAAATTTGCTACAGATGAACGGGTTGTTGATAGATTTAATTCTATCATGCCAAGACCACTTAGGAAGTAAGCAGTGAACAGTAATTTATTGCAACAACTTCGCGATATTCATTACCCTTCTCCTATATCAATTTGGCCTTTAGCGATAGGCTGGTACGTGCTCCTATTTTTTTTAATTTTTGGGGTAATTATTTTTGCATTGCAATATTTTATGAACATAAGGAGAAGACGATTAAAAAAAATTGTATTAAAAAGGCTTTGTGAATTGCAGAGTCAGAGTAAAAGTCCGCATACCGCAAGAGAATTATCCATTCTGCTAAAAGAGCCGTGTTAATCGCCTATAAAAAGAGAAGACGTGGCAGGATTACACGGTGAAAAATGGTTGTCATTTTTAGATAAGACAGCAAAAACTCATGAGTTTTCAAAAGGGCCTGGACGTTTATTATTGGTCTGTCCTTACCAAGAAAAGTCACTGCTGTTGCCAGATTTTCTTTTTTTATTAATTCGGCGATGGGTGAAAAAAAATCTATGATTAATTTTATTAATCCTTGGTGGTGGGGGTTGCTACCCTTGCCTTGGGTAATCAAAAAATGGTGGAGCCCTGCTGTTTCAGAGCAAAAAGGCGGGTTAAAAGTTCCATTTTTTTCGCGGCTATACCAGATTATTCCAGATAAAAAAACCCAGGCGAGTAATAGTTGGTTTTGGTGCGCATATTTGTGTTGGACATTATTGTTAATAGCCGTATCCGGCCCTGAGTGGTTAGAGAAACCTATTTATTTAAATCGCGCCGGTAGAGATATTATGCTTGCCATTGATCTTTCTGGAAGTATGCAAATTCCTGACATGGAAATTAATCATCAAGGCGCTAATCGCTTACAAGTAGTTAAACAGGTAGCAGAACAATTTATTGCAAATAGAAAGAGCGATAGACTAGGGTTAATTCTATTTGGATCGAAAGCTTACTTACAGACACCCCTTACCTTCGATTTATCCACCGTTAGAACCATGTTGCTTGATGCAACGGTAGGTTTAGCTGGGTCGCAAACAGCGATTGGTGATGCAATTGGAATAGCCATTAAGCATTTAAAAGATTACCCTAAAAATAAAAAGGTACTCGTTTTATTAACCGATGGGGTCAACAATGACGGAAATGTCAGTCCTGTAGAGGCAGCGAGTATTGCAGCCAAATATGGAATAAAAATATATACCGTGGGTTTAGGTGCGAATCAAGTTGTTGTTCCAACTTTGCTAGGACCACAAATTTTAGATGCTGACTATGAGTTAGATGAAGAAACATTAAAAGAAATATCACGTTTGACACATGGCTTATATTTCCATGCCGCTAATCAACAAGAATTAAAAAAAGTATATGATCAGTTAAATCACTTAGAGCAAAGAGAAGGTGATCGTGAAGTATTTCGACCCAGAACACCACTTTATTTTTGGCCATTAGGCATCGCCTTTTTATTGATGCTAGTAGGGCTTTTTTTGCATAACCATCAGGTGCTAAGGAGAGGATAGTGCATTTTTTAAGGCCCTATTGGTTTTTCGCGTTATTGCCAATCTGTTTTTTTATTTGGAAAATGACTAAAGAACAAATTGTGAACAACTGGTATTCGGTTTGCGATCATCATTTGCTTCCTCATCTTCTCGAAATTCCTAAACGTCAGTTTCCTTTCCCCTTAATTTTATTTGCAATAGGCAGCATGCTGACTGTTTTTTCCTTGGCGGGGCCGAGTTGGAAAAAAGCAACCCAGCCAATTTATCGCACTTTGACGGGAAGCATCGTTGTGCTTAATCTCACGCCATCGATGATGGATTTGGTGGGAACAACAAAAAAAATTGATCGGGCCCATTTTAAAATGTTGGATTTATTTAGTCGTTTACGGGAAGGAATGTTAGGTCTGGTTGTTTATACTGACGAGGCACATACCATTGCTCCCTTAACCGATGACTACCATACGCTTGCCAATTTTGTTCCTTCGCTTGATCCAAGTATTATGCCAAGTGTTAATGACAATACCGCCGTGGGCTTGCAAAGGGCAGGTAAGTTACTCAGACAAGCAGGAATTCCAAATGGAAATATTATTTTAATCACGGATAAAATTACTCATCTCTCAACAGCAAAAAATGTGGCGAGCATGCTTTTTTCAGAGGGTTATCATTTAATTGTATTCAATATCACTGATCAGGAAAATTCCATGATGCGGGAATTAGCATCAGCAGGAGGTGGAAAAGTGATTTCACTCACCTCAAATAATCACGATATTGATAAGATAATCGCTGATGCTCAGTCAAAAATAAATCCTTTTCAAATGAAAAAAACAAATGAAAAAGCCATGCTTTGGCAAGATAACGGACGTGAGATTCTTTTCTTGGTATTACCGATCGCCTTGCTGCTTTTTCGAAGAGGGTATTTGTGAAATTGTTGAAGCGCTTAATCATTATACTTTGCTTGTGGAGTTCGCTCGCTTATTCAATGAGCTGGAATGATTTTTGGTTGAGAAAAGATCAGCAGGGAATGCGATTGCTACAAAAAAGACAATCTAAAAAAGCTGCAGAAATTTTTCAATCCAAAGCGTGGCGTGGTGTGGCAAATTACCGATCCGGAAATTATATTGATGCGGAAAGAGACTTCCAACAAAATCATGATAAAGAATCGAATTATAATTTGGGTAATGCGCTAGCCATGCAAGGTAAATATGAAGAAGCGATTAAAGCTTATAGTGAAGCAATTATGAAGCAGCCTAATTTTCAAGATGCAATATACAATCGGGAAATTGTAAAAAAATTACTTGATCGCAAAAAAAACAAAAACAATAATCCTAAAGAGAATAAAGAGAATAAAGAGAATAAAGAGAATAAAGAGAATAAAGAGAATAAAGAGAATAAAGAGAATAAAGAGAATAAAAGAGAATAAAGAGAATAAAGAGAATAAAGAGAATAAAGAGAATAAAGAGAATAAAGAGAATAAAGAGAATAAAGAGAATAAAGAGAATAAAGAGAATAAAAGAGAATAAAGAGAATAAAGAGAATAAAGAGAATAAAGAGAATAAAGAGAATAAAGAGAATAAAGAGAATAAAGAGAATAAAGAGAATAAAGAGAATAAAGAGAATAAAGAGAATAAAGAGAATAAAGAGAATAAAGAGAATAAAGAGAATAAAGAGAATAAAGAGAATAAAGAGAATAAAGAGAATAAAGAGAATAAAGAGAATAAAGAGAATAAAGAGAATAAAGAGAATAAAGAGAATAAAGAGAATAAAGAGAATAAAGAGAATAAAGAGAATAAAGAGAATAAAGAGAATAAAGAGAATAAAGAGAATAAAGAGAATAAAGAGAATAAAGAGAATAAAGAGAATAAAGAGAATAAAGAGAATAAAGAGAATAAAGAGAATAAAGAGAATAAAGAGAATAAAGAGAATAAAGAGAATAAAGAGAATAAAGAGAATAAAGAGAAATCTAAAAACAAGCTTGATCAAGAAACAAAGCAATGGCTTCAACAGATACCTGATGATCCTGGTGGATTATTAAGAAGAAAAATTATGAGAGACCATTTAAGACGAGCCAATGGTTTAGAGGTGGAGTGATAGTGTTTGTTCGATCAGGATTATTATTATTTATTTTAGTTTCTTCTTCAGCGCTATCAAGTTTGCATATGGAGATAGACCGAAGCAACCTTGCAAGCGATGAAACACTAACTTTAATCTTGTCAAGTGATGATCATCTGACAATCAATCCCGATTTAACACCACTAAAAAAAGATTTTGTTATTACTGGAACGGTCCAAAATTCACAGTTTAATATCATCAATGGTGCCACAAAGATGTTAACACAGTGGCAGATTACTTTATTGCCAAAACATACCGGTGAAATTCCCATCCCATCAATCTCTGTGGGTAGGGACAGAACCCCAATGCAATTAATCCATGTTGTGCCCATTAAAAAAAGCACATCATTACCGGGAGAAAATGGCAATATTATTTTTATGGAGGCAGCGGTTATACCAAAGGAAGCATTTATTCAAGAGCAATTTGTTTACACAATAAAGCTTTATTTTAATCAATCCATAGAAAATCCTTATCTTTCACCTCCTGATTTGGCTAATGCAAAGATTAATCAAAATGGTCAAGATATTATTTATTCAAAAATTAAAAATGGTAGATATTATCGGGTTTTAGAAAGATCATATTTGATTACGCCAACCAAGACTGGGAATTTTGAAATTATTTCTCCTGTTTTTAAAGGTTATCTCAATACTGCTGCCGGAATAGATTTATATGGTTTTTCAAATTCAGTATTAAAGCCTGTTGAAATCCAGGGAAAATCGTTAGTTGTTCACGTTAAACCGAAACCCGCTGGCTTTACTGGTCAATGGTTTCCGGCAAAAAAAGTTACCGTAAGTGAAACTTGGGAAACTTCTGCACTAAGAGAAGGTGAACCTATCACGAGAAATATCATTGTCATGGCAGAAGGCGCGACTGGTGACCAAATTCCTGAACTTGTGATTGATCCCTCGCCAAATATTAATTTTTATCCTGAAAAACCTGTTCGTGAAACTAAGGCAAATGACCAGAAAGAGATGGGTAAGCTCACTCAAAAAATTGTTTATATCCCGACTCAATCAGGTCGATTACGTTTGTCAGGAATTAAGGTTCATTGGTGGAATACGTCATCAAAAAAAGAACAGATTGCGGCAGTTCCATCTAAAACAATTTTTATACAGTCAGGATTGCTTAATCAAAATTCAAGCGATAACCAGGTGCAAAAATTAGCTAGTCCCACTCCCTCGCAAGTCAAAAAATATAATTTAACAAGCGTAAAAAACCATGGCCCCTTAGCACAGTATTTTTGGCCAGTTATTGCAATGATTTTATTATTAATCTGGTTAGTAACAATTGGTTTGTGGCGTCGTCAACTGAAGTGTAAAGTCAACAATCCTCCTCTTGAAAAACAAAGGAACATTTTAAAAAAATTGGAACAAGCTTGCCTTGATAACGACCCAAGATCTGCAAAACGATTATTTTTAATCTGGGGAAAATTTTTTTGGCCGGATGCTGAAATTCACTCACTGATAGATATTTTTCAGCATATGAAAAATAATGCATGCGCTGAATTCGAAGCAGAAATTATGCAATTAGAGGCGATTTTTTATAGAAAAAATAAATTTCCTTGGAATGGGGCGGCATTTTGGACAGCATTTAATCAATACCTATCCCTACTAAACAATCGAAAAACAGAAGCAAAGGAAGAGGCATTGCCTTCCCTTTATGGCGAATCATGTGAAAACTCCTAAATTGGGGCTTGTTATTTTTCTATAAATGGGTATTATTTTTCTTTTGTCATATTGGGCCGTTAGCTCAGTTGGTAGAGCAGCGGACTTTTAATCCGTTGGTCCCGCGTTCGAGTCGCGGACGGCCCACCAATTTTTAAGAAAATAAGTAACTGCTCACGGGGTAAGAGCCTGTTCAACGCACGGATATGGACGTTTTCTTGCTGGGTCGAGTAGTGACGAAAATAAGAAAGCAAGCTTGCTGGGCATGAGACATATACCATTCATGAATGGATTTCAGGAAGAATGCCGTGAAAAAAACAAGCAACTATACCTCAACCGCTAAAATTTTCCATTGGCTAATTGCGTTTTTTGTTATTACATTGCTTGTTTTAGGCTGGTACATGACCAGCATCAAACCGCAGTCAGCTAGTCATTGGTACGTGGACCTTCATAAATCTCTCGGCCTTCTCGTAGGCATATTAATTCTACTCAGAATAATTTGGCGCTTAACTCACCCTCCCGCTTCACTGCCAGCAAGCGTCTCCTTATTGGAAAGAAAGGCCTCCCGTTTAACTCATTTGTTGCTGTATTTTCTATTGTTCTTAATGCCATTTACTGGCTTCATGGGTTCCTCGTTTGGTAAATTTGGGGTTGCTTTCTTTGGTTACAAGTTACCGATGTGGGCACAGCCTAATTCAATTATTTCAGAACCTTTGTTTTCATCCCATAATTTTTTGGCTTATGTACTTGCAGGTTTGATTGTTATCCATATTTTGGCAGCGTTAAAACATCTGTTTATTAACAAAGATCAGATATTTCAGCGCATGTGGTGGTAGAAGTTGGAGCGTTCTGATTGAAAAAATGCAGAGCGTGAGGGGTATTGACCTCGTATGGTTAAGAGGATCCATTTCGAGAGTTGTGCTATCAATAGCAAAAGATTAATCTTTCTTCGCTAGAGACTCAATTTCAGCTATTGATAATTGAGTTATTTCAGCTATGGTTTCTATTTCAAACTGTTTATTTTGCAGCATTCGTAATGCGGTTTCTTGTAAGGCTTTTTGTGTGCCTTGCTGTAGCCCTTGTTTAAACCCTAGTTCAAACCCTAGCATAAACCCCTGTTCAAACCCTTGCTGTATATCTTGTTGCCTCAAAGTCATGACTTCCTCCTCTACTTCTTTTGAAAACTTTTGGTGTAAAAATGGCCAAAATTTAGATGAATGGCTTAAATTTCCCTCAGAATAGAGATAATATAACAAATCTACTACCTCATCTCTATAACCCTGTTCTTCTAATGCTTGAAGCAAGACAACTAAGTCGGATTCTAAATAATCTGATAAGTTTTTGTCATAAATATGTTTCAAGCTTAGTAATAACACTAGCGCTTGGATGCCTCCCTGAAGCTGAACCCTTAGCGCTTCATCAGGTAGCGCAGCTAAATCAATCAGCTGGGTCGGAGAATTAAATAATTTATCAAACAATGGCTTGGCAGCTTCAGGCTCTTATGGCTTCGAGGCATTAGAAATCACTAAGGGATAAACAAAAGGAATTTTGGCAGATTTTCCCCTACATTCCTGCGATCTCCATTAAGAAATTCCATATATTTGTAGAGCGAATCCACCAAATAACTTAATAATTAATTCTGTCAGATTTGTTAACACTTCTTTTGTCGGCCTAGGCTGATTATCTTTATAAAATCGAACAACGCCTATTCCTTCCATAATATGATAAATCCAACTTCTTTCTCATTACGTTTAATCTCGCTCTGAACTTGGTGACCGATGATTTCTCCTTTTTCTTCTTTCTTCGGTCGTCCAAATTTCTTATGTTTTACAACAGGAATAATTTTTAGCTCTGTTTGATGATAAGGAAATTTTTTTGTGATTTTATTGCTTGATTTTATCGCATCTGCTTCACATAAAAATACCTCATTACCTAAATGCCATAACGCTTTCTTTAATATGTCATCTTGTTTTTTTAGCTTCTTATCAAATGTTTTCTTCTCTCTATGATAGGATTGCTCTGAATAAATTAATAACCATCTCTGCTTGACTTCTCCATAATTTGAATAAAACTCGGCTGTTTTATAGCCTTTTTCTTGTTCTTTCCACTTAATTTCTTGATCCTCTTTTTCAATTAATTCTCGTGCTTCTTTTATTGTTTCAGGCACTCGACTTACCCATAAATACTCTGATTGCTTCAATAATTTCTCTTTGCTGTATAAGGCTGAGTCTGCAACCCATTTAAATTCCGGACATCCCTGTAATTGTTTCTGAAATGACCGGACTTTCTTTATCGTTTCATGAAATGCTTGCTTGTCCGAGCTATTTCCATCTTGTGGCTCCATCCATATAGGAATCGCGCCAGAGCCACTGACCACTAATGACATCACAACTTGCTTTAAATCGGACGATGATCTTTTGAATGGCCATGCGTTATTTTAATTACATTCTCTTGCGCCTTTTTTCCATATTCTCCTTCTATGGATAAGCTGGTACTATCCAAATGCGCTAATTCACCTAATAAATTATTTTCCAAAGCAATTTCAAATGCTATTTCTCCAAATAGTTTACTCGCATCGTATCGATAGATTTCATCTAATGCTTTCCCCAGTGCATTATCATCTAAATGATGAGAGTGGATGCCTTGTCCTAATAACTGCTCTACTGGTTGCTCTCAAAAAACTGCGGCGTTAAATATAGCCTGCCGTTTGTGAATCCAAGGCCATTGAGTATCAGCGCCACCGCCGCCATCCCCGTACTGACTATCCGACGAGGATCTTTTTTTCCCATCCGCTTATCTATTTTCCCTATTATTCTTATATCCTTACAGATGCCCGCAATTAAACCATGGTGATCCATGGATAACTTTTAATCTCTTCGTCTCCCTAGTTCCATTTAAAATCTCATCCTTTGATTTGAAATGAAAATATTCTATCACTTTTTAAAATTCCTTAATTTCAATTAGATCGTTTGTGAAATTTGGCAACTTAAATTTAAATTTTCTGGGCTAAGATCACAGGAATGTAGGTTATAATATTGGTCGAGCACTCCTGGTTAGCCAAGTGCACTGAAAGGGCTGATGATTAGCGGATACGATTGAACCTATCATTGGGCATTTGAAGGAAGATCATAGGCTAAGTCACAATTATTTGTTTGGCAAAATTGGAGATAAAATTATCAATTTTGCCCGGCGCTTTCAATCTTAGAAAAATTATGAAGTTAATGACAACCGAGGAGCCTTGTTTGGCTTGAATATTTCAGGGCAGATTATTTAAACTTAAAAAAAGCCTTCTTGAGAGAAAGTCAACCTCTAAGTTCTACTCCCTGTAATGAAAAAATATTGAAATTTGAGATTATCGCTTTATTTTTATGAATTTTAATTATAGAATAGAAACTTATTAACTATTTATCTGGAGAGCTTAATGTATTCAAAGTTTGAGTCAGGAGATGGTAGAAATTCTACCAATGAAACATCTTTGCCAGAAAATCGGCATCTAGTAGAAGAACAAGCAGATGCTAAAGCAGAGGAAGTCACAGTAAATCATTCTGACGCAGAAATCAAAAAGAAACATGGATTGGAAGATATTTATAATAATACAACAGCGACGCTTATCGGTAGTTGGCAGGTGTCTTTAGAGAACACACCTGTGCGAGAAGAGAAGTTAATACGACTATCGTCTAGCAATCCTGATTCAGATTGCCATGCCAAAAAGAGTCTCAGTTTGAAAGATATTTATAATAATACAACAGCGACCCTTATCGATAGTTGGCAGGTGTCTTTAGAGAACACACCTGTGCGAGAAGAGAAGTTAATACGAGCATCGTCCAGCAATCCCGATTCAGATTCCCACGTCAAAAAGAGTCTCAGTTTGAAAGATATTTATAATAATACAACAGCGACCCTTATCGATAGTTGGCAGGTGTCTGAGAACACACCTGTGCGAGAAGAGAAGTTAATACGAGCATCGTCCAGCAATCTCGATTCAGATTCCCACGCCAAAAAGAGTCTCAGTTTGAAAGATATTTATAATAATACAACAGCGACCCTTATCGATAGTTGGCAGGTGTCTTTAGAGAACACACCTGTGCGAGAAGAGAAGTTAATACAAGCATCGTCCAGCAATCCTGATTCAGATTCCCACGCCAAAAAGAGTCTCAGTTTGAAAGATATTTATAGTAATACAACAGCGACCCTTATCGGTAGTTGGCAGGTATCTTTAGAGAACACACCTGTGCGAGAAGAAGAGAAATTAACAATAATACCATCATCTAGATTCTGATTCAGTTAGGTATGTAATCGCTTGGTGTTAACAGAATATGCTGTTTTAGTCACCAATCTTGATTCTGAAATTATTACCATAGGATCGCATTATCGCGACCGAGCGGATAGTGAAAATAATTTTGATGAATTAAAAAATCAGTGGGGATAGTCTGGTTATACAACGAATGATTTGCCTCGTCGCCGTTTAATGGCACGTATCATTCAATAGCAATTAATTTTCTTTCTTCGCTAGAGACTCAATTTCAGCTATTGATAATTGAGTTATTTTAGCGATGGTTTCTATTTCAAACTGTTTACTTTGCAGCATTCGTAATGCGGTTTCTTGTAAGGCTTTTTGCGTGCCTTGCTGTAACCCTCGCTGCTCCCCTTGCTGTATATCTTGTTGCCTCAAAGTCATGACTTCCTCCTCTACTTCTTTTGAAAACTTTCTGTGTAAAAATGGCCAAAATTTAGATGAATGGCTTAAATTTCCCTCAGAATAGAGATAATATAACAAATCTACTACCTCATCTCTATAACCCTGTTCTTCTAATGCTTGAAGCAAGACAACTAAGTCGGATTCTAAATAATCTGATAAGTTTTTGTCATAAATATGTTTCAAGCTTAGTAATAACACTAGCGCTTGGATGCCTCCCTGAAGCTGAACCCTTAGCGCTTCATCAGGTAGCGCAGCTAAATCAATCAGCTGGGTCGGAGAATTAAATAATTTATCAAACAATGGCTTGGCAGCTTCAGGCTCTACCATATCTCGAAGGGTTAACGAATGCCGATATGGCCTCGAGGCATTAGAAATCACCAAGGGATAAACAAAAGGAATTTTGGCAGATTTGCCCCGAGTTTTTGAAGCTTTTCGTACATGATCCCAGATCACCCCCAGATAACAAAATAAACGAAGCGGCATCCAGGCATCGGGCTGTCTTTGCTGCTCGATCAGCACCCAGATATGGCAATCTTCCTGCGTTAATTTACAACGGGTTTTAAACAAAATGTCGACTTCTAGGAAGCGATGTTCGGCATCGACAAAAGAATCTGATTGTCGCTCTAAGTGATTCAAGTCAACGAAATTTTTTACCTCTTCAGGTAAGTAAGCTTCAAGAATTTCACGAGTTGTGACAATATTGGAGAGGAGTCGCTTGAGTAGTTTATCATGCGGTTGATTAATTTTTGAGGTAGGGTTAAGTTCAATTGCATCCTTAATTGCCATTAGCTATTCAGCACAGGGTTGAGACCTCCATATTTTGCCATCTTCGAACAAAAAATTTAATTAAAACTGCTCACATACTTCAGTATGCTCCGCTTTTTAATTAAATTGTTTGTCCGAATCTGGCTAAAATCTGAACGTTTAGCGACTTCTAGCATTGTGCTGAATAGTACGACTGACATTTTATTTCTTCTTATAACAAATAAGTAATTGAACTTATTATTGTACCTCCACTGATATGGTAAACAACCCCGTGTTTTTAAAGCACCCCACCTTTATTCTTTACCATGAGCCGTAAATTGAAAAAAATGCAGAGAAAGTTAATGCTGTAGAGAGAGGGAGCTAGGAGGGAGAATTTTAACAGTTTTAATGAAATTTCCTTCAATGACAGTAATTTCTAAATGATAGCCCTCTATTTTTAAACAAAGTGGCGTGCTGGGAATGGTTTGTAAATATTCCAAGATAAGCCCATTTAGGGTCTTGGGGCCTGTTATTGGGAGATTCCAATTTAATATTTTATTCAGTTCTCGAATGGTAATGCTGCCATCAACCAAGTAAGAGCCATCGCCTTGCGGTAGAATTTCTTCGTTTGGGGTGGATAAGTTCGTGGTGAATTGGCCAACAATTTCTTCTAAAATATCTTCGAGCGTTGCTAATCCAAGTATGTCACCATATTCATCAACAACGAGGCCAATACGTATTTTTTGTTGTTGAAAATGAAAAAGTTGGTCATTTAACGGTGTTCCTTCAGGGATAAAATACGCTTGATCTGCGGTCTCAATTAGCGTTTTTTTGGAAAGTTTATTTTCAGCAAATAAATGCAACACTTTTCTGACGTGCAAAATTCCAACTACGTCATCAATTTTTCCATGGTAGATAGGGATACGCGTATGCTCGCACCTTTGCAAATGCGCGAGGATATTTTCCCAGTCATCATCCAAATCCAGGCCATTAATCTCATTGCGTGGAATCATAATATCTTCGATCGTCGCTTTTCCTAAGTCTAATATGCCAAGTAACATGGCTTGATATCGACCGGCAGATTTTCCTACCGCTTCGTAAACCACAGTGCGAAGTTCATCATGAGATAACACATCGAATTCATTTTTTTTATTGACTCGTAAAATTCGTAGTAAGTTATTGGCAATACCACTTGCGAACCAGACGAGAGGGTATAGTGCGCGTAGAAGAAATGTGAGAGGCAATGAAACAAAGAAGGAAGTGCGCTCAGGATAAAGTGCGGCTAAAATTTTTGGGGTAATTTCAGAAAAAATAAGAATCACAAGGGTAAGCGTGAGGGTTGTGGCGGTGACACCAAAATTTGGCCAGTACTCAACCGCAAGTAGCGTGGCTACCGCTGAAGCGAAGACATTGCCAAAGGTATTTCCAATTAGGATCACCCCAAGCAAGCGGTCTGGTCTGTCTAAGAGTTTGCTGACTCTTTCTGCGGCAGGATTACCCTTTCGCGCTAAATGCCGCAGACGATAGCGATTAATTGCCATAATGCCGGTTTCTGCACTAGAAAAAAAAGCGGAAAAAACAATCAAGCAAAATAATATGATGATTAAAATATGAAACGAAAACGAATTCAAGGCTGTAATCTCGTCATAAGTAAGCCGCCATAATAAAGAATAGAAAGCAAGAAGACGCCTCCCAGTGTGCAATAGACCGCTTTTTTACCACGCCAACCAAAATATTGTCGTCCAAGTAAGAGGAAGGTAAAGATCAGCCAAGCAACCAAGGTGATGATGGTTTTTTGTAAAAAATGATTCAACAAAATAGAATGGAAAAAGTATAAGCTCGTTCCAATTAACCCACTCAATAGTATTACACCCACGAATAAAAGTTGAAAAAGAATTTTTTCCATGGTTTCAAGCGGAGGCAAAATATTGATCGCTTCAAGATGTTTTAATTTCAATAATTTTTCTTGCAGGGCGAGAGTCAATGCTTGGATTGCAGCAATTGACAGTACACTGAAGGTGAATACTGATAGCAGTATGTGTAAAAATTGACTTGGATGATTTCCAGTTTGCAGAATATAGCGAGCATGAGAATGAATAGCTAAAAAAATCGAGGCTGCTGCAAACGGGAAAATTAAAATTTGCAGATAGGCAACGGGTTGAACAGCCGCCAAAGGGATAATAATCATGACAATTAGCCAGCTAGCTAGTGAAAGCAAGTTGATTTCAGTCAGATTTTGTCCTGACGATAGATCAATTAGGCTATAAAGCAGGTAGCCATGTAAGAGGGCAGCAAGGCAGCCACAGGAAATTGCTAAGAAACCAAGTGTTTGACCAAACAACCGCTGGTCTTGTTTGTTCTTAAGGGAAAGCACCTGTAGGCTGGTGCCTGCCGAATAAAAAATAGCTGTTAGGAGATTTAGCATCTTCGTAAATAAATTTTTAAAGGAGTATTATAACCGTTATCGGTAAAATTTTGTACTGCTAAGAGAAATAGGTATAATTTAGACAAAGTTATTAAAGTTATTATTGAAGGGTTTATTTATGTTTACTACATTAACGGGGCGGCTAACGCAGGCAATCGAGAATTTAACTGGTCGAGGACGCCTGACTGAAAATAATATTCGCGATACCTTGCGTGAAATCCGAATGGCCTTCCTTGAGGCAGATGTTGCCTTGCCTGTTGTTAAGTCATTTATTGAGTCTTTGCAAGAAAAAGCTTTAGGTCAGCAAGTATTGCAAAGCTTAACCCCAGGCGATACCTTGATTAAAATTGTTCATGATGAACTCACCTCCGTGCTTGGCAGTGAAAGTTCAGCATTAAATTTGCAAACTCAGCCTCCTGCAGTCATTTTGGTTGCCGGCTTGCAAGGATCAGGAAAAACCACCACAGTAGGCAAGCTCGCCAACTGGTTGCAACAAGAACAAAAAAAGTCGGTGCTTGTTGCAAGCGTTGACGTTTATCGCCCTGCTGCTATCTTGCAGTTAGAAACACTAGCTGGATTGGTTAAGGCGACTTATTTCCCAAGTCAAGTTGGGCAAGATCCAGTAACCATTGCAAGAGAAGCCATAGCAAAAGCAAAAACACAATTTATAGACGTTGTCATCATCGATAGTGCAGGAAGATTGCATATTGATAATGAAATGATGGATGAAATTAAACGAATTTACGAAGCAATACAGCCGATTGAAACGCTTTTTGTTGTAGACAGCATGACTGGACAAGATGCTGCAAACACGGCTAAAGCCTTTCATGAAGCTTTGCCCCTAACAGGGATTGTGTTGACGAAAACAGACGGAGATGCAAGAGGTGGTGCGGCCTTATCTATTCGTCAGATTACCGGTAAGCCGATTAAATTTATCGGCGTGGGTGAAAAAATTGATGCGTTAGAGATTTTTCATCCCGAACGGATCGCTTCTCGTATTTTAGGAATGGGAGATATTCTCTCCTTAGTGGAAGAGGCGCAGCGTAAAGTTGATAAAGCTCATGCCGAGAAGATTGCTAAAAAATTAAAGAAGGGTAAAAGCTTCGATTTAGAAGATTTTCGCAATCAATTACAGCAGATGCGTAATATGGGCGGAGTGGCGAGTCTTATTGGAAAAATTCCGGGAATGAGTCAACTGCCGGCGACTGCAAAAGCAAGCCTTGATGAAAAAAAGTTTATGAAAATGGAAGCGATTATCAATTCCATGACATCAAAAGAACGGCGCTATCCAGCGCTGATTAAAGGATCTCAAAAACGTCGGATTGCGCTGGGTTCTGGCACACAAGTTCAAGATGTAAATTGGCTGCTTAAACAATTTCTGCAAATGCAGAAAATGCTGAAAAAACTAAAAGGCGGTGGAATGATGAAGATGATGCAACGCCTGCAGAACCTTATGCCGGGTGATTTGCCTCCGGTATAACGATTTACGTATATTTTGTGTTTACTCTTTTTTGGATTTTTCATACAATCATGAGTTTGGCTAAAAAGTATTAGAGAGGAAGTATTAAACAATGGTAGTAATTCGTTTAGCTCGAGGAGGCGCTAAGAAGCGTCCTTTTTACAGCATAGTTGTTGCTGATAGCCGTGAAGCACGTGATGGTCGCTATATTGAGCGTGTGGGATATTATAATCCTATTGCACGTGGAGGCGAAAAAGAACACAGGCTAGTGTTTAAACCAGATCGCATGGACTATTGGACATCGCAAGGCGCGCAACCTTCTGATCGTGTTGATCGCTTATTTAAAGAATATCAGACGAAGGTTGTACCTCAAGCTGCTCAGGCGCAAGAAGAGAACAAAAAAAAGCAGCCTAATAAAGCGGCAAGCCATTCTGAAGCTTAATGTCAGTTATCATTGGGAAATTCGGCAGTCCACATGGCATTAAAGGTTGGGTGAAGGTCATTTCCTATGCGAACCCAATCGAAAATATTTTAAATTATTTGCCGTGGAAAGTTTATCAAGCGGAAGAAGAGATTCTTCTTGAAAAAGTCACCGGTAAGGTACAGGGGAAAAATTTAATTGTTTCACTAGCAGGCTGTCACGATAGGGATCAAGCAAAGACGTATACAAATTTAGAAATTTTTATTGATCGCAGTCAATTACCCCCTTCTGAAGAGAATGAATTTTATTGGGTAGATTTAATTGGATTAACTGTTTTTAATCAAGCCCAAGAAAAATTGGGAGTGGTTGATTCCCTATTTGCAACAGGATCAAATGATGTCTTGGTGGTAAAAGACTTAAGCGGGAGGGAACATTATATTCCCTATCTTGCAAACGTCATACTTGACGTAGATTTAAACAATAAAAAAATGCAAGTCGATTGGGATCTATCCCCTTCGTGAAAGGTATAAATTATTGAAAATAGGTATTATTAGCCTATTTCCTGAGATGTTTGCCACCTTAAATTACGGCATAACGGGAAAAGCGCTGACAAAAGGTTTTTTGGAATTGCGCTACTGGAATCCTCGAGATTTCGTTGCTAATGAGATGAATGGTGCTTACAAGCACCGCATTGTTGATGACCGTCCTTATGGAGGAGGTCCGGGAATGGTGATGATGGTGCAGCCGTTGCGTGACGCGATTCATGCCGCTAAGCGCGTGTTAAATGGGCAGGCGTCAGTGGTTCATTTGTCACCACAGGGTAAAAGAATAGATCAACAACATATTATCGAGCAGGCTGAAAAAAAGGAATTGATTCTGATTGCAAGCCGCTATGAAGGAGTGGATGAGCGACTAATTGAAACAGAAGTGGATGAAGAGTGGTCAATTGGTGATTATGTTATTTCTGGAGGAGAATTGTCTGCAATGGTGGTGGTGGATGCCATAGCGCGCTTGATTCCGGGTGTGTTAGGAGATCCAGAATCGGCAAAGCAGGATTCTTTTATGGATGGACTTTTGGATTGTCCGCATTATACTCGACCAGAAGCGTATCAGGGACGACATGTTCCAAACGTTTTACTTAAAGGAAATCACCAGGTTATCGCAAACTGGCGATTAAAACAGGCACTAGGCCGTACGTGGCTTAAACGTCCTGATTTGTTAGTAAAAAAAATACTGAGCCCTTTAGAGAAACGATTGTTAAATGAATTTATTTGCGAATATCATGAAGCGAGAGGAAAAACGCATGTTCAATAACATTATTAAGCAGCTTGAAGCTGAACAAATGCAAGGCAAGGTTATTCCTTCATTTCGTTCTGGCGATACGGTTGTTGTACAAGTCAAGGTCAGAGAGGGTGAGCGAGTTCGAGTGCAAGCTTATGAAGGTGTGGTGATTGCTAAACGGAATCGTGGTTTAAACTCCGCTTTTACAGTTAGAAAAATGTCTAATGGCGTAAGTGTTGAAAGAGTTTTTCAAGCCTATAGTTCGCTCATTGAGTCAATTGAAGTTAAGCGTCGTGGTGCGGTAAGAAGGGCAAAACTTTATTACTTGCGTAATTTAACGGGTAAAAAAGCTCGTATTAAAGAGAAAGTATAAAATTTATCTGTCAGTTTATTCAAGACCCTGCGTAGCATAAATGATTGAATTAACAACCTTCTCCTTAATTAAAGTTGCAGGCGAGAATGCGCCGTCCTTTTTACAAGGACAACTCACTTGTGATGTCACCCAAGTATTCGATGATAATAGTATTATCGGTGCCATTTGTAATCATCAAGGTAGAATACTTGCAATTTTTAACTTATTTAAATTCGAGCATGAATTCCATTTTTTAATTCCTAAAGAATTAACAAGGGAGTTTATCAAGCATTTAAAAAAATATGCTGTGTTCTCTAAAGTTAGTTTGATGGATGTGACCAATGACTTTTATCGTTATGGTTATTTGGGGGATCCATTACCCAATCATCTAAAAAAACAAGGAACCTTTCCTTATAAAATGATGGGGGCGACAGCAAGATATCTTGTGATCAGTCGAAATACGCTTGAGGTAACCAAAGATGAAAAATGCTGGCGCTATACTAACATCCTATCGGGATGGCCCACTATATATATAGAAACAGTCGGGAAGTTGACACCTCATATGATTAATCTGCCTATCTTAGGCGGGGTCAGTTTTAAAAAAGGATGCTATGTAGGTCAAGAGATTATTGCCAGAACTCAATATCTAGGTAAATCTAAAAGACATTTGTGTCTTGCTGAAATGAGTGGAGAAATCCTGGTGCAGCCAGGAATGGTACTTTATTCTAATGACCAAGAAGCAGGGTTAGTTGTGGATAGCGTGTCAATTGAAGATGTGACCTATTTGCAGGCAGTGTTGCATGACCCTATTGACCGTGATTTTTTCCTTGATAGAAGATTTAAACTTAATAATATCTCTAGATATATATAGAAAAGAAGAGAAGTGCAATGGTGACAGAAAATAATGAGCACATAGATGAAAATGAACAGATCGCACTGCGACGAGAAAAGTTAACATCACTTCGCCAATCTTGCCAAAATGCTTTTAGAAATGATTTTAAACCCATCCACCTTGCTGCGATTTTACACGAACAATTTGATAATTTAACTCATGAAGCGCTAGAACAAGCAAATCAAACCGTGCTGCTAGCGGGAAGGATGATTACAAAAAGGGTAATGGGTAAGGCAAGCTTTGTTCACCTGCAAGATCGAACTGGAAAAATACAATTATATATTAAAAAAGAAGAGTTAACTCAAGATAACTATCAAGCATTTAAAGAGTGGGATCTTGGCGACATCATTGGAGTAGTTGGAACATTATTTAAAACTAAGACAAATGAACTGACGATCAAGGCAACTCAGCTGGTTTTTTTAACAAAGGCATTAAGACCCTTGCCTGATAAATTTCATGGATTAAGTGACCAAGAGCTGCGTTATCGACAACGTTATTTAGATATTTTAGTTAACGAGAAAAGTCGACAAACATTTTATCTGCGGTCGAAAATTATTGAAGCAATGCGTGTTTTTTTATGTGACCGCGATTTTCTTGAGGTGGAAACGCCCATGATGCACGCGATTCCAGGAGGGGCGGCGGCTAAACCATTTAAAACTCATCATAATGCACTGAATATGGAGCTTTTTTTAAGAATTGCGCCTGAACTTTATTTGAAGCGATTAGTTGTCGGTGGCTTTGATCGTGTATTTGAAATCAACCGTAATTTTCGAAACGAAGGTCTTTCAACCAGGCATAATCCTGAATTTACTATGATTGAATTTTATCAAGCTTATGCAGATTATTACGATTTAATGAATTTGACTGAAGAAATGTTGCGATTTATCGCTAATACAGTTTTAGGCAAGACTACGATTGACTATCAGGGCAAAAGGTATGATTTAAATCAGCCCTTTGCGAGAATGACGCTGCAAGATGCCATATTAGCGCATAACAACACGTTGACTAGAGAAGAGTTAAATAATATTCAGCGGCTAACAGAATTTGCAAAACAACTTGGCCTGGGTATTCCTTTGGGAGAAGGTCTGGGCAAAATTCAATATGCAATTTTTGAAAAAACTGTCGAAAAAGCGCTTGAAGGTCCAATCTTCATAACGGAATTTCCAACAGAAGTCTCTCCACTTGCACGTATGAATGACGATAACCCATTTGTTACTGATCGCTTTGAGTTTTTTATTGGAGGGAGAGAAATTGCAAATGGTTTTTCAGAATTGAATGACCCTGAAGATCAGGCCATGAGATTTAAAGAGCAAGCTCAAGCAAGAAATGCTGGTGATGAAGAGGCGATGTACTATGACGCTGAATATATTACAGCTTTAGAACATGGTCTCCCACCTACCGCAGGTGAAGGGATTGGGATAGATCGTTTAGTGATGTTTTTTACCGACTCTCCCTCAATTCGAGATGTGATTTTGTTTCCGCTAATGCGCCCAGAGTAAGCGCTATACGTCTTCTTTCAAACTTGCCTCCATAAACATATCTAAATCACCATCCAAAATTGCTTGAATTTTCTGTGGGCTAGTGGTTTCGATCCCAGTTCTAAGATCTTTAATACGCGAATCATCTAAAATATAGGAACGAATTTGGCTGCCCCAGGTGATTTCAGACTTTTTTTCCTCTAAGCTTCTTTTTTCTGCATTTTTTTTCTGTAGTTCCAGTTCATACAATTTCGATCGCAATTGTTTTAATGCTTGTGCACGATTTTTATGTTGAGATCGATCATTTTGACATTGGACAACAATTCCGGTGGGGAGATGTGTGATGCGTATTGCTGAATCTGTTGTATTAACGTGCTGTCCTCCAGCTCCGCGAGCACGATAAGTATCAACCCGTAAATCGGCGGGGTTAATATCAACTTGAAAGTCATCATCAATTTCAGGTGAAACAAAGATGGAAGCAAATGAAGTATGCCGCCTGTTGCCAGAGTCAAAAGGGGATTTGCGCACCAAGCGGTGAACTCCTGTTTCAGTTCGAAGCCAACCGTAGGCAAATTCTCCTTGAAAATAAATAGTGGCTCCCTTGATTCCTGCTACTTCACCTGGAGAAACATGGATTAATTCGGTTTTTAAATGATGTCTATCCGCCCATTTCAAATACATCCGTAGCAACATTTCAGCCCAGTCTTGTGCTTCTGTCCCTCCCGAGCCAGATTGAATATCCACGTAAGCGTTGTTTTCATCAAGCGGATTAGAAAACATCCGTCTAAACTCTAACTCTTCAACGGCGGGAGTCAGTGTTAATAGGTCTTTGGCTAAGGATTCAAGAATGGAAATTTCCTGTTCATTTTTAGCTAAATCAAGTAACTCAATGGCATCTGAGAGTTCACTCTCAAGATTTCGAAGAGGATGAACAAGATTTTCCAGTTTAACTCGCTCCTTACCCAGTGCTTGTGCTTTATCGGGATGTTGCCAAATATCCGGATCCTCAAGTTCAAGAATGATTTCTTCTAGACGTTCTTTTGCTTGATCAAATTCAAAGGTACCCCCGTAGGGCAGTTAAACGTGCTTGAAGATCGATGAATTTTTCATATAGTTGGTTGATTTCCATAAATTTTCTCAATGGCTGTTCAAAGTTTATTAATATGACATGGCTCACTACTTTAGTCAAAAACACGGTTATTTTTTTAAGTTAATCTTCGTTATTCTATGGATTTAAGGTTAGGCGCAAGGGTTTGACTTTGAGGGGGGTATAAAATTCATTCACGAAGGGTATACAAGCTTGAAAGGTTTCAGTTTACTCGAGCTATTGGCTGTGATTGCCTTACTTGCAATTCTGCTATCTGCTAGCGTTCCAGGTCTTTATCATCTAAAAAACAGTTTAATTTGTAAGCATGCCATTAAACAAATGGAGAATGAGCTTCAGCTTGCTCGAAGTATTGCAATTGGCGTGAGTAAAAAAATATATTATTGTCAGGAATTGGGATGGGAAAAAAATCGAATCATCAAAGATGCATCAGGTTATTATTATCATCACTTTGCAGCCATGCCAGATCAGATAAAAATTACCCTGAAAAATAGTCTGGGAAGAACTGACTGCCTAATATTTACTGAGATGGGGTTTACATTATCACAAAATGCGACATTTTTTATTGCCTCCAAGACTGAAACACGCAAATTGACAGTGACGATATCAGGTCGGTCTCGTTTTGATCCGTCAGAGTCTTAAAGACTAGATTTCTGATCTATGAGGTAGAAGAAATAAAAATTTCAATTTGATCAAGCATGTTGTCGAAATCTGGGTTATAGCTCAATCGGGCCATTTTATTTTTTTTCAATGTCGACTTCGTAATCGCGCCTTGATAGATGTCATCATTAGAAATTTTATTCACGTCGCCATAGTGGGATAGATCAAGTGAGGGGTTGTTTTCTCCAAGTAAGGGGTTTTTGGGAGAAATAGTCAGACAAATGTGAGAGAAATTGATAATTCGTTGTTTCGGGTAGTGACTTTTTTTGAGAATGACCCTTTGATCTGGCCAATTTTTTTGATAATTGGTATAAACCAATAACCTATTTTTTAGATTATTTTGACGATAAAAAAAATCTATAATAGCTTTATCGCAGATGGTCTCATCGTCAGCGCTAAGTATAACCATCATCGGCATTTGAACTTTTTTGTTTACAAGTTTTTTTCTAACTTCTTCGATGATAAGACATGCCTGGAAGCCAGCGTTGTAAGCTTGGCAACTATATTTCGCATAGTTATTTGTATTGTTAATTTGATGCCAGTTAGCTTTTTGGCCTAACCAGCTAAATAGCTGATACCTGCGCGCTAAAAAAAATTTTAAACGATTCCTAGGTTTAATGGCGGGTGCAAATAAGAGTAATCCGGCATAATTTTGATTATTGCTAAGTACTTCATTTAATGCCAGTAAACCGCCTAAAGAATAGCCCGCTAGATAAAGATGCGTGACTTTACCTTGCAGACTGTTAATTCCATACCTTACGGCTTTTACCCATTCGCGATAATCAATTCGCAGTAAGTCACCCGGCACCGTGCCATGTCCTGGCAGTAAAATTGAGCGCACGAGAAAGCCCATATTTGCAAAACGTTCGCCTACATCTCTCATGTAATAAGGTGAATCGAATAGGCCGTGGACAAGTAATATTCCTTTTTTCTGATGAGGTTTAAGTTCCCATGAAAAAGGACTGTTAGCGATAATGACTTTATTGGCGTTTTCATCAAATAAATCAAGGCGAGTTTCTATGATGATATTCCGCATCAGGTCAATATATTCTTCAAAAGGAAGATCCTGACCCATAAATCTATCATTTAAGCCAGATGGCTTCAAAAGCAGGTTGCTACTTGGTTTTTGCATATAAACTTGATATCTTCCTGAAGAGACGTAACGCCTAGGTAGTTGATGATTTACCATCGAATCGCTTTTATATTACTCATTGCGCTTTCTTCTTTCAATGGAAGCGCTGCCGAAAATCCTGCAATAGGAGATGTCGCGCAATCTTTCTATGAACCGGTGACGCTGATTATACAACTTGTTCGTGGAGTCAGTTTTATTTGTGGAAGTGGTCTTATATTGGGAGGGGTATTGAAGTTCATTGATCACCGGCGAAATCCTGTTGCATCGAGATTAAGTGCGGTAATATTTATGTTTATTTTTGGTTTTGCGCTGATCTTAGTGGGTATGATACCTGATCGATTGGGAAGTTGATTGATGCAAAGAATGCTAAGGTGCATTTATATTTTCGTGGGGATTGGCGTTTTGGTTTCTTGCGATAGCCACTATTCGGTGAACGATTACTTGTTACATCCTGAAAAAATAGAGAAGGATTATCAATCGTGTGTATTTAAAAAACCGAAAACTAATCAGCGCCAGCAATGCTCCAATCTGCTTCAGGCAATCCCAATATTCAAACATTATTTGTCCGAGCAAATTGAACAACCCGAACAGTTTGGTATGAATATTATGAAAATTGAATATCGTCTAGTAGAACTAAAAAAAAGTTACCGCCACGCGAAGCAAGAACACATTAACCCCATCTATTTACAACATTTAGAAGCAGGAATAAAAAAAGCGGAATTTGAATTGGCGATGCGGTTTGCCGTTATTCGCTTCCTATTTAAAAAAGCGGCGACTTTTCCTAGGATGGAAATATCCACTTAAGGTTTAGCCTTTGCAAGAATATACCCTATACATGACTGAAGAGAAACGATACGGGTATAGTTACGATATATAAGGAGGAGACATGCGAATAATATTATTGGGTGCACCAGGAGCTGGGAAAGGTACCCAAGGACAATTAATATCAAAAAATTTTGGTGTCCCACAGATCTCAACAGGTGACATGCTGCGCATGGCATTTAAAGAAAATAATCCCTTAGGAATCACCGCAAAAAAAATTATGGATCAAGGGAAACTTGTTTCTGATGAAATTATTATTCAATTGGTAAAGGACCGTATACAAAAAAAAGACTGTGAAAATGGTTTTTTGTTTGATGGTTTTCCAAGAACATTAGCGCAAGCGCAGGCGGTACTCGCTCAAAAAATTACAATCGATCATGTCATTGAAATCAAACTTTCGGATGAAAAAATTATTAAACGATTGAGTGGTCGTAGGATTCATCCGAGATCAGGAAGGGTTTACCATGTGGATTATCATCCTCCACAACGGCCAGGTTTAGATGATTTAACAGGTGAACCATTGGTGCAGCGAGATGATGATACTGAAGAAACAATTAAAAAGCGTCTTGCTGTTTATCATCTAGAAACCCAACCACTAATTAAGTTTTACCAAGATTTAAGTGACATTAATCTGGGCAAACCCATTTATACAACCATTTCTGGTGATAATACGGTTGAAAGCATTTATCACAAAATTGATGAATTGCTCAGAAACGAATAGACCTTTTGTGAATGAATTTTATGGGTGGTTAAATTATCTTATGACGCGCGATCGCGCCATAAGATAAAAGAATACTTTTAGCTGGTAGCTTTTTCTTAGCAGATTTAGTTGATTTTGCTGGTGAGGATTTTTTGCTGGTCTTGGTTGAGCGCTTACCGGGTTTTTTTGCGTATTGCTTTTCAAATTTAGCTAGAGCAGCGGTGATAACCTTTTGACGGGCTTCTTCCTTTTTGAAAAATTCTTTTTCAAATGCAAGCCGCGCATTTTCAAAGGCTTCTTCTTCTATTTGTTTGATTTTGACTTTCCACTCTGCATTTGCTGCTGCTAATTTCTTTTCTAAATCTTTACGAGATTGCATAGCTTTTTGCAATTGAGCTTGTAATTTTTGGTGCTTGTCTTGCTTGATATTTTTTGCTGATAGATTAGATTGTGTGAGTTTTTTCGTTGGTTTCCTTCCGCGCATTAAAAATCTCCTTGTAAATTAATACGAATAGTTACAATAAACTATTTTTTTTTAAAAGCAAGCAGAGTTCTTATTGAAAAAAACACAAAACCGAGTTTTAAAGTCTTTTGAATATATATATGATATGACTCAACTTGAAAATCTTTACTTGAAAATCTTTTTTAGTTAATAGGCGAGAAATGCACGATAACTCCATCCTTTTTTCAATATTTGTCATTTTTTCAGGAGCAGCACTGCTTTCAACGGTTGCATTATATACCCGTCAGTCGTTATTAGTAGCTTATATGCTGATTGGACTATTATTAGGGCCATGGGGATTGAAGCTTATCGCGAATGCAAGTGTGGTCAGAGAAATTGGTGATGTCGGCATTCTTTTCTTAATGTTTCTTCTTGGGCTGAATTTGCAGCCACAAAATCTCTTGCATATGTTTAAGAAAACCACGTGGATTGCAGTGGTGAGCTCTGTCGTTTTTGCATTAATTGGCTTTATCGTTGCTTATCTATTCCATTTCTCTTTAATTGAGTCATGGATAATTGGTGGCGCAATGATGTTTTCAAGTACGATTATTGGATTAAAGCTCTTGCCTACGACCATATTACACCATCAGCACACTGGTGAAATTATGATTAGTATTTTGCTTATGCAAGATTTAATTGCGATTATATTTCTGCTCATCATTCATGCAAGTACCGGAGGTTTGCGGTTAATTGATATCGGTGCGCTCTTACTGTCCCTTCCTGCCTTGATCTTTTTTGCTTTTCTATTTGAGAGGTGGATCTTAATAAAATTATTTTCACGATTTGATCGTGTTCGTGAATATATGTTCCTGCTTGCTATTGCTTGGTGCTTAGGTATTTCTGAATTAGCCAATCTAATTGGATTATCTCGAGAAATTGGTGCTTTTATTGCAGGCGTATCCATTGCCTCAAGCCCGATTGCTTTATATATCGCCGAAAGTTTAAAACCGATAAGAGATTTTTTTCTGGTAATGTTTTTTTTCGCGGTAGGAGCAAGTTTTAATCTGCAATTTTTTCCAGCAGTCGCCTTTCCCTCGATTATCTTGGGTGTAGCTTTACTGATTTTTAAGCCGATCACCTTTAATTTATTACTTAGATCAGTTAAAGAAACCCGTCATCTTGCTTGGGAAGTCGGTGTGCGCCTCGGTCAATCTAGCGAATTTTCATTGCTTATCGCTTATATGGCAGCGAGTTCAGCCTTGATTAATGCTGCGGCATCTAATCTAATACAAGCTGCGACCATGATTACCTTTATTGCTTCTTCTTATATTGTGGTTCTAAAGTTTCCTACACCAGTTGCAATTAATGATAAATTACGAAGAGATTAGTGAGTCGTTCTCATGCGTCAAGCGTTAGTCATCGATATGACGAGTGGATTATTAAATATTGCAGAGTACCTACCGTCTCCGAATTGTGATGAGCGTGAGGGGAAGGATATTGATTTACTTGTTATTCATAATATCAGTTTGCCTCCTGCAGAATTTGGTGGTAATGATGTAATTAAATTTTTTAGAAACGAGCTCGATTTTAATTCGCATGAGTTCTATGAAAAAATTGCACATTCAAAGGTGTCCTCACATTTATTTATTTCTAGGGAAGGAGCGGTAACGCAGTTTGTTCCTTTTCATCTGCGAGCATGGCATGCGGGAGAATCTTCATTTGAAAATCGAAGTGGATGCAATGATTTTTCAATTGGCATCGAGTTGGAAGGGACGGACACCATTACCTATGAGCCGATTCAGTATCAGCTTTTAGCAGCGATTACTAAGCAGCTAATTCAGTGCTACCCTGGCATCACTTTTGATAGAATCGTTGGACATGAAACCATTGCGCCAGAACGAAAAACGGATCCAGGACCGGCCTTTGATTGGCAATATTATAGGAAATTAGTAAGATGAAATTTTTAATTTTAATCATCACGCTTATACTGCAGACATTAATACAACAAAAAGGCTTAAATAAGCATAGCTTAATTAATCGCTATATTAATTTTCTGCTGCCTTCTTTCCAAAGGCTGAATCTGGAAACAGGTTGGCAAGTCACATTAGGACTGCTGGCACCTGCTATGATATTTTTGCTATTATTAGCTATCCTTCTTCATCACGTCATTTGGCTTTATTTTATTTATTCATTGGTTATTTTATGGTTATGTCTGGATTACGGTAATATCAAGACCTGCTTAGCAGCATATTTCACAGCGTTGACTGATGAAAATATAGGTAGAGCTCAAGTTGAGGCAGAGCAATTTACTATGAAAGCGTTGAGTAATGATAAAGCAGTGATTACTCGGGCTATCACTGAAAAAATATTGAGTCATTCAGTTACTCACATTTTTTCAGTTATCTTTTGGTTTATGCTGCTAGGTCCCGTTGGTGCGGCTTTATATTTTTTGATTGCAGTGATTGCAGCTAAATATGAAAAAATGGAAATGGGTTTTTCCCACCTACAATTTGCCGAGTACCTCAAGGACATATTCGATTGGATTCCAGTCAGGCTGGTCACTTTTACTTTTGCATTGATCAGTGATTTTAGTTCAGTCATAAAAATCTGGTTAGCTCATTTGGGTAGCGATACCACTCAAAACACTTTCCTGTTATTAGAGAGTGGCTTAACTGCACTTAATTCCGAGCCACCTGAAATGCAGGTGGGAGTAGCTGAAAACCACCATGCTATCAGGCTCATTTATCGAACATTATGGGCATGGGTGATTGCAATTGGGATAATCACTTTATTGTCACTGATATAAACCGACCACTATACTCTTGCAAATGGATTTTAGGCTAAGGGGCGAGTGCCAGGCCCAAAAAGAGTATATGTCAATCAAATGAGGGAATACTCCATGCTTGAACCTAATCATCCACTTCAAGATAGCGATCCTGTTGAAACAAAGGAGTGGTTATCCGCTCTTGATTCCGTCATGCAATTTGAGAGTTCGTCGCGCGCGAAATTTCTTATCGAAAGCTTATATCATCGAATGAAACAGCGTGATCCAAGTGTTGACCTACAATTAACTACGCCTTATTGCAATACACTACCCATTGAAATGGAAGAGAAGCTCCCGTCAGGTAATGAGATTGCCGCTCGAATTATTTCTTTTAATCGATGGAATGCCGTTGCCATGGTGGTGCTTGCTGGGAAAGCCGATTCCGAAATTGGTGGGCATATTGCTACCTATGCATCGGCTGCATTACTGTATGAAGTTGGCTTCAACTACTTTTTTAAAGCAAGGAACGAAAATTTTTTAGGGGATTTGCTTTTTATTCAAGGACACTCCGCGCCTGGAATTTATGCTAGAGCGTTTTTAGAAGGGCGATTGACAGAAGAAAATCTTGCTAACTTTCGACGAGAGGTAAATAGAAAAGGGCTGCCTTCTTATCCACATCCTTGGCTGATGCCAGATTTTTGGCAATTCCCTACTGTTTCAATGGGTCTTGGACCGCTTCAAGGAATTTATCAAGCCAGATTTATAAAATACTTAGAAAGTCGGGAGCTCTTACCTAAACAAGAAAGAAAAGTTTGGGTTTTTTGTGGGGATGGTGAAATGGACGAGCCCGAGTCGCTCGGTGCCCTCACTGTTGCGGCAAGAGAAAAGCTTGATAATTTAATTTTTGTGATTAATTGCAACTTACAGCGACTTGATGGTCCTGTTAGGGGTAACGGAAAAATTATACAAGAATTAGAAAGCGTCTTTAAAGGTGCAGGTTGGAATGTAATCAAAGTTATCTGGGGAAGCAGGTGGGATAGTCTACTTGCGAAAGATAAGACCGGATTATTACAAAAACGAATGAATGAGTGTCTCGATGGCGAATATCAGAACTATAAAGCAAATGATGGGGCTTATGTAAGAAAACATTTTTTTGGCAAATATCCTGAATTACTCGAGCTCGTAAAAGATATGACTGATGAGGAAATTTGGCATCTTAATCGAGGTGGTCATGATCCGCAAAAAATTTATGCGGCATATAAAGAAGCGACGAAACACGCAAAAGGCCCCACAGTGATTCTTGCTAAAACCGTGAAAGGCTACGGGATGGGAGCAGCAGGTGAAGGTATGAATATTACCCATCAGCAAAAAAAAATGTCAGTTGAAAACTTGAAAACATTTTGTGAGCGTTTTTCACTTCCCATTGATCCAGAAAAAATTGAAGATATTCCTTTTTGCAAACTAGAAGTAGCAAGTCCAGAATACAAATTTCTTCATGAAAGAAGGAAGGCGCTAGGCGGTTATTTGCCAAAACGTGAGCAGAAATCCCCTCAATTATCCACTCCAGATTTAGAAACGTTTAATGTGCTACTTAAAAATTCCGGTGATAGAGAAATTTCAACAACCATGGCTTTTGTCAGATTTCTGACTATTTTATTGAGAGATAAAGCCGTTGCTAAGTACGTTGTGCCAATCATTCCAGATGAATGCAGAACATTTGGTATGGAAGGACTATTTCGTCAAGTTGGCATTTACTCGCCTGTTGGCCAGTTATATGATCCCGTCGATCGCGATCAAGTCATGTTTTACAAAGAGGCGAAAGATGGCCAGCTATTAGAAGAAGGACTCACTGAAGGTGGGGCATTTTCCTCTTGGATGGCGGCGGCGACTTCCTATAGTACGCATGGCTTACCGATGATTCCATTCTATATTTTTTATTCTATGTTTGGTTTTCAGCGGATCGGTGATTTAGCTTGGGCTGCAGGAGATATGATGGCGCGTGGCTTTCTTCTGGGAGGAACCGCAGGTAGAACCACGTTAGCAGGAGAAGGTTTGCAGCATACAGACGGCCATAGCCATATTCTTTTCAGTGTTATCCCTAATTGTATTAGCTACGATCCTACTTTTTCCTATGAGTTGGCAATAATTTTGCAACATGGGATGAAAATAATGTATCAAGATCAAAAAAATGTTTATTACTACATTACTTTGATGAATGAGAATTATTACCATCCCGATATGCCAGAAGGGGTGGATGAGGGGATTATCAAAGGCATGTATCCTTTTAAACAAGCAAAAAATGCGAAGATACAGCTACTTGGTTCTGGAACTATTCTTAGAGAAGTGTTAAAAGCTGCGGAACTGCTAGAAAAGGATTTTAATATTGAGGCAACAGTTTGGAGTGTAACAAGTTTTACTGAACTTCGAAGGGAAGGTCTAGATGTTGCGCGTCATAACTTATTAGAAAGCGATAGTAAAAAACATCAAGTTCCCTATGTGACAGAATGTTTGAAAGAGGCGGAAGGTCCAGTGATCGCTGCATCGGATTATATCCGGCTTTTTGCAGATCAAATCCGAGAGTTTGTCCCACAGAAATATTATGTTTTGGGAACGGATGGATTTGGCAGAAGTGACAGTCGCCAAGCGTTACGTTATTTTTTTGAGGTCAACGCAAATTTTATTGCTTATACGGCGGTTAAAGCTTTATCAGAAGAAGGGAAATTAGCTGAGAAAGTAGTGCTTGAAGCGATGAAAAAATATGATATTGATCCAGAAAAAATCAACCCAATGACCGCTTAAGGGTAGCCAATGAAATTTCAGATGGTCATCTTGCTGCTCATTGCCTTATTGAGTAGTTTTTCAGTTTGCGCAAATGGCTTGCATGTGCAGGTAAGAGATAAGATGATGGATATCACCAAGAATGATGTAGAGGAATTGCAAATTTTTCAGAGCGGGAAGGGCGTGGCAGCGGCACTTTTGAGGCTTAGACCTGAAGCCGCAGAACGCCTTCAGAGACTGACAGAAAAAAATATAGGTCAACAGGTTTTATGGATATGGAAGGGTAGGGTGCTTTGTGCTCAAAAATTGCGTGCTCCGTTGGGGGAGGATATTGCAGTGCATAATTTTACCACCTTCGAAGCGGAAGACTTTGAAAAAAGTACTGGATATTCAATTAATTACTAATCATTTTCGCGATTCTTGCCGAAAATGCTGATTTATAATTAGGGAGAAAAATTTTGGCAATAAAAGAAGTTCGAGTACCAAATATTGGAGATGCGAAGGACGTAGAGGTGATCGAAATATTAGTATCGCCAGGTCAAAAAATAAATAAAGAAGATTCATTAATCACCCTAGAAAGCGCTAAAGCCAGCATGGAAATTCCTTCTCCTGAAGATGGAATAGTGAAAGAAGTAAAAGTTAGTCTAAACGATAAGATATCGGAAGGGTCATTAATTTTATTATTAGAAACTGAAGGGAAAGAAGAATCACCAAAGAAAGAACAAGATAAACAAGCAGAGAAGCCAACAGTAGAAGATGAGGCTAGCCCATCTCCCACCCCTACTAGTTCAAATGAAGCCATAAAGACAAAGCAAGCTGAGACTTCCCCAGATAAAGAATCCACATCGGAAAAAATCTCCCAGACTAATCAGTCTGTACACGCAGGGCCAGGAGTGAGGCAGATGGCGCGAGAATTTGGAATTAACTTAAATCATGTGGTGGGTTCTGGGATTAAAAATCGAATTCTTAAAGAAGATTTACAGCAATATGTAAAATCTATTATGCAGAAGGAAGCCACATCAGTACCCGCTATTAACTTTGGTTCGCCAAAAGCTCCGGAAATTGATTACTCAAAATATGGCGAGGTAACGACCCAGCCATTATCTAAAATTAAGCGATTGACAGGAATCCATGTACATCGTAGCTGGGTGACGATTCCCCATGTTACCCAATTTGATCAAGCTGATATTACTGAAATGGAAGCATTTAGAAAAAATCAGAAAGCTTCAATCGAAAAACAGGGTATAAAGTTGACTCCGCTAGTGTTCATTATGAAGGCGGTTGTGGCCGCATTGAAAGCCTTCCCGCATTTTAATGCTTCATTAGATGCGAGTGAAGAAAATATTATTATCAAAAAATATTATAACTTAGGAATTGCTGTTGATACCCCGAATGGTTTAGTGGTACCGGTTGTCAAAAATGTAGATCAAAAAGGAATGATTTCACTCGCGAAAGAATTAGGGGAAATCAGTCAAAAGGCAAGACAAAAAGGACTTTCCCCTGCTGATATGGCGGGAAGCTGCTTTACGATATCAAGCCTTGGTGGAATAGGTGGCACTGCTTTTACCCCTATTATTAACGCACCTGATGTTGCGATTCTGGGTGTGTCGAAAGCAGAAATGAAACCGGTATTTAATAAAGACCAATTTCTGCCAAGATTAATGTTACCGCTTTCGCTTTCTTATGATCACCGCGTCATTGATGGCGCAGATGGTGCAAGATTTCTTGTTTATTTAGCAAATTGTCTTACTGATATACGCACTTTATTACTCTAAGAGGAATGATTCATGTCTCAAATAAAAACAGAAGTTGTTGTAATTGGTGGAGGCCCAGGTGGTTATTCAGCTGCATTTCGTGCGGCAGACCTAGGTCTCAAAGTAGTACTAATAGAAAAATTTAGCACATTAGGCGGAACTTGTTTAAACGTCGGTTGCATTCCTTCTAAAGCCTTATTGCATCTTGCAAAAGTTATGGAGGAGGCAAAAGAGGTTGCAGAACTCGGTATTGAATTTCAAACACCAAAAATAGATATTGAAAAAATTAATCAATGGAAAGATAAAAATGTCGTTGGCCGTTTAACCGGTGGGCTAGCAACCTTAGCAAAACAGCGTCAGGTAAAGGTGGTGCAGGGTATCGCTAAGTTTACTTCCTCCCATGAAATTGAAGTTGAAGGCCCGGAAAGGATGGTGATCAATTTTGATTATGCTATCGTTGCTGTGGGTTCAAGGCCAGTTAAATTACCCTTTGTCCCTGATGATTCGCGCATTATGGATTCGACCGATGCCCTAAAGTTAGAACAGGTAGAAGATCGCCACATGCTTGTTATTGGAGGGGGTATTATTGGTCTTGAAATGGCTACAGTTTATAAAGCATTAGGCAGCAAAATTACCATTGTAGAGTTAATGGATCAATTGATACCGGGAGCCGATCGCGATCTGGTTACCCCATTACATAAATTTGTCAGTAAAAAATATGAAAATATTTTTTTAGAAACCAAGGTTACCAAGGTAGAGGCAAAGAAAACGGGTCTAGCCGTCACCTTTGAAGGAAAACAGGCGCCGAGTGAAGTACAACAATTTGATACTATTTTAGTGGCAGTAGGTCGAAGACCGAATGGAGATTTAGTTGAGGTAGAAAAAGCAGGCTTAAAAATTAATGAACGTGGTTTCATTGGGGTTGATAAACAAATGCGAACGAATATTTCTCATATCTTCGCGATAGGAGATGTAGTCGGGAATCCAATGCTCGCTCATAAAGCAACCCACGAAGGTCGCACTGCTGCTGAAATCATCGCGGGTGAGATGCAGGATAGGGCTAATAAAAAACACACCTTTGAACCAAATTGTATTCCTTCTGTTGCTTACACAGATCCAGAAATTGCTTGGGTAGGGCTCACTGAAAATGAAGCAAAAAAACAAAATATTTCTTATGGCAAGGGAGTATTTCCTTGGGTAGCAAGTGGTAGGGCGCTAAGTTTGGCACGTACAGAAGGACTGACCAAATTAATTTTTGATCAAAAAACTAATCGTATTCTCGGAGCAGGAATAGTCGGTCCTAATGCTGGGGAGTTAATCAGTGAACTAGCGCTTGCAATTGAAATGGGTTGTGATGCAGAAGATATTGCATTAACTATTCATCCTCATCCTACATTATCGGAATCAGTCATGCTCGCAACAGAAATATTCGAAGGCACGATTACCGATCTGTATCTACCCAAAAAAAAATAAAATCGCAACTGCTCACGGGGTAAGCGTCCATTCAACGCGTCAGTTTTGAACTGACGCTAAGCTTTTGCAAGACACCAATTATCAATTGTTTTCACGCCTGCCCTTTTTAGTGTGCGCGCGATTTCTTTGAGGGTGCTGTAAGTTGTCACGACATCATCAATAATTGCAACGTGGTCGTAATGGTGTTTGTTGTTAAAATAAAATGCTTGTTTGACATTGGTTTGCCGTTGCTCAATGGAAATTAATGTTTGTGGCGAAGTGTGGCGAGAACGCGATAAACTCTTATAGTCGATTGGCACTTTAAGATATTTTGAAATGGGCCTTGCAATTTCCATCGCTTGGTTATAGCCGCGATGCCGGATTCTTTGTTTTGATAGTGGCACTGGCATAATAATGCTGGGAAGATTTCTGTCTAGCGCTTGATAAACTTCTTTTATTCTGTCTGCAAGCAAAATACCAAGACTCGATCCGATATCTATTTGCCGATTGAACTTAAGCTTTGTGATTAAGGAAGGAATAGGAAACTGGTACTGACAAAGCGCAATGGTGAGCTCAAAGGGAGGGGGATGGATTAAGCATTCGCCACAATAATACAGTTTGACTTGGGAATTGAGTTTTGCGCCGCAATTATAGCAATACGTTCGAAGTAAGGGTAAATCGTTCAGACAACCATCGCAAAGTTTTTTCGAAGCAAGACCGCAAACAATGCACCGCGTAGGCAGTAACCAGTTAATCAGGTGATTGATCTTATTTCGCATAGGGGTTAACGCTTTTTCGCTTTTTTTAAATAGATAAACAAAAATTTGTTACAAAATAAATACGGTATCCTTCCCTATGTATGAAAATAAGGTATTTCATGAAACAATTGGAAAGGGCCCTGAGATTGTTTTATTGCATGGGTGGGGCCTGCATGGCGGCATTTGGCAGTTCATCGCTACGGAATTAGCAAAGGAATTTAGTGTCACGATTATTGATTTGCCGGGATATGGTCGAAGTGAATGGATTACTGATTATACACTTGAAAAAATGGTGAAATTATTATCGGATATTGCGCCAAAGCAAGCTATTTGGATAGGCTGGTCCTTAGGTGGGTTAATCGCAACAAAATATGCACAGCTTTATAAAGATCGAGTCAAAAAATTAATTTGTGTTGCAAGTTCTCCTAAATTTTTAGAAGAAACCAATTGGCCAGGAATGAAAAAAGCGGTGCTTGAGAAATTCAATCAGCAACTTGAAGTGGACTATGAAGAAACATTAAAACGTTTTCTATTGTTACAATTCTACAAAGTGTCGTTAGATAAAGAAAAAATTTGCTGGCTGAATTTAACCCTGTTTCTTATGGTAGACCCAATTTACCTGCATTACACGCAGGACTTTCCTTATTAGAAGGTCTAGATTTGAGAGAAGAAACAAAATCTTTAACTTGCTCTATTCTGTATATTTTTGGAAAGTTAGATACCTTAGTTCCAGCCAGGGTAGCTGAAAAGTTGCAACAATTTAGTCCTCATATTAAAACAGTGATCATTCCAAGCGCGAGTCATGCTGTATTTCTATCTCATCAAAATGAATTTTTAACAGAAGTTAGGCGTTTTGCTTATGAATAATCTTGATATGCCACTATTTATAAAAAAAGAAATTAGACAGAGTTTTAATCACGCAGCAAAAACTTACGATGAAGCGGCATTTTTTCAACGAGAAGTGGCCGATCGTTTAATGGATCGGTTACATTCAATTCATTTGCAGCCTCATACGATATTAGATCTGGGTGCTGGGACGGGTTATTCTGCGCGAAATTTAGAAATGTATTATAAGAAAGCAACCATTATTGCTTTTGATCTGGCTGAAAACATGTTATTACAAAGCGCGGCACAGAAGCGTTGGTTTGATCGAAAACGATATGTTTGTGGCGATGCAGAGAAATTACCGTTTCAAAATCATTCTTTTGACTTAATCTTTTCTAACTTAGTATTGCATTGGGTAGTGGATATTGATTCGACTATTAAAGAACTTCGTCGAATTTTAAAACCTGGTGGTATTATTATTATTTTCAACATTGGGACCAGATACCTTGTTGGAGCTGCGAGAAAGTTGGTCAAGAGTGGATAATAAAAAGCACGTTCATTCCTTTATTGACATGCATCATTTAGGCGATTGCCTGCAGCGGGCAGATTTCCACGATCCCGTTATGGATATGGAATTTATTACGATTACCTACAATGATATTAAAAAAATTCTATTCGATCTCAAAGATTTGGGAACACACAATATCGATCAACATCGTTCAAAAGGCCTGACAGGAAAGAATAAATTTAAGCAATTTATCCATGCCTACGAACAATATCGCAATGCGGAAGGCTTTATTCCTGTTACCTATGAAGTAGTCTATGGCATAGGGTGGGGAAAAGAAATGGCGCCATTAAAAGAGGTTCATATTCCAATTGAAGCAATTAAGAGAAACTTCTAATTTCTAAAGAGGCTCTTGTACAAGAGCCTCTTTAGTATTATTAGCGATGCTTGTAGCAAGGTTCCATTAATACGGTAATGTGGGAAGGATATTTTTGCATTGCGCCCGATAGAGCATCAACAAAAACGCCAGGCCAAAATAAAATCACATTGGCAATCGTCCAAGCGTTAAAACTTTGTCCTACGCCGACTTCCTTTTGTCGGTATCCAGATCGATTACATTTAGCAGTGAGTGCGCCTTGACCTTTATTAACAATCACCATGCCGGGATTTGAATTATAAACATAAGTTCGACCGTTGCTGTCAGTTAATGTGCACATTGCGCCGGGAATAATTTCATGAGTTTTACTATCAATTGCTTGTAAATGAATCGGCTGCGTAGTGCCAGAAACCACTGTCGCACAACCGGTAATCAGGCAAGAAAAAATTGTAATAGCTACTATTCCTTTTAATATTTTTATCATAGAACCCTCATATTGTAGTTATATATTAAGTAGGTCCAGGTAAATGTACTGCGCGAAGCTTAAAAAAATCTTAAGGAAAACTTTTTTAATTTTTATATTTTTTTTATCACTTTTTCCCCTCTGTAACTGAAAAAACCCTGTTATACACAAAGATGAGTTTTTACTATAAATAGTGCATTTTAAGGCTAATTTAATATAAGTTTGTTAGTGTACAACCTAATGAATTTTTTAAGAGGGTTAGATCAGATGACAGTAGAACAATTTGAAAATGATTATATTAAAGAAGAAATCTCACAACTTCCTCGCTGTGCGATTAGCGGCGGGTATATAAAATCAGCTTTATGGAAAACTAATGAAGTAGGAAGGAAAATTTATTTTGAATACGATGCTTTTATGCGCAAAAAGGAATCTGACAAAAGCTTTACCATAAAATTAATCGACCTAGCAAGGGATTATACGCAAGATTGTGTAGCCATGGAGTTGATTGATTTTGTTAAGCAAGAGCCAAAGATTTTGACTCAATCACAGCGTGAACATTTTATGTTAAGTCAATTGTTATTTGCTATTTTCAGCGACGACCCCACTGAATTTGATAAATTTACGCCTTTTTTAAGTTATTATGTTAATAAGACCTATAATTTTAAAACAATTTTACACTACGCTACTGCAAGTAGTACTGATTCAGAAAAAATAAAAATGCTGTTAGATGCGGGTGCTCGAGTCGAGCCTTACCCTATAGAGAGAGCATCTGCATGGCATCTGAGAGCATCTGCACAGCATCCTCTTCGAACTGCAGTTACCAACGGGAATCAGCATTTAGCCAAATTGTTTTTAGAATACGGCGCTAAAATTGATACTGAGTTACATCTAGCAATTAGAAATCCTGAAATGACTAAAATACTTTTGGCGCATGGCGCAGACGCAAATGCAATTGATAGCAAAGGCAATACTGCATTGCACATCGCTCAAAATAAAGAAGTAGTCGAGTTATTACTCCAACATGGTGCAGATATTGACGTAAAAAATGCGCAAGGTTATACCGCTTTGGATATGTTTCAGGCAAAAGTTAACCCCTATCTTGGGGAACCCCAAAACTTTCTAGGTTCTAGATTTCTTTCCATCCCATCGCGTATCGAACAGGATCTTGCCATTTGTGAGTTGTTAAAAGCACAAAAATTAAGACGAGAAGCAAAAAAAGCTGAAGCTGCGGCTGAAGTGGATTCTATGGAAAAATTTGACCTGAAGGACATCCAAGAGAGCATCTCTGATCATGAATTATTAAATGGAGAAAGATTAGAAAGTAAAAATAAAAAAGATGTGGAAGAAAAAGCGAGGCAGGATAGAGTTGCAAGTGATCTAGCATTCATAGAAGAAAATCAAAAAAATAAAGCTTTTCATTACTTGGGACTGGAGGAGGATCCTGATCGAATAATTTTTAACCCGGAAAATATAAGTCAATATATAGCGGATTGGTTAAGTGGTATCTCTGAGGCTGAAGGCTATGTGAAACGCGTGTGCCAAGAAAATAATATTCGATTTTTTGAGTTATTAAATGAATTACCAGAAACAGAAGCCAGTCAACTATTTGGGCTAATACTTGAGGGAGCAGAAGATCCTTCGTTACTTTGGATGGGTGCTTCGCATCACTTTGTTGGATTAATCTGGTCAGCAGATGACGCCAGCAGCATCGCAAAATTATCAGAACGTGCGAATGGTTTAGGACTGACCGATATTCTTAAAGAGGATGTCATTGTTAATCGCATTCTTGAAACAGGCGCCTTGATTTACCTTGAAGATCCCGCATTGTTTTGTGCCATCGTGCAATCATCTGGCATCGCAAGCTTAGGTGAAGAAAATAAACAGGTGATAGCAGAAACACTCTTTCAGTCGGGTTTAAAGTGTGAAAATGGGGAAGAAGCCTTTGCCACTATTATATCCCTACTATTCGATCTCAAAGATCATTGGTCACAATCTAATAGTCCAGCAGGTAAAGAAGAAATCATTTTCGATTTTTACGCGGCTTTATTAATGCAAAATGCGGAGCTCATGATAGAGCTTGCGGGTAAAAATCCTTCATCTTTTAAAGCATTGCTAGGAGGAATGTCTACCACACAAATGAATTTGCTTGAAGACAAGCCTTTTTATGTTGAATTGATGGCACAGCCTGAAATTAAAAGACTTTTTCCCCCTAAAAAAACTGTGATTGACTATAACGATCCAAATGAAGAATTAGCGTGGTCCACCTGCACATTGACAGGATTATTTGTAAAAGATCAAGAAGAACAAGAAAAGGCAGAGTTTTCTTTCTTTAGGAAACAAGTAACGAAACCTAAGCCAGTAATAATAAATAAAGTGAATTTTGACCATGCGGTGCAATCTGATCAGAAATCAGCGGGTGAAAGCATGACTGAATGGGATATTTCTATAGACCTTAAGGAAAACCAAAAAGAAGAAAAGAAAGAGAAAGAATCCTGCTTGGTTATGTAAAAACATAACTAAAGTAACCATTCAGCGCAAATGCTAGAAGCCGCTAAACGTTCAGATTTTAGCCAGATTCGGACAAACAAATTTAATTAAAAAGCGGAGCATATATAAATATGTGAGCAGTTTTAATTAAATTTTTTGTTCGAAGATGGCAAAATATGGACGTTTCAATCCTGTGCTGAGTGATTAGGTGGTTTTATATAGTTTTAAACAGAGATAGCCAGTTATAATCAGGCCGATAAATGGAGTAAAAGGACGAAATGAGTTGGGAAGCAAATTAAGTGCATCTGAATTGCCTGCCAAAATAAAGGGAATAGCAAGAAAGACGCCCGTAAGAGCAGACCCAGCCACAATGCCGCAGGCTAATAGTAAGGCGGAAATCTGCTCCTTGTTGTGAGGTTTTTTCCGTTTGCTAGCAAGATAATTGGTAAAACCTCCAATGATAACTGGTAAAACAATATCGGGTGGCAAATAAATTCCCAATCCGATTGCTAAAACAGGTAGCCGTTTCCGCTTATACTTAAGGTATTCATCCCCGATAATTCCTGCTATTGCAATTAAACCACCTAGAATTATTTCTCGTTTAGGAAGATTATGCTTAAACACGCCTTGTGCAATTGCCGTAATTAGACCGGCTTGCGGAGCAGGTAGCATTTGAGTTTTGTTCATGTGAGGAAGAGGAAACACTCCTCCTATCCCATAAGCCTGAAAGAGAATTTCCAAAACAGGCGCAACTACTAAGGCAGAAATCGTTACGCCTAACATAATCATTAATTGTTGCTTCCAAGGTTTGGCATTTAACAGTTGGCCAGCTTTTAAATCTTGGATATTTTCACCTGATATTGCGCTGATGACAGCAATGACACTGGTGATAAGAATCACCAACGTCATTTCTTTTGCCAAAAAAGTAGGAGTATTCATAAAAGTTAAAGATAAGAGAGATGCAATAATGAGTACGGCAATCAGCATCAGGCCGGAAAGTGGATTATTTGTCATTCCTACCAGGCCGCTTAGATAGGCGCAAATCGAAGCAAGAAAAAATCCGGCAACCAGTGTGACCAAGGTGGCAATTGAGCTTAATAAAAAACTCACTAAAAAAGAAAAGGGAGGAGGTTGCAAGCTTAGAAAATAAGCGTAACTAAGTACAGAGAATAGTGAGAATATGAAAATGCCGATAAGAACCAAAATAAAAGGGAAATCTTCTTCTGCAGAGGAACGGTTCTGTCGAAGCTTAATAGAGGAGATTGAAATTAAAGAAACTTTGAGACCATTAATAATGGGTTTAACCAATTTTATTAAGGTCCAAATGCCGCCAATTATCATGGTCCCAACCCCAATGAAACGGATATGGTTATTCCATAATTGCATGGTAAGCTCATAGGGAGTTAATCCACTGGGTAAGGCGTAAAATAAGCTAAATACCGGAATGCCGATAATCCAGCCAATCATCCAACCAAACAACATAGCAATAGAGGCTTCAATCCCTACAATAAAGCCTGCTGCTAGAAGTGCAGGGGAAAATCCAAGCGCGGTGCCAAATAAAAGATGGTCTTTTCTAAACCAAAGTTGCCAATTTTCTGCAACCCATTTAAATCCAATTTGAGAAAGGCTAATTATCGCACCTAAAAGTCCTCCAGTTAATAAATGCTGAAATTGTTTTTTGCTGTTTATGCTCACCTTCATCACTTGGCCAATTGCGGTGCCTTCGGGAAAAGACAAATCGCGATGATGTAAAAGAATTTTTCTAAGTGGTATAGAGAAAAACAATCCTAGCATGCCGCCAATAAACACGATGCAGAAGGTTTGCCAATAGTAAAAATGTTGCCAATATCCGGTAATGATTAAAGCGGGCAGTATAAAGGAGACGGCTGCTGCTACTCCTTCACCGGCAGAAGCGGAGGTTTGTACCAAATTACTTTCAAGTATCTGACTATTTTTAAAAAAATGAAGAATAGCCATGGAAATGACAGCGGCAGGAATGGAAGCCGCAATGGTATGTCCAATTTTTAAAGCAAGATAGACGTTCGATGCGGCAAGAATGGCGGTTAAAAAAACAGATAAAAAAAGGACTCGGAAGTTAATGTTAACATGATCTAGTCTTGCTGCATTCGATGAATTAGGCAAGCAAAGCTTCCTTGCGGGTTTTGGTTAACTGGTTAAATCGTTGTTGGATGGATTTCACTATGCCTTGTGCATCTAAACGACATTGGCTAAGCATTTTATCCGGATTGCCATGTTCAAGAAAAAAATCCGGTAACCCCAAATTCAGCAAGTTAATGGCATATCCTTCACGAATGATAAATTCATTTACGCCGCTGCCTGCGCCCCCCATAATTGCATTTTCCTCTATCGTCACTAAAAGCTCGTATTTCGATGCTAAGGATTGGATTAACGCTTCGTCAAGCGGTTTGATAAAGCGCATATCAACCACCGTTGCGTTTAAAAAATCTCCGGCTTGTTTGGCAGGGTCGACCATGGATCCAAATGCTAGCAAACAGATTGCTCCGCCGGTTCGTACAATTTTAGCCTTGCCAATTGGTAAAGGCGTCAGCTCAGAATTGACCGCAGTCCCAGGTCCACTGCCTCTTGGGTAGCGCACAGCCGCAGGACCAGGGTAATAGAATGCGGTTGTTAGCATTTTATGACATTCATTTTCATCGGAAGGAGCCATGATAATCATATTGGGTATGCATCTTAAATAGGATAAATCAAAACTTCCTGCATGAGTGGGGCCATCGCCGCCAACTAATCCGGCACGATCAATTGCAAATGTGACATCAAGATTTTGAAGCGCAACATCATGAATCAGCTGATCATAGCCTCTTTGTAAGAAAGTAGAGTAGATTGCCACAACAGGTTTTAAACCTTCGCAAGCCAAACCTGCCGCAAAGGTAATACAATGCTGCTCTGCGATGCCGACATCACAATATTTTTGTGGATAGTCCTTTGCAAATTGCGTCATTCCTGACCCTTCGCACATGGCAGGGGTAATGGCATATAGCCTTGGGTCATCTGCGATATCGCAAAGCCAACCGCCAAAAATATCAGAATAAGTTTTTTTTGCAGGCGGAAGGTGGCGAGTTAACACGTCATTTTCAGTCTTAAAGCCAGCCTTAACGGCATGATAAGTAACTGGATTGGCTTCTGCTAGAGGATAGCCTTTTCCTTTAGTGGTAATGACATGAAGTAATTGAGGGCCTTTCAGCAGTGTTAAATTTTCAAGCGTTGAAACCAAGTTTTTTATATCATGCCCATCGATGGGACCAAAATAATGAAAACCGAGTTCTTCAAATAAAGTGCCAGGTGCAATCATTCCTTTTAAATGTGTTTCTGTGCGCTTGGCAAATGATTTAATGGGAGGCATTTTTTCGAGTACTTTCTTACTGCCCTCCCTAAGTGTGGTGTAAATTTTTCCTGATAAAATTCGAGCCAAATAATTGTTTAATGCGCCGACATTAGGAGAAATAGACATGTCATTATCGTTAAGGATGACGAGTAAATCCGCATCAATACTACCTGCATGATTTAAGGCTTCAAAAGCCATCCCGCCGGTCAGACCCCCATCACCAATAATTGCAACCGATTTAAATGCTTTTTTTTGGACGTCTCTAGCGATAGCCATGCCCAATGCAGCGCTAATAGAGGTGCTGGAATGACCTACCCCAAATGTGTCAAAAAGACTCTCTTCTCTTTTAGGAAAGGGAGCCAGTCCCTGTTCTTGCCTAATGGAATGAAGCTTGTCCCTGCGTCCTGTCAAAATTTTATGTGCATAAGCCTGATGCCCCACATCCCAAATCAATTTATCTTCTGGAGTTTGAAAGACATAATGTAGGCCAATTGTTAGCTCAACTGCTCCTAAATTAGCTGCGAAGTGTCCGCCGCATTGATTTAAAGTTTGGATTAAATACCGCCTAAGTTCTTCACATAAATTTTCTAACTGAGCAAGGGGTAATTCTCTTAAATCAGAAGGGGAATTAATACGATTTAATAGTGGATAGGAAAAATCTTCACAGTTAATCATGTTGTTCAGCCAATGTCTGCCTATTATTGGAAAATAGTTGGTCTGCTAAGGGCATTCATTTATGATACTTTAATTATCTTAGCTTTGCCACACCATCTAGCGTATTCACAACTGATCACTTGTCGCGCATGACAATATATTCTGCCAAAGAAATTAACCGATTGAGCTGATTCTTGTGCGGTGCTAATAGGCTAAGTGCCTTCTCGTAATAGTCGCTTAACAATTGCTTTGCCGCTGCAATGCTCATTATAGTGGCGAATGTTGCTTTTTGATTGGCTTGATCTGTGCCAACATTTTTTCCCAGCGCTTCAGCTGAACTTTCTTGATTCAAGATGTCGTCTTTAATTTGAAAACATAGCCCAATCAGTTCTGCGAATTGTTGCAAGGCGTTGATCACTGTCGTATGGGTAGGTGGGCTAGCAAGTATCCCGAGTTGGATTGCCGCTGCGATTAATGCGCCTGTTTTATGTTGATGAATGTGCTTGATTTCTTCAATCGTTAGCTGATTGCCTGTCGCTTGAAGATCAAGTGCCTGGCCACCAGCCATTCCCAAAGACCCCGAAGCCTTAGCGAGGAGGTTGATCATTTTAAGTTGCGTCGCTTCCGGCCAGTAACCTGTTGCTCGTGATAATATATCAAAGCTAAGCGTTTGTAGCGCATCTCCAACTAGGATAGCCGTTGCCTCATCAAAAGCCTTGTGGCAAGTTAATATTCCTCTTCTTAAATCGTCATTGTCCATTGCAGGCAAGTCATCGTGGACAAGGGAGTAGCAATGAATAAGTTCAATGGCGCTGGCAGGATAATTCAACGCGGACAAATTAGCCCCAAGCGCTTCTCCAGTAGCATAAACCAATAGCGGTCTAACTCGCTTCCCTCCATTTAACACGCAATAACGCATTGCTTCATGAAAGCGTTTTGGTATGAGTTGCGAACTTGGGAGGATATGGGTTAAAAATGTCGTAATGCGATTTTGGCATTGTGTTAGGTAATTATCGAAATCAGCATTATTCTTCAATTTTGTAATCATCAAGCAAGAATTCGCCATGATTTTTTATAAGTTTTTGAACTTTTTGTTCCGCACTTTGTAGCGCTTTCTGGCATTGCTGAGTTAATGCCACGCCTTTTTCAAAGCTTTTTAACGATTCTTCTAAAGAAAGCCCGCCTTGTTCCATTTGAACGACAATTTTATTAAGCTCTTCCATTGCCTGCTCGAAATTAAAATCTTCGGTTGACATGGGTTTTCCTCAAATTAACATTGAGATCTGAGTGTAGCATTGATAGCGAGATAAAAACTACTGTTGATACTTTTGCTTTAAATTATTTTGATGCAGCCAGGAATCATAAAGTTTTTTTGCGGCACGAAAATCCTGATTTTGCAAATGATATAATACTTGCTGTTTAATTACTTCCGGTAAATAGCCAAACATTTCACACCTCATCAAATATAACATCGTAGCTAGATTACCAAGCCTCGAGTCATCAGTATGTCAGAAAAATGAAGCACAGGATGTAGGAAATTTTCCATATTTGTTCTGATTCCCTCTTTAAATTCATTATAATTTATCAACCTTAAGCTGCACTTAAGATTTATAAATATCGCTAATAAAAAACAAAAACACGATAAGCATTAATTATAAATCAATAAATCTATTTTTATATTAATTTAAATTAATATGATGTGATTTGTCTTTGCTATCATTATATGAAGCAGTAAGTAAGGAATAAAAATGAAAAGGATTTGTGCGGCACTTGTTTCAGGTTACTTTTTGATGTTAGCGGCTGATGCCATGGCGATGAACGCCGAAGAAATTTATAAGAAAGCCAGTCATTCTGTATATACCATTTATACGGTTAATTTTTATGATAAATCACCAGAATCTCTTGGTAGCGCGATTGCTGTAACCGACCATATTTTGGCGACGAATTGTCACGTGGCATTAACGGGCAACTATTTAGGCATTGTTATCAACAATGAATTCAAATTAGGTACGTTATTTTTTCGCGATGTGAATCGAGATATTTGCTTTGTTGAGGTGCCAGGAATCAAATTCAATCCGGTAAAAATTCGGGATACGCAAGGTGTTCGTGTTGGAGAGCAAGTCTTTGCTATTGGGAATCCTGAAGGACTGGAAAAATCTATCTCCCAAGGCATTATTTCCAATAAACGCAAGGATCGTGGTGGTTATGTTTTGCAAACCGATGCAACGGTGTCTTTTGGCTCAAGTGGTGGCGGATTATTTGATCAGAATGGAAACTTGATCGGTATTACCAATAGTGTCGATCGATATAGTAAAAACATTGCCTTTGCGATCCCTTCTGAATGGATTTCTCAAATACTTTTTCCAAAGATGGTGGCAGATGATAAAAGCAAAGAGAAAACTGTAATTTCTGAAAAAAAAGAAACCAAAAAATCCATTAATAAAATTGGAAATTTTGGAAAAGCAAATATCGGTTTGTTCAAATACAATCAAAAATGTTTTGTATTTTTCACGGGAAAAAATGAATATGGTGAAATATCCGGAAGTGCTATCTGGTATCCTGAAAAACCCAACATTGTTTTATTATTCCCAAATTCCACCGATATGAATAAAAACTTTGAAATTATGAACCAAGCTTTTTATGGAGATCAAGAAGGAAGCCCTAGCTACTCTAAGGATTATTTATATCTAGGCAATAAAAAATATGAGCTTGTTGGAATTAGAGATCAAAATGGTAAATTCCCCTTGCTTGTAACCAAGTTGCCAATTACCGCAAAATCTCTCTTCCCTACCCTGAAAAGTTTTGAGGTTGTGATTAATGATGGTCAAACCTTACAGGCCGCTACCAAAATTTTTTATGGGCTAGATGGTTACCAAGAAACCATGTCCGCTTACACCAAGCAATGCCAGCTTCCTGCGGCGTCACAAGGTGCTGCGTCAGAGGGCAAAAAAAGTTGAGAAGTCAGGGTTGGGTAATCTGTATGGAATAAATATCCACCCACTCTCTTTTTTCAGCACCTATCTTTCTATAAAAATTCTGTCCCTGTTCGTTATCTTTTAGACACCAGGCGTTAATTCGGCCTATACCCTGTTTTTTTCCGATATGCGCTAGATGAATGAGTAAGCTCTGACCAATGCCAGATTTTCTCCACTCAGGTTTTACATAAATATCATCTAGTTGCATTAAAGGGCTTGTATTAAAAGCTCGGTTGATATTAGCGAAGGAGTAAAGGCAAAATCCAATCGGCTCATCTTGTAAGTCTGTGGCTATCAGGCAATACCAATCTGCGCATACACTAAAAAGTTCTTCTTCCAAGCGTTTGCGCGTCATCTTAAACCGATCTGTAAGACCTTCATGCTTTACCAGATCGATAAGCATGACAAAAAGTAGATCCAAATCTTCTTTTTTGACAGGTCTTATTGCATGATTATTTTTGATAATTTTTTCCATAAATTAACGCCCTCTCTGTCTTCAAAATCATTTATTTTTTGATACTCCGGTATGGTAATCCATTTGCGAACGGGTATCCTATGTTTATATTTCGAATAGTTTCGCTTATTTCGTTTGATACGCTAATTTAGAACACTGAAATGAAAGGGGGGCAATGATGGGCACTACGACATTAAACGAGAAGATATTATTACCTTCTGATCAAGAAATTCAACTTGCTAATGAGTCAAGTAAAAAATTATCTGCTTAGGTTAAGTCAATTCATTCATCAGTAATTCAATTTCAAGGAATGAAAGGTGAAAATTTTTTTATTCCTGCAAAAGCAGCAAATTTACTGATGACTATTTTAAATCAGATGGCTAAGGGCAATGCTGTTACTTTGATTCCTGTTCATATCGAATTAACCACCCAGGAAGCAGCAAACCTTTTGAATGTTTCGCGTCCCTTTTTAGGGAAGCTATTAGAAGAGGGTAAAATTCCGTTTCGTCTAGTTGGCACAAAAAGAAGAGTGCTTGCAAAAGATTTATTGAAATATAAAGAAGAAATTGATAAAAAGCGTTTGGCAGCCCTTGAAGAACTAGCTCGCGAAGCTCAAAAATATGATATGGGATATTAACCATGTTGCATGATATTGTTGTTTATGATGCATGTGTGCTTTATCCCGTTCCGTTACGTGATTTATTAATGCATTTGGCATTAATGGATCTATATCATGTAAACGAGTTCATTATAAAATTACGTGAATGCTCAAATAGGCTTTAGTTAAATAGGATTTCAATTAAAATACCCCATGTCCATGCGTGCAGACGCAAAAATTTCTTTTAAGAATGTTTGCATCCAATTTTTATATAAGTCTAAATTAATGCTCTAATGGCTGAAGAAAGTTTTTTGCGTTCTTATTTTGAAAATTATTTTATTGTATTTTTTGTGAACAAACAAAAAGCCCATCTCTAAGTTCCCGTCGACTGTTTAATGCTCGATGAAAATTCTGTGTCTAGAGAAACAAAATTTTTATTGCATACATTATGGTAATCATTGGAGATAACCGTATACAAATCAATCGGAATGTTATGCAATGATGAATTTTCTTCAAAAAATCCTTGCTTGAATAAGGCGAGCTTCGGAGCATACTCTGTACTTATAAATCGCCTCTTCCAAATCTGAATATATCCTTCTAAAAGAGCGGGATCTGTTCTTGTTCCGTCACACCAATCTGTTAACGGTCTGATTTTTTTCATCATGGTATTTATTGCATCATTAACACCTACTCCATCGGCAACGGCTTTCACTCCCCTAGGATCTGTTGACAATATTTCTACCATCTCTAAACTCTTACTCGCGCATGCTCTTGAAAATAATCTGTCATGTTCTAAAGGGGGTATACAAACTTCAGAACTTTCTAGCAATCTTTTAAGAATATTGCATCCAGAAGAGAATAGAGAGTATATTACGTTTGAAACTTGCGCAGGCATTGATAAAAACTTATAGAAAGTCTCGCATTGAAATAATAGCTCAAATGCATCCTTGTAGTAGATGCAGAGCTCAGTAATTGTACGGGAATTAGTTGAAAGGTTTGTAAAGTCATTTTCGGTAAGAAGAGGAAGAGGAAGAAGGACGCCTGTACATCCCGCCACACTAACAAAAGAACTAATTTTTTCACAGTCAGGCAATGCCTCGAATAAGATTTCAACACACTCAGCATGCCCATTCTGAACAGCATTCCATAAAGCCGCTTCTTTTCGAGATCCTTCATCCGACCAATGATTTAGTGGCATATAGACATAATAATCTATAACCTCCTCGCATAAAGGCGTTTCTTTGCAATTATCTAACAATAAAGAGAGGATTTCAGCATGCCCATTGCCAGCTGCCGCCTCCAATCCTCCAGGAAACATAAATAAGTTAGCAAGAAGAAGTTTTAGCATCTCAAGATTTCCATTTTGACATGCATGAAGAAAGAGAGATTCGTAGTTTTTGTCTTGCAAAGAAAGAGGTCTATCTTTATCTTTCGCAAAATTTATTAGCCACTCTGCCACGGCCAATTGGTTATTTTTGAGCGCCTCTACTAAGGCAGATTGATAATCAGTAAAACCCATATGATAATCACAAATTAATTCCCTCACGATTTCTAGATGTCCGTTTTTACAGGCCAAGAGAATATACTCATTACCAAAAATACGGGCGTCTTGCTTGAGGTACTTTACGAAGTGAATATCGCCTCCACCCATACAAGCCTCTTCAAGCATGGTGTTAACAGATTCTTCAGTCAATTCAGGAATAATATAAGTCGTTGGATAGCTTGCAATGAGTTCACATAAGAGATTTTCAGCAGAGTCACCCTCTAAATTAGCGAGGGAATATTTGCTCAAAAGATTATAAAAATCGATAGCTCTTCTATCATATGCCAGCCTCACTCCCTTTCCCTTGTCCACGATCGCTTGAATTTTTTCCCATAAATAGGGATCATTAGAATCCTTTTTAATGTGGTTACCAATAAGCGGGATTCCTTCTGATCGACTGCCTTCCCAGAACACTCTATTTGTACATAAGCCATAAATAAAGGCAATAAGGGATGCTTTGGTATAGAATTCTTTCAGCATAGCCTCTGGATTTTTTTCATTTTCATTTATCATTTCATGCCTCGTGTTTAGAATTGAACTGTATTGATGAATAGTTTAATGATAAAAAATGAAGAGAATATTAAATTAATTAAAATATGTTAGTAACGAACGGCGATTGTATCAAAAAGCCCAGTACGCATTGCCTCATTCAGGCAAGGATTTTTTGAAGAATTTTTGTCATTGCACAACAGGATATTTCTAAAAAAATAACTGACGCGTGATTAATTTATCAATTGATATTGGCATTGTCGCTAATCCACTTAAACATCCGGTCGCAGTAGAGACATCAGTTGCCTGATGCCCCTACTGCGACCGCACATCCCATCTCTATCTATAAATAAATGATTGTTAAAATGGGATCCCCCAACACGATAGATAATTGCTTAAATTTAGAAGATAGACCAAATTGACAGAGTGGAATTTTTTTCTCTAACATAAAATAACTCTGTTTATTAAAACGAAACTGACAAGAAATAAATGCCATTGATTAAGTAAACAGGATATTAGCATAACCTAGCAGCTGCGATTTGAGCTGGATCATCCCCATCATAGCAAGCACCTCTATAAAGCAGAGTAAAGTGGGTTTGTCCCGGGATTACAATCTTATTAACATGAACACCATGGGCAATTAATTTTTTAGCATAACCTTCACTCTGGCTTCGTCCACCATCAAATTCGCCGCATTGAATCGTGGTTGGGCATAATGCTGAAAAGTCATTTTGCCAATAAGGCGAACATAAAGGATCTTTTCGGTTTGCTTTTTGACAATACAAGTCAAAGCTAAGCTTAGCACTTGCTTTATCTAGCATTTTATCTTCATCTGCAAATGAATCATATTCATGGAGGGAATCAGTATAATCAAACCCTCCGCTAAACAAATATTGATGCAATATATTGATATCCTTATTGCCCTGCAAAGTATTACTTAACACCGCAGCTAAATTGGCACCGGAACTATAACCACTTAAGATTATTTTTGCTGAATTAATTTTTAATGTTTTGGCTTGCTCAAAAAGAGCAGTTAATACAGTCAGCGCATCATGATAAGGGCTAGGGTAGGGATGTTCTGGGCTTAGTCTATACTCAACCATCATGGCTTTATACCCAGTATAATTCGCAATGCGGCTCAAGATGGTATAATTTTCGTCAAAAAGGGGATAAATGAAGGCGGTACCAGGGAAAAACAAGATAAAAGGCGTAGTGTTATCACCTTGATCAATCAATCTAACCTTTATTTTATGGCCTTCAGGTGAAGGGATAAAAATATTTTTGTAAGGCAATAATGGTTGAGAGGGAAGGAAGGGTTGAAATTCTTTTGTTATTGCACGCATCTCAGCAATAGATGGTGTGCCATTTGTTCTGAGAATGGCCCTTTTCATAATTTGCTGCGCTTTTTTAAAAAACAATAAATCGGATTGATTGACAGGCATAGTTATTTCTAAAAGTGGTTAAATTATGTTTATTCAACTTATCTATATTTAGAATATTTCAGAATATCCAGATTTACAAAGGTTGGGAAAGAAAAGTATATTCTTGAAACAATTTTGCCGCATGATTATGAAAGAGATTCTTTTTCCTTATCCAGGTCAAGCAAAGACAAGCCTAATTGTACGACTGATAATCAGGAATAAATGAATAAGAAATACTATGGGATTTTACCCAATATCATCGTCCCTTTGGGAGGATTCGGAACAGATATTTATCTGCCCTCCTTACCAACTATGGTGGGAGTTTGGTGCTACTCGTTCAGATGTACAAATTAACAATGACAGCTTATGTTGCCGCTATGGGACTTGCTCAACTTACTAGTCGGCCCCATATCAGATGCCCTAGGTCGTAAAAAATTAATTCTAGCCTCCTTGATTATCCAAATTCTTGCTATTGTGGGTATTTTGCTGAGCCCTAATATTTATTGGATCATTATCATCGGTTTTTTCAAGGTATGGGAGCCGCTTTTTATGATTGCACCGGCCCGAGCAATCTTAAATGATTGCTTCAGTGGCGACGAACTTAAAAAGAAATTTAATTATCTGACCATTAGCTTTGCTTTGGCACCCATAATTGCACCATTTATAGGGGGTATCTGTCAGGAATATTTTGGCTGGCAGGCTTCATTTTATGTTATTTTAGTTTATGCAGTTTCTTTACTGATTTTAATACACCTAACCTATGAAGAAACGATTCCAGCTAAAAAACGTTTCAACTTCTGGATATGTTTCATAATTACCCTCATATATTGAGCCATCGAAACCTTGTTTTGATGACATCGTTTACTAGTATACTATTCGGCTTTAATGCATTAACTAGCGTTTTAGGACCCTTCATATTCATTGAGCATTTTTTTGATGTGGCGCCTATTTATTATGGTTATATGGCCTTATTACTTGGTCTTGGCTGGTTTTTTGGCAATATCAGTAATCGAATTTTATTTCATGTCCCGCCTATTAATAAATTGCGGTTTAGCCTAAGTTGCCATCTTCTAACTACCTTGGTGCTGTTAGGGAGTTCTCTAGCAGGAACGTATCATCTTATGCTTACAATGATTGCTTTCATTATGTATATCTATGCTGCAGGCTTAATATTTCCATTGATGGTCGGTGAGGTATTGTCTTTATTTCCAAAATTAGCCGCTTCAAGCAATGCTTGTTTATTTGCTTCTATTTGGATGGCCTACGCCCTTTATACAGGGATTGCTACATTCATACCCGTAAATAATAGCTTGATTATCTTGTCTTTAGTGTTTCTAGGGTATCCGCTAATTTAACCACCCACTTATGCTATAACGTAAGTTCTTGCATACTCCTGTTTTTTTAAAGGAGTAGCGCATGACAGCAACCCATAATTCGCCTTCTCAAAAAACTCTGGCATTAAATATGGAAAAATGGCGATCAATAATTACAGATTGGGAATTAAGCAAAGAAAGTCAAAAAAAATATTGTGAGCGGTTAGGGATAAGTTTAAATACTTTTACGCATGCCCGTAGCAAGTTAATTCGAGATAAAAAAATAAAACCCGCGTTTATTCCTCTCTCTTTGAATCCAATCGAGATTCAAAATTCTTCGAGCATTAATACCGTGATTATTGAAAACCCGAAGGGATTTAAACTCCATGTTTCATCAGAATTATCGTTAGATCGTTTAGTGAAAATTTTTAAATTATGTGGGTGGTTAAATGCTTAAGTTACGAGACGAAGTAAAAATTTATGTGAGCATGGAGCCTATAGATGCGAGAAAAAGCATTGATAGTTTATGTATCCTTATTGTCGAAAATTTTAAGGATAATCCACAATGTGGGAGCCTCTTTATTTTTTTTAATAAATCACGAGATAAAGTAAAAATTATTTGGTGGGATGCAAATGGTTTTATTCTACATTACAAGCGCCTTGAAAAAGGACGCTTTGTTCTGCCAAAATTAAGTGGAATTGATAAACTAGAAATTTCACAAACTCAGCTTCACGGTTTATTGGCAGGTTTAGATTTCTCACTCATGCGCCATTTTCCTGAAATAAATTATTATCAATATGCATAAAACAGTGAGGCATAGTGGAAAATTATAGTATCATGTCTCCATGGATAGATCTCATGAATTACAAGCGATATCAAAAGAAGAATTAATTAAAATAATTCAACAAAAAAACACCCTCCTTTTTGAACAAGCAAAACAAATTCAATTTTTAGAAGAGCAAATTCTTGCCTATCGACTTCGCCAATTTGCCAATAAATCCGAGAAAATTAATCCTAATCAAATTTCTCTTTTTGATGAGGCGGTATTGCCTAAATCAGAAGAGAAAATCTTATCACAAGAAGAAGTCATCACGGTTGCTTCTTATACTAAAAGTAAGCAGGTAGGGAGAAGAGCACTACCTGCAGAATTACTTCGTATACCTCGAATCTATGATTTATCTGAAGATGAAAAAATTTGTCAATGCGGTTGTGCATTAACTCACATTAAAGATGAAAAAAGCGAGCAACTCGAAATTATTCCAGCAAAAATTTATGTCATCGAGCATATCAGAAAAAAATATGTCTGCAAAAAATGTCAAGAAACCATTAAGCTAGCAAAACAACCTGCTGCACCTATTCCAAGGAGTATTGCAGCAAGTGGATTATTAAGTCACGTATTGGTTTCAAAATTTCAAGACCACTTGCCGCTATTTCGCCAAGAAAAAATATTAAAACGCATTGGTGTGGATATTCCTCGAGCCACATTATGTTTATGGGTGATCAAGTGTGCTGAACTTTTGCTGCCGATTTTAAAACTAATGCATGATCGAATATTAACTTATGATATTGCTTATGTTGATGAAACCACATTGCAAGTTATTAAAGAACAGAATAAAAGTATAAAAAGTAAAAAATACATGTGGCTTTATTCAGGCGGACCCAAAGCACAATTTGTTTATTACTACCAATATCATCCTTCACGCTCACACGAAGTCGCCGATGCTTTTTTTGCGGATTTTTCAGGCTACTTACACTGTGATGGCTTCATTGGGTATGACACATTAGCGGGAAAAAGAAAAACGATAAAACTGGTTGGCTGTTGGTATCACGCGAGACGAAAATTTATTGAAGTTACAAAGCTCATGCCAAATAAAGAAGGGGTGGCTTGGCATATTGTTAAACTCATTGCAAAACTCAGCGTGATTGAAGAAGAAATAAAAATCTTATCTGCTGCAGAAAAACAGGCTATTCGACAAGCGAAATCGAAAGTGATTATCAATGAAATACAGGATTATCTCATCAAACATCAATCTATTATTCCACCAAAAAGTTTATTAGGAGAAGCGGTAGGTTATACACTCAATCAATGGCCAAAATTATTAAGATTTCTTGATGATGGACGTCTCGATATTAGTAATAATCTTTCTGAGCGAGGCATTAAACCTTTTGTAATCGGCAGAAAAGGTTGGCTCTTTGCTGATAGTGTGGCTGGCGCTCATGCAGCAGCAACAATTTTTAGCATCATTGAAACTTGCAAGTATCATCAGGTTGAGCCTTATGATTATTTGCGATATGTGCTTGATGTCATACCTCGATGCAACACGATTGAAGATTACGAAAAACTCCTTCCTTATAATATTGATCGAGCACTGCTGGTTAGCCAAGTGCGCTGAGGGGCTGATTAATTAGCGGATACTTTCTAGGAAGGAATTTAGCAAGTATCCAGATTTATCAACGTATTAAACTGCATTAACATGCTTCAAAGCTAGATTGGAATGGGAATCATGAGAGTGATAAAGTTGGGTTGATACAACCCAACTTTGCTTTAGCAAACATGCAGCCCATGCTTGGGACAACGAGCCTAATGGTCATTAAACAAAAAGTTCAAGCAATTGCGTTGCAGCAGCGTCAACAGGGCCAGTATCATACACTGTCATAATTTGTTGATTAAACCACTGATCGAAGGGATGCTGGGAATTATTCCAGCCTTTGATTTTTTCAGAAAAATTAGGACCTAATTCGTGATATACAAAAACATAATCACGATGCTCTAAATTTTTTATCCATATTTTGAGGCAAGACATATCATAGCGTGCAAGCATCTCCTTCCATTCTTCGGATTTTTGTTCCGTTGTTTGTTTAACAAAATCCTGGAATTGCTTTACACATCCTGTTTTTAATGGGATGCAAAATAATACGGTTTTCATATCATTTCTCCTGCTTTTGAATTTAAATAATTGGTAAATCCATATTAATCTATATGTTATGCCGCTTCTATTTTGAGGGTAATTTACGAAAACTTACGGCCAACCGATTCCAAGCATTGATGGTGATAATTGCCATGGTCAGATCAACGGCTTCTTTATCACTGAAATATTTAAGTACGTCTTGGTAAAGGTCTTCAGGTGCGTGAGTTTCTGATAATAAAGTTACAGCTTCTGCCCAAGCCAAAGCTGCTCGTTCGGGATCAGTAAAAAAAGGGGCTTCATGCCAAACAGCAACGGCATTTAGCCGTCTTTGTGACTCACCTGCTTTTAGTGCATCCTTACAATGTGTATCTACACAAAATACACAGCCATTTATTTGAGAAACACGAAGCTTTATCAGTTCAAGCAGTAATTTATCTAAGCCACAACTGTTAACAAATTCTTCAAGTCCCATCATAGCTTTAACTGCTTCTGGTGAAACTTTGTAATAGTCTATTCTTAAATTGGTCATCCTAACCTCTACTTGTATTTTAATTGTTGTAAATCAGTCATAAAAATCCCATCTCTGATCGACTGTTTAATGCTCGACGAAAATTCTGTGTCTAGAGAAACAAAATTTTTATTGCATACATTATGGTAATCATTGGAGATAACCGTATACAAATCAATCGGAATGTTACGCAATGATGAATTTTCTTCAAAAAATCCTTGCTTGAATAAGGCGAGCTTCGGAGCATACTCTGTACTTATAGATCGACTTATAAATCGCCTCTTCCAAATCTGAATATATCCTTTTAAAAGAGCCTGATCTGTTCTTGTTGTGAAACACCAACGGCTATACGGTTTGATTTCTTTCATCATGGTATTTATTGCATCATTAACACCTGCTCCATTGGCAACGGCTTTCACTCCCCTAGGATCTGTTGACAATATTTCTACCATCTCTAAACTCTTACTCGCGCATGCTTCTAAAAATAATCTGCCATGTTCTAAATGGGGTATACAAACTTCAGAACTTTCTAGCAATCTTTTAAGAATATTGGTATCCGCTAATTAATCAGCCCCTCAGCGCACTTGGCTAACCAGCAGTGCTCGATCAATATTATAAGGAAGGAGTTTTTCGTAATCTTCAATCGTGTTGCATCGAGGTATGACATCAAGCACATATCGCAAATAATCATAAGGCTCAACCTGATGATACTTGCAAGTTTCAATGATGCTAAAAATTGTTGCTGCTGCATGAGCGCCAGCCACACTATCAGCAAAGAGCCAACCTTTTCTGCCGATTACAAAAGGTTTAATGCCTCGCTCAGAAAGATTATTACTAATATCGAGACGTCCATCATCAAGAAATCTTAATAATTTTGGCCATTGATTGAGTGTATAACCTACCGCTTCTCCTAATAAACTTTTTGGTGGAATAATAGATTGATGTTTGATGAGATAATCCTGTATTTCATTGATAATCACTTTCGATTTCGCTTGTCGAATAGCCTGTTTTTCTGCAGCAGATAAGATTTTTATTTCTTCTTCAATCACGCTGAGTTTTGCAATGAGTTTAACAATATGCCAAGCCACCCCTTCTTTATTTGGCATGAGCTTTGTAACTTCAATAAATTTTCGTCTCGCGTGATACCAACAGCCAACCAGTTTTATCGTTTTTCTTTTTCCCGCTAATGTGTCATACCCAATGAAGCCATCACAGTGTAAGTAGCCTGAAAAATCCGCAAAAAAAGCATCGGCGACTTCGTGTGAGCGTGAAGGATGATATTGGTAGTAATAAACAAATTGTGCTTTGGGTCCGCCTGAATAAAGCCACATGTATTTTTTACTTTTTATACTTTTATTCTGTTCTTTAATAACTTGCAATGTGGTTTCATCAACATAAGCAATATCATAAGTTAATATTCGATCATGCATTAGTTTTAAAATCGGCAGCAAAAGTTCAGCACACTTGATCACCCATAAACATAATGTGGCTCGAGGAATATCCACACCAATGCGTTTTAATATTTTTTCTTGGCGAAATAGCGGCAAGTGATCTTGAAATTTTGAAACCAATACGTGACTTAATAATCCACTTGCTGCAATACTCCTTGGAATAGGTGCAGCAGGTTGTTTTGCTAGCTTAATGGTTTCTTGACATTTTTTGCAGGCATATTTTTTTCTGATATGCTCGATGACATAAATTTTTGCTGGAATAATTTCGAGTTGCTCGCTTTTTTCATCTTTAATGTGAGTTAATGCACAACCGCATTGACAAATTTTTTCATCTTCAGATAAATCATAGATTCGAGGTATACGAAATAATTCTGCAGGTAGTGCTCTTCTCCCTACCTGCTTACTTTTAGTATAAGAAGCAACCGTGATGACTTCTTCTTGTGATAAGATTTTCTCTTCTGATTTAGGCAATACCGCCTCATCAAAAAGAGAAATTTGATTAGGATTAATTTTCTCGGATTTATTGGCAAATTGGCGAAGTCGATAGGCAAGAATTTGCTCTTCTAAAAATTGAATTTGTTTTGCTTGTTCAAAAAGGAGGGTGTTTTTTTGTTGAATTATTTTAATTAATTCTTCTTTTGATATCGCTTGTAATTCATGAGATCTATCCATGGAGACATGATACTATAATTTTCCACTATGCCTCACTGTTTTATGCATATTGATAATAATTTATTTCAGGAAAATGGCGCATGAGTGAGAAATCTAAACCTGCCAATAAACCGTGAAGCTGAGTTTGTGAAATTTCTAGTTTATCAATTCCACTTAATTTTGGCAGAACAAAGCGTCCTTTTTCAAGGCGCTTGTAATGTAGAATAAAACCATTTGCATCCCACCAAATAATTTTTACTTTATCTCGTGATTTATTAAAAAAAATAAAGAGGCTCCCACATTGTGGATTATCCTTAAAATTTTCGACAATAAGGATACATAAACTATCAATGCTTTTTCTCGCATCTATAGGCTCCATGCTCACATAAATTTTTACTTCGTCTCGTAACTTAAGCATTTAACCACCCACATAATTTAAAAATTTTCACTAAACGATCTAACGATAATTCTGATGAAACATGGAGTTTAAATCCCTTCGGGTTTTCAATAATCACGGTATTAATGCTCGAAGAATTTTGAATCTCGATTGGATTCAAAGAGAGAGGAATAAACGCGGGTTTTATTTTTTTATCTCGAATTAACTTGCTACGGGCATGCGTAAAAGTATTTAAACTTATCCCTAACCGCTCACAATATTTTTTTTGACTTTCTTTGCTTAATTCCCAATCTGTAATTATTGATCGCCATTTTTCCATATTTAATGCCAGAGTTTTTTGAGAAGGCGAATTATGGGTTGCTGTCATGCGCTACTCCTTTAAAAAAACAGGAGTATGCAAGAACTTACGTTATAGCATAAGTGGGTGGTTAAATTAGCGGATACGAATATTGCATCCAAAATAGGATATTACGTCTGAAACTTGCGCAGGCATTGATAAAAACTTATAGAAAGTCTCGCATTGAAATAATAGCTCAATGAGTTCTGCATCCTTGTCGTGGATGCAGAGCTCAGAAATTGTAAGGCGATTAGTTGCAAGGTTTGTAATGTCATTTTCGGTAAGAAGAGGAAGAAGGACGCGAATCAATTCTTTTTGACAAGCCCCTAGAGCGCCCAATAAAGCAATATCAAGGTTGTGTTCGCCCCTTGCTAGTAATAATTTGACAGTCGCTAGAGAACCTGTATGTGCCGCCACTCTGAGAAAAAATCTAATTTTTTCACAGTCAGGCAATGCCTCTAATAAGATTTCAACACATTCAGCATGCCCATTCTTAACAGCATTCCATAAAGCCGCTTCTTTTCGAGATCCTTCATCCAAACAATGATCTCCTGGCGTAGAGGCATCATATTGTATAACCTCCTCGCATAAAGGCGTTTCTTTGCAATTATCTAACAATAAAGAGAGGATTTCAGCATGCCCATTGCCAGCTGCCGCCTCCAATCCTCCAGGAAACATAAATAAGTTAGCAAGAAGAAGTTTTAGCATCTCAAAATTTCCATTTTGACATGCATGAAGAAAGAGAGATTCGTAGTTTTTGTCTTGCAAAGAAAGAGGGCTATCTTTATCTTTCGCAAAATTTATTAGCCACTCTGCCACGGCCAATTGGTTATTTTTGAGCGCCTCTACTAAGGCAGATTGATGGAAGGCAGATTGATAATCAGTAAAACTCGTATGATAATCACAAATTAATTCCCTCACGATTTTTAGATGTCCGTTTTTACAGGCCAAGAGAATATACTCATTACCAAAAATACGGGCGTCTTGCTTGAGGTACTTTACGAAGTGAATATCGCCTCCACCCATACAAGCCTCTTCAAGCATGGTGTTAACAGATTCTTCAGTCAATTCAGGAATAATATAAGTCGTTGGATAGCTTGCAATGAGTTCACATAAGAGATTTTCAGCAGAGTCATCCTCTAAATTAGCGAGGGAATATTTGCTCAAAAGATTATAAAAATCGATAGCTCTTCTATCATATGCCAGCCTCACTCCCTTTCCCTTGTCCACGATCGCTTGAATTTTTTCCCATAAATAGGGATCATTAGAATCCCTTTTAATGTGGTTACCAATAAGCGGGATTCCTTCTGATCGACTGCCTTCCCAGAACACTCTATTTGTACATAAGCCATAAATAAAGGCAATAATGGATGCTTTGGTATAGAATTCTTTCAGCATAGCCTCTGGATTTTTTTCATTTTCATTTATCATTTCATGCCTCGTGTTTAGAATTGAACTGTATTGATGAATAGTTTAATGATAAAAAATGAAGAGCATATTAAATTAATTAAAAATATGTTAGCAACGAATGGCGATTGTATCAAAATGCCATTGTAATTTTTTTCTAGTACAGGGGACAGTACGCATTGCCTCATTCAGTCAAGAATTTTTTGAAGAATTTTTGTCATTGCATTTTACAACAGGATATTTCTCGAAAAATAACTGACGCGTGATTAATTTATCAATTGATATTGGCATTGTCGCTAATCCACTTAAACATCTAGGCGATAAAGTAAATTGTTTAATGGCTGCTATTGGCTATAACTTTAAATTAATCTTCAAGTGGTTGAGGAAAATTTTTTTGCACTATCTTTGGGAAGATATTTTTTGTCGTATCCTCATAAATAAAAGGCCCATCATTGAATTAAAATGGCTTCTTAACGTTTGACTAGCTAAATCTAAAAAATCAGAAGGAGTCCAAACATCAAAGTTTTTTTTATTTTGTATTCTGTCTAAAATTAGCTCTTTAGAGAGACATAATAATCCTTTCCCCATTGTCCGATAATTGCATGCTTTTTTCGGACAAAAAGCAAAGGTAGCTAAGAAGCGAAATTAAATTCGTCACAACCCTTGTGTCGAATTCGATATTTTAGGGCAAATCGATTCAAGAATATTCTCCATATGATTGTATAATGTCGAAATATGAGCTTCATGTTCAAATAATTTCAATTTAGCGTGAGGGAGTTTGGTCTTATAAATGCCTGCATGAGAGGCGGGGATTTGCATATCCAATTTGCCTTGCCAAATAGTAATTGGATAGGTAATTTTTTCTAAATCGAAACCCCATGGCCTTAAAACCAAACACATTTCTTGTGCAGCACCATTGACACCGTCTTTAAAAGACTCGGCTATCATATCCATTATTTTATTAATGCGACTAACATCTTGGAGAATAATGCGATCGGGGGCAGGAAGTTTTTGGATAAATTGGTTAAATATTTTTGGTTTAAACATCATCTTTTGCTGTATTTTCATCAATAAAAAAGCAAATCCAGGAACATGCCTAACAAGCGCATTTATGGCTCTTAATCCCCATGGCATGCCAATTTTAGACTCAGGCAATGCTGATGGGGCAATACCAGAAACAATCGCAGCACCACTTAAACGTTCCGGGATCATGTAAGCGCAAGCCATAACAAATGGTGCTCCTCCTGAGTGGCCAATTATAGAAAATTTTTCTATTTCAAGATGATTCGCCAGAGCAACAATGTCCTGACTCCAGTTCAGAATGGTATGTTTTTTGTGGAAGGTTGATAATCCCATTCCAGGGCGATCGATCCCGAAAAAATGGCAACGATGTGCTTTTGCAATCTGGTGAAAATCACTGGCCTGTAATCTCGATCCTGGAAATCCGTGAAAATAAAACACGGGATGCCCTTTAGGATCGCCGCATTCTAAATAACCAAGTGCCCTGCCATCCCTCAAGATAATAGATGAACCACAAGTACGTAGTTTATTTTTCATAATAACCTCACAGCCATACAACAGTATGCATCCCATAAGCTGTGCTGCCTATAGGATGCCAATGTTAAGATAATTTTTTATTGGCAAACAATTTCATTGCTTCAACCAAATACTCGACTAAATCTGGATGATATCGGTTGTAGAATAAACGGTAATCAGGATGATCGAGATACATCTGTCCAAGCCCTAAATACGTTTCCTTCGTAGGCGTCCAGAAATTGTTGACCCAATAAAAATGTTGTTGAATAAGCTTTTGAACTTCATCTGAGTCTATTTTTCGTCCTCGTTTAAGTGCCTCTGCAAGCGCAAGATTAAGCTTCTCGCCAGAATCCTTAAACTGCTCCCAGTCCGCTTTTTTCCAATTAGAAACTCGTTGCCAACTATCATCAATTTGTTTCTGTGAAATAATACCTGTATCAAGCATATATTTCTCATGTTCTTGCTGTTTGATGGGATCAAATCCATCGTACATTTCTGCATCACGCATGATTATTTTTCCTCTTAAATGTGAAATGGTTTTATCAATTGTTTTGATAAGCGTTGCTGTTCTATCAAGACCCGACTGCAACATGGATTTATGAGCTTTTAATGATTCAATTTTATCGAAATCATCACTGCTTAAAATCTTTTGAATGTCATTTAGAGGAAATCCCAGCTCACGAAAAAATAGAATTTGCTGAAGCATAAGCAGCTGCTCTGCTTTATAATAACGATACTGATTCTCTCCATAAAAAGCAGGCGCTAGTAGACGAATTTCGTCATAAAATCGCAGTGTGCGTGTACTCACACCTGAAAGTTTCGCCAATTGATTTATCGTATATGCCATTATTACGCTCCTCTAGGTGACAAAGTGCACGATAAAGGTTGACGCAACGTCAGAGTCAAGTATTTTTTCATTTAGGAGTGACAACTATTCTGACATAAGTTTTTTGTAGGTGTTCAGCAGCTCAGAAGTGCGTAAACCAGTATAAATTTTAATTTAACTAGGCAAATGGCGTAAGAGGGGGCGCTACTGGGGCATTTACGGGGACAATGAAAGACCATGAAAAACAATCCCCAATGCATTTTAACCTAATGATTATCAACAGTTTTTGGTGATCTTTGACAGTCTTTTGTTATCTTAAAAATTGGTGGAGGCGGCGGGAATCGAACCCGCGTCCGCAAATCCTCGACTTGAGGCATCTACATGTTTAGCTCTGTTATTTAATTTGACGCATGGGCCTCCAACAGACAGGATGTTCCATGAGCGAGTCTATTATTTGACAAGCCATTTTAGACAGAATGGATTGCGATTTTATGTGCTATTACCATTGAGCAAAGCCCATAAACAAGCTTTGTCAACGGGTAGGCGCTGTTTTTTAGGCAGCTGCAGCTACTTGATATTTACTATCGTTTGCAGTTACTTTAATTTGCAACTCAGTTTTACGAGTGAAGTCACCTGCTCGACATGCACCTGAAGCGTTGAAATCCACGTCGAAGCCAGTCGCCCCCGGGGAATCTCACTTTCATGATCAAAGTAGTATAGCAGAAATTTGTTGAAATAGCCAGGTCTATTTACCGAGGCGCGAAATTTTAGCGGCACGTTGTTTCTCTCTATCCCACTCGCGTTGTTTAATGGATTCTCGCTTGTCGAATTCTTTCTTGCCCCTGGCCAGACCAATTCCAAGTTTAACGTGGTTTTTTTTCCAATATAAGGAGAGCGTAGTGAGCGTGTATCCTTTTCGTTGTGTGGCACCGATTAACATTTGTATTTCTTTTCTGGTTAACAGCAATTTACGGCTTCGAACAGGGTCTGGGTTAATGTGGGTGCTAGTGGTCGCAAGTGGACTGATATGCATGCCAAGCAACCAAGCTTCTCCTTTTTTGATAATGACATAACTATCTTTTATCTGAATGTGATGTGCCCGGATACTTTTTACTTCCCAACCTTCTAACACTAGCCCTGCTTCAAATTTTTTATCGATGTGGTAATCATGAAAAGCTTTTTTATTGAGAGCGATAGTGGGAGTATTTTCAGGATTTTTATTTTTCTTGCTCATGGGTTAGACTCTACAGCTTAAGTAATCAGGTGAGAATGTTATGCCTATCATACAACGAAGTGCAATAGTACCGCATACATCAGAAGAAATGTATCAGTTAGTGAATGCAATCAAGGACTATCCGTCATTCATTCCTTGGTGCCATGATGCAGAGGTGCACAGTTGCGATGAGGATGAAATTCGCGCAACTTTACATTTTGAGGGAGCAGGCTTTAGAAAATCCTTTACAACCTGCAATCGACTGCAAAAAAATAAGATGATTGAAATAAGGATGTTGGATGGGCCTTTTAAGCATTTAGAAGGATTTTGGTTGTTTGAATCACCAAATAACGAGCAGTGTTTGATTCGGTTGGATTTAGAATTTGAGCTTGCAAATAAAATTTTGGGATTGGCGTTTGGATCATTGTTTAATCAGGTAGCCAACTCTTTAGTAGAGGCCTTTTCTAAACGTGCTGAAGTCGTATATGGCACTAGAGGTTGAAGTTTGTTATGCAGAGTGGCTTGTATCTGTTTGCATGCCCGAGGGCAGTACAGTTATCAAGGCAATTTTAGCTTCTAACATTTTGGAGCAGCATCCCGAAATAAATTTGACAAATAATGTAGGAATTTTTGGCAAAAAAGTGACGCTTGGGACCATTTTGACGACAGGGGATCGAGTAGAAATTTATCAATCCCTAAAGTTATCCCCAAATGAAATACGTCTTAAACGAATGAAACAGAATAAGTAGCGTATTAATTACGTAACACTACCCTCTGGTATTGATGCTGGATATTCGATTGTTTTGAAAATAAAGCGTCATCTTTTTTTCAATGAAGTTACCCTTGCCTGGTTTGAGGGTGAAAATATATGTCCAGCGATTATCATTGAAAGCATCGATAAGAATTGGCGGACCTAGCAATGCTACGACAGATTCCTTGTCCATCCCTACATGAATCTTATGCACCATGTCTGGCGTAAAAATATTTCCTTGCTGAATGTTAATGCGATATAGCCAAGTGCTTTGCGTGCAGCTAGAGAGCGCAAAAACAATACAAAATAGAGTGATTAGGGTTATAATTTTTGTTTTCACCAAGTTACCCTTCTTTTACTTATTCTAGTAGGCCATGTTATCAAAGGAGAGTTCATTGGACAACCAAGATCTGAAAAAGGCCGGTCTGAAAGTGACGTTACCACGTCTTAAGATTCTTGAAATACTTGAAAAAGCTGATCCGCGACATATGAGTGCAGAAGAAGTTTACAAAACACTAGTAGAATCAGGTGATGATGTAGGACTTGCGACAGTGTATCGTGTTTTGACCCAGTTCGAGGCAGCAGGATTAGTTCGTCGCCATAATTTTGAAGGAGATCATGCCGTTTTTGAAGTTGAGCAAGGTGAGCATCATGATCATTTGGTTTGCGTTAAATGCGGTAAAGTCGATGAATTTATCGATGAAATGATTGAGGAAAGACAGGAAGTGATTGCGAATAAATTTGGATTTGAAATGACAGATCATAGCTTAACAATTTATGGCATTTGCCATGGGTGTAAACAAAATTAAGAGGTTGCGATCAGTTCTTCTGCGTGAGCTAAGCTATTTTCAGTAATGGATAAACCACCTAGCATGCGTGCAATTTCTTGGATTTTGTCGGAAGCGGTAAGCTGAATTATTGTTGTATGCGTTTCGTTTTGAGCAATTTGCTTTTTCACTAATAAATGCAAGTTTCCACATGCAGCAACTTGTGGCAAGTGGGTGATGCAAAGTACTTGTGCAGTTTGGCTGATCGATTTTAGTAAATTACCCACGATCGCTGCCGTTCCTCCACCAATGCCAACATCTACTTCGTCAAAAACTAATATCGGAGTGATGTTTTTTTCTGCCGTGATCACATATATTGCTAAGGCAATACGAGAAAGCTCTCCGCCTGATGCGATTTTTGAAAGTGGTTGAGGGGCTTGGCCTGGATTCATTGAAACAAGATATTCAATCTCTTCTAAACCATAAGGAGAGAATTGCTCCTTGTGTGAAAGCTTTGCTTCAAAAATGCCGCCTGGCATGCCAAGGGAGCGCATTTTTTCGCTGATTTTATTTGTGAGTGTTAAAGCCGCTTGTTTGCGGCTGTCTGTAAGTTTCTTTGCGACTGCTGAGTATTGATTAGCTAAAATCGTCGCCTCTTCATTAAGCGTGGCTAACATGGCCTCAGATTGTTGCAAATTCTCAGATTCTTCTATTAATTTGTTATGAATTAGTGGTAAATCTCTTGGGGATGTGGAATATTTTCTAGCTAATTGATGGATTGTTGAAAGCCGTGTTTCGATTTCAGCTAAGCGTTCTGGGTATGACTCAATCGCGCTGAGGTAATCCTGTAGCTCATTCACTGTTTCTTCCACGTGGATGATGGCATGATTCAGCAAATCACTAGAAGATTGCAATTTTTCATGAAAATGTACCATGGCGCTTAGTTGACTTTGTGCTTGATAAAGAAAACATTGCGCAGAGCGGTCGTCTTCAGCTAGCTTAGCGAGTGCAGAATGACAGTTTTTGATTAATTGTTCTCGATTGGCGAGCTGTTTATGTTCGGCATCCAGTCGTTCATATTCTGATGGCAAGAGGTTAAGTTTTTCAAATTCAGTAATTTGATACTGCAGCAATTCCAATTGTATTGCTGCATTCTTTTGAGTTTCACTTAATTGAGTGATTTTATTTTGATTTTGCACCCATTCGTAGTAAAGCGATTTTACCTCTTCACAAAGCGTTAAATGACAGCTGAATTGATCCAGAAGTTCTCGTTGATACTGACGTTTGGTTAGTTGTTGATGTTGATTTTGACTGTGCAAATGAATAAGTAGAGAAGCGAATTCCCTGAGTTCTTGTAGGGTACATTGAATGCCATTAATCATTTGTCTGGATTTTCCATCCTTCCCTATGATTCTTCTGATTAGACATTCTTCAGCTTGAGCCGTTTCAAAATCTTTTTCGCTTAACCATTGGAGTGCTTTCGGAGTATTCGTCAAATTAAAACAGGCGCTTAGATTACATTTATTTTCATTTTTTCCTACAATCGAACTATCTGTTTTGCCTCCTAGAAGAATGGTGAGCGCATCAATAATAATAGATTTACCAGAGCCCGTTTCTCCTGTAATGACAGTTAGGCCTTCTTTAAAGTCAATATCTAATTCGGGAATGATAATGAAGTTTTTGATTTGGAGATGGTTAAGCATTAACCTTCCCAGCCCAATTTCTTGCGAAGCGTTTCAAAGTAGTTATAGTCTAAGGGATGAATTAAACGCAGCGTTTCCGCCTTTCTGCAAATCGTAATTTTCTCGCCAGGTTCTAGGATAATTCGTTCTTGGCCATCACAGCTAACTCGGGAGGGAGCTTGATTGTTAGCGGAAAGGTGAATATCAATTGCGCTGTTACTTTTCACCACGATTGGGCGGCTGCTTAAAGTATGAGGAAACATAGGAACTAAAACAATGGCATCTAAGCCGGGATGAAGAATTGGGCCGCCACCTGAAAGTGCATAGGCTGTTGAACCCGTTGGTGTGGCAATGATGATTCCATCAGCGCGCTGATAACAAATCATTTGATCATTAATTTTCACCTGAAATTCAATCATATGGGCTAAATTTCCAGGAAGGAGTACCACATCATTTAATGCAATCGCATGAGACACATCGCCATTTAAGTGATTGACTGTTGCTTCAAGTAGGAAGCGCTCTTCTTCGATAAAATTCCCTGATAGCACATCATCTATTTTATCCAATTCATCGGGCTTAATATCTGTTAAAAAACCCAGTCGCCCTCGATTGATTCCCAGTACAGGTAGGCCATAATCTGCTGCCATATGCGCGGCGTTTAACATGCTGCCATCGCCTCCTACCACGATGAGTAGGTCACAATTTTTACAAAGAAGTGTTTGTGGCAAAACCGTTAAACGGCTATCTGGAAGGAGTTCAGCCGTGCTAGGTTCTAATACAACTTCAACGGGATAATTTGATAAATACGCTTTAATGGCGAGCAATGTTTCTTCAATGCCTTCTACTCGACGTCCAAAAAGTGCCACTTTTTGAAAATGCTTTTTTTGGGGATTCATTAAAACATCCGTTTCAATCGTATTTTCCAAAATCATATCCTCATATGATACCATCATGCGACTCCTTGGATGACAGTTTTGGCTCAAATAGAGTTGTAAAGCGTAAAATTCTAATCACGAAGGATATCATATCCTTTGTTTAATTGAATCTCTAGTTCTACCCTTGAAGTTGGTCTAACTCGACCCTATATATACAGTCTCTGTTATTAAAGGGGAATGATTGATGTCAAACAAGAACAAAACACGTGAAGAGCCTAAGCTTAACGTTGATGATTTTGAAAAAAAATCCAATTTATACAGTAAGAAATGGCCAAAAGATGAGGGGGAGATTGAAAACCCGCCAGATGAAAAAGAAGAGTCTGATGAAGAGGTTGTGGGTATTTTAACGCATCCTTCCTACTTGGAATTAGAACAAAAACTGACTCAGGCTGAACAAGGATTGACTGATCGTTACAACCAAATATTACAGTTGAAAGCTGAGCAAGAAAATATACGGAGACGTGCTGCACGCGATGTAGAAAACAGCCATAAGTATGCACTGGAAAAATTTGCCAATGACCTCTTGCCTGTTGTTGATAGCTTAGATCGGGCGCTTGAGAGCGATGTGAGTGATAATGAATTTGCTAAGAAAATACATCAGGGTATTGAGCTGACAATGACCTTATTGCTAAAAACTCTTGAAAAATTTGGGATTGAACAAATCAATCCATTAAATGAGAAATTTAATCCCGAATATCACCAAGCTATTGCAACGAAGGAAGGAGAAGTGCAGTCAGATACGGTTATCGAAGTATTGCAAAAAGGTTACTTGCTTAATGGGCGGTTAATCCGACCTGCCTTGGTTGTAGTCAGTGCATAGCCCTTGAAAGTGATTTGTTCATCCCCATTTAACTTATAACGTTTAAATAAAAGACCGGAGATTCTTAATTATGGCGAAAATTATAGGTATAGACCTTGGTACAACAAACTCCTGTGTAGCAATTAAAGAAGGTGGCAAAGTTCGTGTCATTGAAAATAGTGAAGGCGATCGAACCACTCCTTCCATTGTTGCTTTTACTAAAGATGGGGAAACCCTTGTCGGTCAATCCGCAAAACGGCAAGCGGTTACTAATCCTCAGAATACTTTATATGCAATAAAACGTTTAGTTGGTCGCAAGTTTGACGACGAAGTTGTAAAACGTGATATGGGCATGGTTCCCTATAAAATTATTAGGGCTGATAATGGTGACGCTTGGGTGGAAGCAAACAGCAAGAAGTATGCGCCACCGCAAATTTCCGCGCAAATCTTAATGAAAATGAAGAAAACAGCAGAAGATTATCTTGGTGAAGAAGTGACAGAAGCTGTGATCACTGTGCCAGCCTATTTCAATGACTCGCAACGTCAGGCTACTAAGGATGCAGGCAAAATTGCTGGATTAGAGGTTAAGCGAATTATCAACGAACCTACTGCAGCGGCATTGGCTTATGGAGCAGATAAGCAGAAGGGTGATAGCATTATTGCTGTCTACGACCTGGGAGGTGGAACTTTTGATATCTCTATTATTGAAATTGCGGTAGTAGACGGAGAGCACCAATTTGAAGTTCGTTCAACAAATGGTGATACCTTCCTAGGTGGTGAAGATTTTGATAAGCGTTTGATTGATTATTTAACCAGTGAGTTTAAAAAAGAACAAGGAATTGACCTCACTAAGGATCCTTTGGCATTACAACGAATAAAAGAAGCTGCAGAAAAAGCGAAAATTGAGCTTTCCTCATCACAACAAACTGATATTAACTTGCCCTATATCACAGCAGATGCGACTGGACCCAAGCACTTAAGTATCCGTTTAACAAGATCGAAGCTCGAATCTTTAGTTGAAGATTTGATTGAACGTACAATTGAGCCTTGCAAAATTGCGCTTAAGGATGCAGGTCTCAAAGTAAATGAGATTAATGAAGTGATTTTAGTTGGTGGTCAAACTCGTATGCCAAAGGTTCAAGAAGCGGTTAAACACTTCTTTGGTAAAGAGCCACGTCGAGATGTCAATCCCGATGAAGCGGTGGCAGTGGGTGCGGCTATTCAAGCGGCCGTGTTGGCAGGTGAAGTAAAAGACGTCTTGCTGCTCGATGTCACGCCGCTTTCCCTCGGGATAGAGACACTGGGTGGAGTCATGACGAAAATCATTGAAAAAAATACCACCATCCCAACGAAAGCTACGCAGGTTTTTTCAACGGCTGATGATAACCAAACTGCGGTTACCGTTCATGTGCTACAAGGTGAGCGTGAAATCGCGTCGGCAAATAAATCACTGGGTCGATTTGATTTGTCAGATATTCCTCCTGCCGCACGTGGTATTCCTCAAATTGAAGTGACGTTCGATATTGATGCCAACGGCATCTTGCATGTATCGGCAAAGGACAAGGCAACGGGTAAGGAACAATCTATTGTGATAAAAGCTTCAAGCGGGTTATCTGATGAAGAAGTGGAAAATATGGTGCGGGATGCTGAAAAAAATAAAGAAGCGGATCAAAAATTTCATCAACTCGTCGATATTAGAAATAAAGCAGATGGCATGATTCATGCTACGACTAAGACGATGAAGGACCTGGGTGATAAGGTTACGACTGAAGAACGCGAGGGAGCGGAAAAAGCGATAGAGGCGCTTAAAGACGCAATGAAGACCGACAATAAAGAAGAAATTGAGTCCAAAACACAGCAATTAACTGAAATCTCCTCGAAGATGGCCGAACGTTTGTACGCAGAAAAAGGTACCGAAGGTGAAGGAGCTTCTGGGGGTAATGCGGGGGCTGAAACCAAAACGGGTACTGATAACAAGCAAGGCGACAATGTGGTTGATGCTGAATTTGAAGAAGTCAAAGATGACGACAAGAAGTAAACACCGTTAGGTGATATTTGCAGAGAAGGTTGGCTTCTCTGCAAAAATGATACAAAGATAATTGGCTGCAGGATTATGACGACAAAAAGAGATTATTACGAAATATTAGAGGTAACACGCAACGCCAGTGAGGCTGATATTAAAAAGGCTTATCGTAGATTAGCAATGAAATATCATCCTGATAGAAATCCTCCTGATGACAAAGAGTCTGAAGCAAAATTTAAAGAAGCCAAAGAGGCATATGAAATTTTATCAGATGGTCGTAAACGTTCTGCCTATGATCAATTTGGACATGCGGGTGTCAATCCGGGTATGGGTGGAGGAGGTCCGCAAGGATTTGATGTTGGAGACATTTTCGGAGATATCAGCGATATCTTTGGTGATATTTTTGGAGGGGGGGCGGACGATCTCGTGCTCAGCGCGGGTCTGATTTAATTTATAATCTCGAGCTGTCTCTTGAAGAAGCAGTGCATGGGAAAGCGGTTGAAATTAAAGTTCCTACCTTAATTAATTGTGAAACATGTGCAGGGTCGGGTGCAAAAAAAGGAACAAGCCCCACTTCTTGCCAAACCTGTAATGGGGTCGGGCAAGTTCGTGCCCAACATGGCTTCTTTACGGTTCAACAAACTTGTCCAGATTGTCATGGGCGTGGCAAAGTGATTCAACATCCTTGTCCGCATTGCCGAGGTCAGGGTCGAGTGCAACAACATAAAAAATTATCTGTTAAAATTCCTGCCGGGGTCAATACCGGGGATCGCATTCGACTAACTGGAGAAGGAGAGGCCGGAGCCTATGGTGCACCATCGGGTGACCTCTATGTACAAGTTCATTTGAAAAAGCATCCCATCTTTCTTCGTGATGGTGCGGATTTACACTGCGAAGTTCCAATCGATCTTGTCGTTGCAGCGTTAGGCGGGGAATTAGAAGTTCCCACTTTAGATGGAAAAATTTTATTAAAAATTCCAGGTGAAACTCAAAGCGGTAAACTCTTTCGTTTAAAAGGAAAGGGGGTGCCTTCGATGCGACGAGGTCATGGTGCGGGTGATTTATTTTGTCAAGTTGTAGTTGAAACGCCTGTTAATCTTTCGACCGAACAAAAAGGACTGCTACAGCAATTCGCTGATTCCCTTGCTCAAGGTGGTAATAAACATAATCCACGTTCAAAGAGCTGGTTTGATAGCGTAAAACGTTTTTTTGAAGGAGTTCATTCCAAACCTTAGGATTTAATAACCGCTCTTAACCAAATTTTTATTCGAAGATGGCTTAAATCTGAAAGGTCACCACTTTAATTATGAAAAAATCACAATATCGACTTTTGGGAACTCGACGATTTCTTCCGCTTTTTATTACTCAATTTTTTAATGCCTTTAATGATAATGTTTTTAAAAATGGTTTTATCATTTTAATTACTTATCAACTGATACAAAGTGAAAATTCCCAGCAATTTATGATTGCCTTAATTGCAGGAATTTTCATTCTGCCATTTTTTTTATTTTCAGCTACAGCGGGTCAGCTGGCGGATAAGTATGAAAAATCTAAAATTATTGTGGTAATTAAATCCATCGAATTACTTTTTATGATGATTGCTAGCATAGGTTTTTATTTTCATAACTTGCTGTTATTAATGATAACGCTATTTTTTCTCGGAGCACATTCCACTTTTTTTGGCCCAATTAAATATTCAATCTTACCGGAGCAGCTGAACAATGACGAATTGCTCGGTGGAAATGCATTAATTGAAGCCGGAACATTCATTTCAATTTTGATTGGACAAGTTTTAGGTGGCACTTTAATTCTTAAATCTCATGGCGTTTTTTATTTGAGTTTGGCTTTGTTAATGATTGCAACGGCGGGTTTAATCGGCAGTCTTTATATTCCCAAAACAAAACGTGCGCAACCTCATCTTCTTATTTCAGCTAATTTTTTTAAAGAAACGAAAAAAATTCTTAATCTCACCCATCAAAAAAAATCAATTTTTCTAGCTATTTTTGGGATTTCTTGGTTTTGGTTTATTGGCGCAACTTTTATCACGCAATTTCCCACCTTTACTAAAGTTTTGCTTTCCGCTACGCCTCAAGTATTTACCCTGATACTCACCTTATTTTCTTTAGGAATTGGAATGGGTTCATTGCTGTGTAACTTATTGCTGAAAGGAAAAATTTCAACTAAGTACGTTCCCTTGGCGATTTTTGGCATGTCTATTTTCATGGTGGATATTTATTTAGCGAGTGGGCATCTGAATGCAGCGCCTGCACATCTTTACACCGTTATTGAATTTGTTCATTATTTCTCGCATATTCGTATACTGGTTGACATCCTGTTGTTATCGGTTTGTGGCGGCCTTTATATCGTGCCACTGTATGCTTTTATCCAAAAAAAATCTAATAAAGGCATACGTTCACGTATTATTGCAGGCAATAATATTTATAACGCAATATTTATGGTGACTTCTTCATTATATATCATGTTGTTTACCGCCTTTAATTTCAGTATCCCTCAATTATTTCTTTTAAGCGCCATTCTCAATACATTTGTTGCGATTTATTTAGTTAAACTATTACCGGAGGCCATTTTGCAAACTTGGATTAAATGGCTGTGCAATTTATTTTATCGTGTGGAGGTCAAAGGCATTGAACACTATCATCAGGCAGGAAAAAGAGTAGTAATTATCGCGAATCATACCTCATTTATTGATGCAATCTTGCTTGCAGCTTTTTTGCCTAATCGTTTGTCATTTGCTGTCAATACGCATATTGCAAATAGCAAAAGTTTTCGCTTCATCTCAAATTTAATTGAGATTTTTCCAATTAATCCCAGTAATCCATTTGCGATTAAATCCATCATTAAAAAACTGAAAGAAAATCGTCGCTTGGTTATTTTTCCTGAAGGTAGGATAACAGTTACCGGTGCCTTGATGAAAATCTATGAAGGACCGGGATTAATTGCAGATCAAGCGAATGCAAAATTATTGCCAATACGTATTGAAGGCGCTCAGTATACGCCATTTTCTCGTCTCAAAAAGAAAGTTCATATTCGAAAATTTTCAAAAATTACGCTAACTATTTTACCGCCGCAAGAAATTAATCTTAGTGCGGAAATTAAAGGCAAGGAAAGACGACAGATTTTAGGCGAAAAATTATATCAAATAATGAGTAATATGCTTTTTGAAAGTAGTGATTATAAAAAAACATTGATGCAATCTTTAATCGATGCAAGAAAAATTCATTCGGGCAAACATATTATTTTAGAGGATATCCAGAGAAAACCGATTACCTATAATCAGCTATTGCAATATTGTTTTGTTCTTGCTTCATATTGGAAGACGCGTATTAACGGACCTCATGTTGGAATTTTATTACCAAACATAGCAAGTAATGTGATTAATTTTTTTTCTTTGAGTGCTATTTCACATATTCCCGTGATGTTAAATTACACCTTTAGCGCACAAGATATACTTAGTTGCTGCTTAACAAGTAATGTTAAACAAGTCATCACATCAGAAAAATTTATCGATAATGCAAAGCTTTCCCCATTAATCATGTTGCTTCAGGCTAACGCGATTGAAATTCATTATTTAGAACACCTTAAATTGATTTTTAGGAATAAACTAATAGGATTTTTAAAGTCACGATTTCCAAGCTTTTATTCCACGCAAAATGGACAAGCGGAAAAACCGGCCGTTGTTCTCTTTACTTCTGGTTCAGAAGGCAAGCCCAAGGGTGTGGTGCTCAGCCATCAAAATATTCAAGCCAATCGATATCAGCTCAGTGCTAGAATAGATTTTACTGCTCAAGATATTATTTTGAATGCCTTGCCGATGTTCCATTCATTTGGTCTAAGCGCCGGAACGCTTTTACCCATTTTATTTGGTATGAGAACATTTCTTTATCCTTCCCCCTTGCACTATAAAATCGTTCCAGAAATAATCTATGACATTAATGCAACCATCACCTTTGGGACCGATACTTTTTTGCGCGGTTATGGAAAATTTGCAAATCCTTATGATTTTTATTGTTTGCGTTATGTGCTTGCTGGTGCTGAAAAATTGCGAGAGGAAACTAGAAATCTTTGGGCTGAAAAATTTGGTATTCGCCTACTTGAGGGATATGGAGCAACAGAAACTTCTCCTGTACTCAGTATGAATACTCCTATGCATTACCGTATAAATACGGTTGGGCAGTTACTGCCTGGAGTGAGTTATCAAATCCATGCAGTCCCCGACCTTGAACAAGGAGGCAGGTTGTGGGTAAAAGGTCCAAATATTATGTTAGGATATTACCAGCATGATTTGCCTGGCCAATTATTGCCGCTAAAAGCAGGCTGGTACGATACGGGCGATATTGTGACAATTGACGAGGCAGGATTTCTCAAGATATTAGGAAGGGCAAGGCGATTTGCAAAGATTGGAGGAGAAATGATTTCCCTCACGGCAGTAGAAAATACTATTCTGACTTGCTGGCCAGACTATTCCCATGCCATTATTGCAGAGCCTGATCCTGTTAAGGGAGAGCAGCTCATTTTATTTACCACTTACGAAGCAGCGACACGTCAAGATCTATTAAAACTGTTTCAGCGATTAGGGTTAACCGAATTACAAATGCCAAGAAAAATTATTATTTTGGCAACGATACCGGTTCTAGGAACGGGTAAGACTCACTATGTAGCCTTAAAAAATTATTATCGTAACTATTTAGCACAGGATTGAAACGTTCATATTTTGCCACCTTCGAACAAAAAATTTAATTAAAACTGCTCACATACTTATGTATGCTCCGCTTTTTAATTAAATTTTTTGTTCGAATCTGGCTAAAATCTGAACGTTTAGCGACTTCTAGCGCCTCTGCTAAATAGTTAAAAAATTATTATCGTAACTATTCAGCACAGCTTATTAAAGGAGAATGTTCATGAAACAAGAATTAGCAACAACGATTAATGATATTGTCAAGCAAGGCAAAGGGATCCTAGCCGCTGATGAAAGTACAGCCACGATCACTAAACGTTTTCAATCGATTGATGTTGAATCCAATGAAGAAAATCGTCGTGTCTATCGCGAGTTACTTTTTAGTACGCCAAATATTCATGATTATATTTCAGGTGTCATTCTTTATGAAGAAACATTAAATCAAAAAACAAAAAGTGGAATCCCTTTCCCTAAATTGCTACAACAATGTGGAATTGTTCCAGGCATTAAGGTTGATAAAGGAATCATTCCTTTACCTGGTTCTCCAGAAGAAAACATTACCCAAGGATTAGATAATCTTGGTGAAAAACTAAAAAATTATAAAGCGCTAGGCGCTCGCTTTGCTAAATGGCGAGCAGTTATTCCAGTTACGCCATTATTACCAACGAATTATGGCATCCATGCTAATGCGGAAGCGCTTGCTCGTTATGCGGCTATTTGTCAGGCCGAGGGTATCGTACCTATTGTGGAACCTGAAGTATTAATGGAAGGGGATCACTCCATCGAGCGCTGTGAAGAGGTAACAGAAAAAGTATTGCGAGCGGTGTTTGATGCGCTTCATTTAAATAGAGTTCAAACAGAATACATCATTCTTAAACCAAATATGGTGGTTCCGGGTATCAAGCACCACTCTCAAGCCAGTGTTGAACAAGTCGCCGAGGCTACGTTGCGGGTATTGCGACGAACTGTCCCGGTATCTGTCCCAAGTATCAATTTCCTTTCAGGTGGCCAAGGTGATGAACTGGCTACTGCTCATCTCAATCAAATGAATCAATTTCCCCACCCTTGGTATTTAAGTTTCTCTTATGGTAGGGCATTGCAGGCACCTGCGCTAAAAGCTTGGGGAGGAAAGGATCAAAATATTATTACAGCTCAAACTGCCTTGCTAAAGCGCGCTAAATTGAATGGTGTAGCAACAGATGGGAAATATTCGATGAGCTTAGAGGCTTAATTTTTAATTTCTAGTGACATATTCGATGGCTACTTTCTTCGTGAATGAATTTTACATTTACAATTTGATTAACTTAATAAGTAACTATTCAGCACAAATGCTAGAAGTCGCTAAACGTTCAGATTTTAGCCAGATTCGGACAAACAAATTTAATTAATAGCGGAGCAATACTCAAGTATATGAGCAGTTTTAATTAAATTTTTTGTTCGAAGATGGCAAAATATGGACCTTTCAACCCTGTGCTAAATAGTTACCTAATAAATTTCGGAGAAAAACTTGATAGATCCGTTTGAATTTTCTGAAACCGAATTTGAGGCTTTATTCCAGCCGCTTAGTCTTCCAAAAAGAGCAAATAAAGCGTTTGCAGACCAAGATCCTGATCATTTTTATACTGATTTTATGGAAATATGCAAAAAAGGGTTTTTTGAACCTAAATATGATGCTTGGGGAATAAGGCAACTGTATCTTTCGGAAGGAGTACCGTTGTTACAAATAAAAGCATTCGATTCTTTTATAAAGAATATTCAAAAAAGCATCGAGTTATTCGAAGAATTATATTCTTTTTTTAAAGAAAATGCAGATAGGGTAAAGCCTTATCTCATCCTAAACAAAAGTGCTAACCTGCTTGTGTTAAAATTGTTGGATGAGATAATTTCAAAACTCACAGGTTATGTTTGGTGGAAAAAAGATTATCTACAATCGATACGTTTAGGAGAATTACAGCTTAAATTTGACTCCTTGCTGCATACTCGATGCATACTAATCGAAGGTAAAAAACTTTCCCCATTACTTTTATGGGAAAGCCTAGGGGCCATTTGTATGCATTTGGCAGATGCTTATTTAAAAATAGATTCTTATGATCAAGCTAAAAAATATGTTCAATGGTTTAAAAAACTACAACATGCTTACCCAAGCAATGCTAATAGTGAATATCGGCAGGTACATAAACGCCAATATTATGAACTGCGATTACAGTTAGCGCTTAAAGAAGATAATTTCAATCAAGCAATTGACTATGGATTAAAAGCTAATTATGCAAATGAAGCCTTTGTTGATTCTTGCCAGCAGCCTAGTATCATTTGTGCTCAATTATTTGAAAGTATCATGTTTACGCATTTCAGACAAAATAAATTAAAGCCCGGACTTTTTTGGGCAAAATTAGCTAAAGATTCACATGAGCAAAATGTAACCTTTTGTGAGAATGTTATTTTCGAACGTCTCAAATACCCTATCAATGTTGATATAAGCCAAGCAGAATTTCATAGAAAAAAAATTAATTTTTTCCGAACCATTATTTATCAGAAAAAAAATACGCTTATCAATGAAAATATTCAGAATTTGCAAACGCTTTTTACAGAAGCGCAATTGGAGGTAACGGTTCATTTTAAAAAAAGTGAAAAGTTAGGGAATTCTTATTTAACTATTGAATTTCCTCTTAATAATCATCTTTGGTTACTTGCTAAATCTTTTAAAAAATATGGAATAATTTGTTTATACGATAATAGAGAAACGCTTTATATCTACAATCTCGCTCATTTAGATTTAGACGCTATTAATTCAGCAATGATGAATTGGAATAACGAGCTAGAAAAAATTGAAGAAAGGCAATTAGCTGAAAGTGCCTTAAGAGAACAAGGCCCAATTACACTTGAACCGATTGGTTTGCATGCTAATGTTATTCAAGAAATAAATCATCGTCCGGATAGAAGAGAAACTAAAGGGGTAGGTCATGAAGAACCGCAAGAGATAGCTAATGTTAATGCGCTTCCTCATCCTGTGGGAACTAAAGTAATTGATTGGGGTTTGAATCATCCTAAGTATGAAAAAAATAATAGTGAAAGTTTGGTTTACAAAAGGTAGCGTAAATAATTTTGTGTAAGCAGGTTGAGTCAGCAGATTTTTTGCTACCGAATTCCAGATAGCGAAATTAAAATAACAAAAATTTTTTAAATAAACAAATAAAATTATTGTGCCTGTGGGTATGTGCGCAATACTGACGAGTGCAACGAGTCAGTTTGTGCATATATCCACAGGCGATCGAAGGCACAAAATTTTAAATCAGTTCTTGGTAGCGTAAATAATTTTGTGTAAGCAGGTTGAGTCAGCAGATTTTTTGCTACCGAATTCCAGATAGCGAAATTAAAATAACAAAAATTTTTTAAATAAACAAATAAAATTATTGTGCCTGTGGGTATGTGCGCAATACTGACGAGTGCAACGAGTCAGTTTGTGCATATATCCACAGGCGATCGAAGGCACAAAATTTTAAATCAGTTCTTAAACTAAATCGCTCCTTTTAGCCTGTCTTCGAACAGGATCATAAAACGATTCATGGCATCACCCCAATTTCGTATTGGCATTGTCCATTTTTTTGAAATATTTTTAAGCGCTAAATATAGCTGCTTCAAAGCCGCATCATCCGAAGGAAAAACGCGCTTACTTTTAATAACCTTCCGAAGGCTCATATTCACGGATTCAACTGCATTCGTAGTATAAATCGCGCGACGAATTTCAGAAGAGTAGCCAAAAAAAGGCGTGACATTTTCCCAGTGAGTCAGCCAACTTTTACTGATAGAAGGGTAATGCTCGTCCCACTTCTCGGAAAAAGTAGCGAGACATAATTCGGCTTCATCGAGTGTCTTTGCGCCATAAATCGTTTTTAAATCCGCCGCCACTTGCTTACGGCTTTTCCAAGGAACATAGCGTAGTGAATTTCGAATCATATGAACAATGCAAAGTTGAACCTGGGTCTTGGGAAATACCGTTGAAATGGCATCAGGAAAGCCCGTAAGGCCATCAACGCAAGCAATCAAAATATCTCCCACACCACGATGCTGCAATTCAGATAACACATTGAGCCAAAATTTTGAACTTTCCGTTTGGCTAATCCAAATTCCCAGTAATTCTTTTTGCCCTTCAAGATCTACACCCAAAGCAAGATAAAAGGCTTTGTTAATCACTCGCTTATCTTCTTTAACTTTGATCATTAAGGCATCAAAGTAAACAATGGGATAAAGTTTATCCAAGGGACGACACTGCCAAGTTTTCACTTCCTCAATGACTTCGTTGGTCACATTGGAAATGAAAGTAGGAGAGACTTCTACCCCATAGAGCTCTTGCAATTGCCCCTGTATATCACGTGTCGTCATCCCTCTCGCATAAAGGCTGATGATTTTGTCATCAAACCCTTCAAAACGCGTTTGGTTCTTAGCAACAATCTGGGGAGAAAAATCTGCATTTCGATCTCTCGGTACCTGGATAGTAAATTCGCCATTTTCGCCCTTTAAAGTTTTTTCTGAATATCCATTTCGAGAATTGCCGCTATTCTTACCTTTAGCCTCATTTTTCTCGTAGCCCAAGTGGCTGCTCATCTCTCCTTGCATGGCCCTTTCCAAAAGTGCCTTCGTCAAGTTTTTCAGAAGACCTCCTTCGCCAAACATATCTTCTTGGGTTTTGCAGTCCTTAATCAAATTATCTATCATTTGCGGATCAAATGAAGTGAGTTTTGTCGCCATAGTCAGTACTCCTTGTTTCAGTTAGTTTATACTGACTAAATCCAGTTACACAAAAAATTTTATAGCCTCTTACAAAATGGTAGGCAGTTCTGCAGTACGACAATACTTATACATTGATCAAGACTTTTATAATTGGCTGTTAGATGAAAATCCATTGGCTGCTAAAAACTTAACAAGCATGTGCGATCGTCGAAAGGTTATTAATAAGAGTAAAGGAAGGAAGGGCATATTAATTGCTCACGATAAGGTGAAAGTGAAAGATTGCACAAAGGATTATCGATTTTTCGGACGTGCGGTAGCCAGCACTAGGTTGAATGATAAAACCTATAATTTATCTGTGGTAAACGGATATAAAAGTAATCATAAAACGGTAACCATTCAGCGGAAGCGTTAGAAGTCGCTAAGGTCCATATTGCGTGATGGGCAAGGTAAAATTGGAAAATGGGTAAAAGCATGTGTACGCCGACTAAGAACAGCATGGCTGCAAATAGCTTTTGCAGGTGTTTAACTGGTAATTGATGTGCAGCTGCTGCGCCCAAAGGTGCAGTAGGGATGCTTCCAAGTACTATGCCAATGAAGGCTGGCCAGTAGATCAGGCCGCTTGACCACTTGGGTAAACCCGTGAAATGCCAGCTGGTAATGATAAATCCAATGGTGCCGCAGAGAGAAAGTGGTAGTCCGATTGCAGCTGCAGTTGCGACAATATTTCGCATGGGATACCGATACCAGTTAAGTACCACAGTCACTAAACTTCCACCCGCAATTCCTAAGATCGATGAAATTGTGCCAATCAATACTGCTAAGCTAAAAAAATGTGGATGAGGAGCAGGTGCTGCTTTCCCCAGCCTTGGGGTAAAAATCATTTGTATGGACATGAGTAAACAAAATATAGCGAAAAAAGATTTCAGCTGGATTCCCGATAAAAATGTTGCGAATAAGGGTCCAAGTATTAAGGCGCCAACGACGACTCCGGGAACAAATGTCTTGAGAACCTGCCATAGAATGGCGCCTCGCTTATGATGAGCAAGTGCAGCTAGCAGGGTAGAAATGACGACCGTGGCTAATGAGGTGCCAACGGCTAAGTGCATGGCAATATTTTCAGACAGCGCCATATGGTGAGTAAAAAGAAAAAGCAAGAAGGGGACAATAAGCATTCCCCCTCCTACCCCTAATAAGCCTGCTAAAAAGCCAGTGATCACACCTAAGAGTAAAAAATAACTGATTAAGACAAAAAAGTGCATGTTTGAAAAAGGCGGTTAAATATATTGAACCTCACCAATTTCATATTCAATAAGGCCGCTGGGTGTTTTTGCTTCAACAGCGTCACCTTGATGTTTTCCGATGATGGCTCTGGCAATAGGGGAAGTGAAAGAAATCTTTCCACAGCGAATGTCTGCTTCTTCTTCTCCAACGATTTGATATATCATGGTTTCATCGGTTTCAACATTTAACAAGTTTACTGTGGCGCCAAAAACCACTTTACCTGTCTTCTCTAATTTCGTGACATCAATAATTTTGGCGCGAGACAGGCGGTCCTCTATAAAGCGAATTCTTGCTTCAATAAAACCTTGCTGTTCTTTAGCGGCGTGGTATTCGGCATTTTCTTTCAAATCACCATGACTTCTTGCCTCTGCAATTGCCTTAATTACACTGGGTCTTTCAATTTTTTTAAGTCGATCTAATTCTTCACTGAGCTTTGCTGCACCAATGGCTGTCATGGGTATCTCGTTCATAGTGTTCCCTCCTCGTTATCCCGCCTAAGAGGCGTGTAAGTCTTGTAGGCAGGTAATGTTGTCGAGGGCATGGTAATCTAGCGAATCACATGCAGCCTTCATTCCTGCTAAGGTGGTATAATAACAAACTTTATGTTGAACCGCATTTCGTCTAATCGCAAAAGAATCTGCCATTGCTTGTTCCCCTTCCGTTGTATTGACGATGAAATGGATTTGATCATTCTTGATCATATCTACGATATGTGGGCGTCCTTCATTGACTTTGAAAATGATTTCACAGGGAATACCAAACTTATGGAGCGCATTACCGGTTCCTTGTGTGGCAACAACGCGAAAACCAAGCTTAATCAAGGCGTTAGCTAAATCAACAATGCGATGTTTATCAGCATCTTTTACACTAATGAAAGCCGTGCCGCTTTTAGGAATGACATTGTCAGCGCCAAGCTGGGCTTTTGCAAAAGCCTCACTAAAACAACTGCCGATCCCCATCACCTCGCCGGTTGAACGCATTTCAGGGCCTAAAATCGGATCTACTCCAGGAAATTTGGCAAAAGGAAAAACCGGTTGTTTAACTGCAAAGTAGTGGTGAACGATCTCTTGATCATAACCTTGTTCTTTTAAAGATACGCCTACCATGCATTTAGCTGCAATTTTGGCTAAGGGCAGGCCGGTGGCTTTTGCAACAAAGGGAATGGTTCGGGAAGCTCTTGGATTGACTTCGAGTACATAGACTTCATTATCTTGAATGGCAAATTGTGCATTCATTAGACCGATTACGCCTAGCTCTAATGCCATCTTGCGCATTTGAGCTTTTAATTTTTCTTGTAGTTCTATTGAAAGGCTATGGGGTGGCAAGCAGCAAGCAGAATCACCGGAATGAATGCCAGCTTGTTCGATATGCTCCATCACGCCGCTGATCAATACTTCTTTTCCATCGCAAATCGCATCGATATCGACTTCAATTGCATTGTCTAGGAATTGATCAAGCAATAAAGGAGAGTCGGATGAAACAGCTTTTGCTTCCTTCATGTAGCGTTTAAGTTCACGTTCATTGTAAATAATTTCCATAGCTCGACCTCCTAACACATAGGAGGGTCTAACAATCAGGGGATAGGCGAATATATTAGCTAGGCGCAAGCCTTCTTCGACGCTTTTAAGTGTTCCATTTGGGGGCTGTTTGAGTTCTAGTTTGTTGACTAATTGTTGAAACTGTTCTCGATCTTCGGCCAAGTTAATGGCTTGTGGACTAGTGCCAATTATGTTGACTCCTGCTAGCGCTAGGTCTGTGGCTAATTTTAGTGGTGTCTGGCCTCCGTATTGAACAATTACCCCCTTTGGATTTTCTAATCGGACTACTTCGAGCACATCCTCTAGTGTGAGAGATTCAAAATAAAGTCGATCAGAAACATCATAATCAGTAGAAACTGTCTCAGGATTGCAGTTGATCATAATCGTTTCATAGCCCAATTCTCGAATTGCCATTGAGGCATGAACACAGCAATAATCAAACTCTATGCCCTGTCCAATCCGGTTCGGTCCACCGCCAAGTACAATAATTTTTTCTTTATTTGATGAGGGCCTGGCTTCACATTCTTCTTCGTAGGTAGAGTAAAGATAGGCGGTATCAGTAGCAAATTCTGCCGCGCAGGTATCCCCTCTTTTATAGACGGGATGAAGGTTTAAGCTGTAACGATGTTGACGAAAGGCTTGTTCGCTTACCCCTAATAACTGGGCAAGTCGATGGTCAGAAAATCCCTTTCTTTTTAGGTTAAATACCATGTCTTGATCTAAATCAGCGAGCTGTAAACCGGGTAAAGCTTGTTCTGTATTGACTAAATCTTTGATTTGCACTAAAAACCAAGGATCAATAAAGGTGAGTCGATGCACTTCGTCCAGGGAAAAGCCGAATCGAAATGCATCAGCGATATACCAAATTCGTTCCCAACCAGCAATACTAAGTTCTCGGCGAATTTCTTCTGCCACCTCTGTAGTGGTAGTGGGGTTAATGATGGGATCTAGGCCAAAGCTGTTGACTTCAAGACTTCGCAATGCCTTTTGTAACGATTCCTGAAAGCTGCGTCCCATTGCCATTACTTCACCGACTGATTTCATCTGAGTCGTTAAACGACAGTCTGCGTCTGGAAACTTTTCAAAAGCAAATCGTGGGATCTTGGTTACCACATAATCAATGGTCGGTTCAAATGAGGCGGGAGTTTGATTGCCAGTAATTTCGTTGCTTAATTCATCCAGCGTATAGCCGACAGCCAGTTTAGCAGCTACCTTGGCAATGGGAAACCCTGTTGCCTTTGAAGACAGCGCAGAAGAACGCGAAACCCTGGGATTCATTTCGATCACCACCATTCGCCCATCTTTTGGGTTGACGGCAAACTGTACATTGGAACCGCCAGTATTGACCCCAATTTCTCGTAACACCGCGATCGCGGCATTTCGCATGCGTTGATATTCTTTATCTGTTAGAGTTTGGGCTGGGGCGACGGTAATGGAGTCTCCTGTATGAATGCCCATTGCATCAATATTTTCAATAGAACAAACGATGATGCAGTTATCTTTTTGATCACGAATCACCTCCATTTCATATTCTTTCCAGCCAATAATCGATTCGTCGAGCAATAGCTCGTGAGTGGGGGATAATTCTAGGCCGCGTTCGCAGATTTCAATAAATTCTTCGCGGTTATAAGCTATGCCACCACCGCTGCCACCTAACGTAAAAGAAGGGCGAATGATTATCGGAAACCCCAATTCTTTCAAAATATCAAAGGCTTCCTCCATGTTATGCGCCAAACCTGAACGTGGCATCTCAAGACCAATTTTATTCATGGCTGCTCGAAATTGTTCGCGGTTTTCCGCTTTATCAATGGCTTCATGGGTAGCGCCAATCATTTCTACATTAAATTTTTTCAACACATTTTCTCTAGCCAGATCGCAAGCACAATTTAACGCGGTTTGCCCTCCCATTGTGGGAAGCAAGGCGTCCGGTCTTTCTTTTTCAATGATTTTTGCAACCGCTTCCCAAGTGACAGGCTCTATATAGGTGGCATCCGCTAATTCAGGATCGGTCATAATGGTGGCAGGATTAGAGTTGACTAGAATGATGCGATATCCTTCTTTTCGCAGTGCTTTGCAAGCTTGTGCGCCAGAGTAATCAAATTCACAGGCCTGCCCAATTACGATGGGTCCAGCACCAATAATTAAAATAGATTGAATATCATTTCGCTTCGGCATATCTCACCCTACTTTTGACCAATTCGACAAAGTGATCGAACAATTTTTGTATATCATGCGGTCCAGGACTCGCTTCTGGGTGTCCTTGAAAACCAAACCAAGGTTTCTGGTTATGGTAAATACCTTGTAATGTCCCATCAAAAAGCGATCGGCTGGTTACCTGAAGATAGGCAGGAAGCGATTTTTCTTCAACGGTGAAGCTGTGGTTTTGGCTGGTAATAAATACTCGTCCAGTTTTTTCATCCCAGATGGGATGATTGGCGCCATGATGGCCAAATTTCATTTTCACCGTACTCGCTCCGCATCCCAGAGCAAGCAGTTGATGGCCAAGGCAAATACCAAAAAGGGGTAAGCTTTCATTTTCAAGCTGTTGAATTGCGTTAATTGCATAGTGACAAGCGGCTGGATCTCCAGGGCCATTGGATAAGAAAATTCCGTCCGGTTCGAGGGATAAAGCAGTTTCAATCGGGGTGGTGGCAGGAACCACGGTAAGACGGCAGCCGCGATCCACCAACATGCGCAAAATGCTTCTTTTTACACCAAAATCATAGACAACCACATGCCAAGGCAAGTCATCAGCTTGGTAGGATAGGTAACCTTCTGGCCATCGCCAGCTTCCTTCGAGCCAAGTATAAAGATTTTTTGTGGTGACCTTAATTGCTAAATCCATTCCGCTTAAACCAGGAAAAAGCTGGGCTTCTTTAAGTGCTTCGTGTTTGCAAATGGCATTACCTGTCACAATCGTGCCGTTTAATGCACCTTTTTCACGAAGTAATCGAGTCAGTTTCCTGGTATCGATATCGGCAATGGCGACGATACCATTTTGTTTGAGGTAGTCTGGAAGTGGTGTTGTTGAACGCCAGTTACTGGCAAGTAGGGGAAGGTTGCGGATGACCAAACCTGCCGCCCATACTTGATTGGATTCTGCGTCTTCAGGATTCGTTCCAACATTACCAATATGGGGATAAGTTAAGGTGACGATTTGCTTCGCATAGGAGGGATCGGTTAAGATTTCCTGGTAGCCAGTCATGCTGGTGTTAAAAACAACTTCACCTACTGTCCTTCCCTCAGCACCAATCGAGATTCCTTCAAATAGACTTCCATCTTCGAGAGCAAGAATAGCTGGCTGTTTCAAAAAACCTCCGAACATAATAATATAGAGAGAAATGATTATGGGATTGATTGGGCTGGAAGAATATTCTACCGAAATAGAATAAAAAGTCTAGGGATATCTACGCATTTCACTTCAAAAATCAGTTTCTCTTGAGTATCGCCTGAAAGATAAGGTATCATACCTTCCCTCTCAACTGCTGAGAGGAAGTAATTATTCAGCTCTGAACGTATAGCCACGTTGATTGATGTGCTGAATAGGTACGGAAGCAATAATTTTACAACAACATGGAGATCTCTCATGAAGTTCATTAAAGTGTTAGTTCCCGTCGTTCTGACTGGACTTCTTTCATTTTCCGCCTTCGCAGCTGACGAGCAAAATACTCAAATGCAAGGACAGGCACAAGCCAGTCAAGCGAATGAACAATTAGCTGCTGATACTTCAACCAGTCCAAGCAATGAAGGCGCACAAGCGGGCGAAGAAGAAAAATCGAAAACCGTTCACCTTCGTCATAAAGGTAAAAAATGCAAATGCAAATGCCAAGGTATGCATAAAGGTAAAAAAGGCCATCATGCCAAAGAACAGCAACAAGCAAATGCAAATGGCGCTGAAGCAGGACAACAAGCTCAACCTGAACAAAATCCAGTCGCTAATTCAAATTCATAACACCCCTTCGCCTCAAATTAACCGCGGTTCGATTGAATAAATCGTTCCGCGGCTCAGTTTCTACGTCGTCCCCCGGGTTCCTCTCATGCTTAATCTGCATCTTTAATATTTTTATTTAAAATTAATGATACATTTAATATTTAGTTAATTATTTAGCTGTAAGCTGAATTTATGGTAAATATAAATTTGGTTGAGGCTGTTATGAGTAAAGATTCCCGAGAAATTCAATTACAGAATGCATACGAGGCGGTGAGAATAGAGCTTGATATTTTCAAAGCTGAATTCGCCGATTTAATTGATCTTATTGAGCATAATTGGGAGGCGGATTGTCTTAAGAAGCAACGAAAAGAATTGCTTGATGCTGGGCTTAGTGAGCCTGAAGTACTAGAAGAGCTGGTGATGCATTTAAGAAACTTTTATTGCAAAAGTCAGAAAGATGAAAAAATGCAGGAATTTAGACCAAAGAAAGGTGAAGATATAAAAGATGCACTTCACCGAGAATATATAGGTCGCCTGGAATATATCTCTGAGCAAAAATTAACGCTTTTTTTAGCACTGTTTGATCGGCGTTTACAATCTCTGACGGTTGCAGTGAAAATCATTTTCGCAGGTCAGCCTGTTGACCCCATACTTGCTAATTTTCTTGAAAAAATCCTTTCCGAGCCATTGTCTGAGGAAATCCGAGAATTATTACAACAAAGCTTATTTCTTTTCAACCATGTCGATCAGCACCTTGCAACCGAGATAGATCAGGCAAGTCAAACGCTAAGTAATCATGCTGATGATAAGGCTTTTAATTCTGCGAAAGGTATTGTCACACAGTTATTGACCGATCAATTTTCACACATCAGTGAACCGTTAAAGATTTTGGCTGATAGCTACAAGCTTTCTCCTGATGATTCTGCCTCTAAGGAATCGTTAAGAGATATTTATAAAAATCACGAATCAGAAATGATGATAGCCGCCAACATTGAATTCATTTATTCCCTCAATAAAGCTGAAGTGATAGATGCATGGGAAAAGTTTCAGTCTGCGTTTAATGACTGTGCTTGGGAGTGGAGTGAGCCTACCCTTGAACAACAAGTTCAAACACTCTTGGAAAAACTTCTTAATATCAATCGCACCATCCAGACCCTGAATCCTAATCTTGATTTTGGTGACCCGGTGGTAAGAGAGACGCTACAAAAGCAATTTTTTATCTTTTTGAAAAAAGAGGAGGTTAATACCCAACTGCAACAATTTGATCAGTTTGGTGATCCAAGCGTCTTTGCAGCATTACACGCTTTTTGTGGTCAAGCATCGAGAGTGATGGGGGACGATGAAGCGGCAGTGGTTACCATTGAAGAACTAAGGCAATCACCTTTTGCAAAAACTTCTGAAGATGCCTATTCCTTGCTTCGCGAATTTGGATCCAATCTTGCTAAGGTGTTGACAGACATTACCCTAAAAGCAGAAGGGGAACTCACTTCCCACCAAGCACCAAAATCTTACCACCTTCAAGAATCCCATCGAGCGTTATTTAGTCGAGCTTTTCTCAAGGTAGTCAATCAAGAAATTAGCAAAGGGAAAGAAATTGTTAACACTGTGAATGAAAGTCTCGAAAAAGTGACATCAAGTTTAGTCATGAAGGTGGATCTGGATCAACTCCCAAAACGAAGTGATAGCAAGCTAGAGATATCGAAGCGAAGTCTGGAAGATCAAGCAGAATATCGTTATCTCCTTGCGAAAAAGAAATACACGATCTCACCTGAAGAAACGGAGTTATTGATAAAGTCAACGAATTCCTATGATGTCACGCTTGTGCCTAAACTTAAAGCGGAGCATAGCGCGGCCAATGGGCAAAATCCAAATGGTCGACAAATTCAGGACTATCGTGATTTTGCTAATGAATTAGCGGTCAAAATTCAGGACCTCGAAACAAAAAATAAAAGATGGCCAATATTGCAATGGTTTGGCATTGATAGATATCGCGTTGATCATCTCAAGACGGCAAAAGACTTTGTCGAATTTATGGCGCATAAGTATGAAGAAGTGACTCACCCTGATCTTCGCTTAAAGAGAAAAGAACATCGAGGGGAAAATGAAACTTCTCATAGGAATTTTGTCTCTCAGTTAAGTATTGCAAAAGAGAATGGAATGGACGCTAAAAATAAAACGTTTATTCGATTATTCAACGGTGTAGTTAAGGGATTGTCTGCTTTTTTTGGTAGCAATAGAACCATCAAGGCACTTCAAGCTGCTTATGCGGAAAAAAGAGAGAAAATTAACAGTGAGAAAGATCTTACCCCAGATATTAAGGGGGGGGGGATGCAGAAAATGCTTCGTTATGATGCTGCAAACCTGAGTTTGGAAACAACGGGAAAATTTTTTACGGCAGCAACATTAGCAGCAGTGAGTGAGCCTATTATAAAAATGGATTATCAAACAAAAATCACACACTTATTAGGGGATTTGGAATTAATCAATCAACCTTTTTTTCAGTGTTTATATCCGGAAGAAGCAAGCTCGCAGGGTTCGAATTTTATTAAGGATTTCACTCATCAAGCACAGCAGTATCAACGTGATGTGATAAATTTTCAGGACTCTTTGAAAATAGCCACCTTAAATCAAGATCGTTTCAGTCCAGAAGGCGAAAAGGCGTTGGAACAAGTTGGAAGTCTGGTTGAAAATATTCGAGCTGCAAAAAAAGCGCTGAAACAATCTTCTTATCAGTATGCTACCACGCTAACTAGCTATGTGGATTCGCTCGAAATTTTGCAAAAATCGTTAGAGAAAATTGAAAGCGAGTTTTTAATATCAGATGTTATTCCTGAACAAGCACTCTGGAGAGGCATTAGCAAAGAAATTAGTTCGCTCGATAGTGCAAGCCTTTACTTGACTTCGCAAAGTCACTTGTCTGATACGGCCAAGGAGCAGGGTTTCCTTAATATACGAGCCACTCGCGATTGCTTGACGAGTATTCAAACTCCAGCGGAATTCAGCCGCTTGTTACAAAATGTGAGAGATAAGCTTCCTGCAATTCGAAATAAGAAAACATTCGAGCTTGCAAGAATGAAGAAGGTGATGGAAGAAGCGCGAATTGCCTCTCATGGAACAAAATATATGGCGGTGCATGCAACAAACAATCTAAATGGAACACGACAACTTCAATCCTAATTAATTGAGAACACCTAATAGGTTATATATAGCTGGGTAGGGAGGGAGCCTGAAAATTAATGGCAAACTAAGAGTAAATATTATGCAAGAGAAATTTAAAACAAACCTCGAAAATCCACAGAAAACATTATCAGAATTTTTTGATCTTCTGGTAAATGGAATAAACGCAGCGTGTATTAAAGATCAAAAAAATGAAAACAAAATTATGTGGTTGAGTACACAACTTCCGCGTTGTTTACGCAAGGAGCAATACAAAGCGTGCGATGGTAAATCTCTAGATGAACAAATTGAAATTCGTTTGAATTATATTCGTGAGAATGATGTCGCTTGCTTTTTATTCCTTATCAATCATTGTTTGCTAAACGAGCTTAAGGATGAATTACAAGGGATGCATATGCAGCCTGATCAAATGAATGTATTGTTGGCAAAGACTTTAGCAAGTGTGATGCCAAATTTTGAAGGTGTGGAAGATTATTTAAAAAAAATACTAGCACAAAGCTTGTTTTTATCACAAAACATAATTTCTCTTCTCCAAGCGCAAGTTGCCCCGACATGTCAAGCGGTAGTAACTGCGCTAGGGGAACAAGCGCATGAAGAAGAGGTAGCAACTATTCTTAAAGATTTATTAGTCGAAGAGTTTTCACATATATTTGAGCCATTAACTATCCTCGCTAACGGTGAAGCGTTTAAAGTAGAGGCGGCCGACCGCGCAGATGATTCTGCCCTGCTGAGTCTCTATGAAGATAATAAATCCAGCATTGAAACCTTAGCAAAAATCAAATTGTCTTATTCAATATGTGGTCCAGGAATAATAAAAGCTTGGGATCATTTTAGAGAAATCGTTAATCAATCTAGCTGGGATTTCGATAGCAATGATATCAAGGAAAATCTCATACAACTATTGCTTAGATTATATGATTTAGATGCTACCTTAGCGATGATTCTTCCTCCCGAAGATCAAAAAAGAAATGATTTAATGGAAATAGTTAGAACGCATTTGTGGTCGTTTCTAAAAAAAGAACAGGCTGACACAACACTCTCTGTTATCGATAACTACCCTGATTTTTTTAATCATCTACTAGCCTTTTTCTACCAGGTTACAGAAGGGGAAATAGCGCTTTTCAAACCATTAGACCTACTAAACTCAATAAATGATTATCCTAGAAACCTAGCGTCAGTAGCTTGTGCCCTATTATTACCTCTTATTTCCAATAACGCGCCAGATAATAAAGCGATCGATCCTGGATTAATTGATGTTCCTGAAGAGAAAAAAAACATTTATGCAGTTGCATTTATTGGAGTTTTAGAATCTAAACTATCACAATCAGAAGCGATAATATCCTCAATAACTGATTCAGTCACCACTGAAATGCAGCTTGTAAAAGACGTAGCTGGGAAAGGTAGCACGACCGTTGACGAATCATTATTAAGAACAGACGATAAGCAAGAAATGAAATATCAAGAGTTAAATGATCAAGCCGCTTATCGATATCGGATCGCCAAACAAAAATATGTCATTGATAAAGAAGAAACTGAATTATTACGTAAAGCCATTCGCCCCCTTAAGCTTTTTTCAAAGCTTGTTCCAAAGCTAAGTGCGGATGATGAAAAAGTGAATGAACAAAGTCCAGAGAATCAACAAATCGTCAGCTATGAAGAATTTCTTACTGAAATTACCGGTCGAATTGCGAAGCTTGAAAGTGAAAATGCAGCCTATGGGGGACGACGTATTGGGATTGACAAACATCGTATCGATCACCTCAAGTTAGCAGCGAGTTTTGTCGAGTACTTATCACATAAGTACGATCAAGCGACTCATCCTGAGAAACGTTTTCAAATGGGTCAGCGAAGGGGAGATAAAGCAACATATAAGGATTTTATTGCTAGGCTGAAAATTGTGAAAAAACCATTGGATAATAAAAATGCTTCATTTGCACCAATATTCGCGGAGGCTGGAGGAAAATTATCGTACATTTATAGCGAGAATCGTGCGCTAAAAGATCTTCATGCTCATTATTCCAAGCGAGTGGAGCATCTTAATAATATGAAGGAAGTGACGATGAGATTACCGAGTAAGCATATTGGTGGCTTTAATATCGGCGCGACAGAAGACTGGGGTCAGGTAAAAAATGCCTGCCATAGAGCAAACATGGAAACATTGACAAAAACCGGTGCATTTTTTCAGCTTGATTATTTATCCACGCTAAATACGGAAAAAAGTCAATATATTGGAATAGTAACTAATCAATCGTCTATTTGCGACGCGGATGCAAAATATCGCCTTGCCATTCAAGATTTTTTAGCTTGCTCCCAATTAGAAAATTTTGATCCTTATAACGATGACGCAATGTATCAAATTGGTGACATGATTAAAAAATTACGCGAGATGAAAAAAGACGTGAAGCAATGCGCAGCGCATTATGCAGAACTGTTAATTGGCCATACCAACACAATTAAAATGCTGAAAGAAATTTTGGATAGCATCGGTGCCAGTCAGGATTTTCATCAAGGTAATGATCCAGGCGCAGTATTACAAAATTTACTTAATCAAGAAATTAGCAAGTTAAGTAATGCGGCTTTTTATTTGAGTAGTCAGCAAGGGCAATCTGGTGAAACTACTAAAATTTTAGCACGTAGTGATGGAGTGAAAGCGTATTTACAAGAAATCAAAACGGTAGATCAATTTAATCAATTGCGAATAGATATCAATCAAGCTTTACCAGCGCTGCAATCGCACCAAAAGTATGAATTAGCAAGAATAAGAAGAGTGACTCAAGAAACAAAAATTGCTTGTGAAGGAATACGGTACATGATGGAGCATGGTACGAATAGTTTAATGCTACCCATTAATAGATTTTTAGGAGGGGTATAGTATGAAGCATTTAAGAAATGAATACCGTGCTGATATAGAAAAGCTGCTTAGTAACGTAAAAGATTTTTTTAATCTTCTTGCCAAGGGGCACCATGCCGAATGTTTTGAAAACAAAGAAAATACAGCCAAAATCAAATTGCTGAAAAATATAATGCCCGATTCTTTGTTAGCAGGGCAAGCAAAAAAGTATGAGGGTAAGAGTGAGGAGGAAGAAGTTGCAGGTCGTTTTGAAGATATTCGTCATCATTCTGTCGCTTGCTTGTTGAATATTTTCGATAAACGCTTTCAAAATTATAACAAATCCTTATTTACAAAAGGAAAAAATGAGGGAGAAATCAATGAGGTTTTAGCCGATCTTCTGCTATCTCTGCAGCCAGATCCTCTTGATGAAAAAGCTTTATTCAAAGAATTAGTGATCAAAAGTTCTTTCCTTTCTACTCTTCCTACTGAAGCTATGACTATTTTTCTTCAAGATGAAATTGCAGAAACAAGCAGGAGAGTCGCTTCAAAAGTTGGAAAAGAGCATGGGGATCAAGTAGCAACAATAATCAAACAAGAGATACTGCCTACTGTATTTAGACATATTTTTGAACCAATAGCGACCTTGATAGCAAAAGAGAATTGGCAAGATACGCAAGATCAAATAGATTATTCTCCTTTGCAATGTCTTTATAAAGAAAATGAACACAATAACATTTTCTATTCCGCCCAGTTTAAATTAGCGTATAAATTAAATGATCAAAAAATAATTGCTGCGTGGAATAATTTCAGAGAGGTGGCGCATCAATGCAGTTGGAATTTTGATTCTCTATTTATTAAGGAAGAACTGCAAGAATTAATGCAGAAAATATTTGAATTAGACCGAATTATCACTGCTATTTTATTTGATTTCGATATTCGTGGTGGTGATCTATGGATGATCGCAAGAGAAAATTTATGGCCATTTCTCAAGGCTCAAAATATTCAAACAACTCTTCCCACTGATGGCAAACGATCCTGCCTCCTCTTGCTAGCTTTTTTTAATAAAACGTACTTTAAACAAGAGCTTGTATTCCCACATCCAGCCATCCCTCAATTGCAATTACCAGGCGGTACCTCTAACTCAATCATTACCTATACAGGAAATATAATCCAATGTTCGGCCCTAATGCTGAGACCACTTATCTTTAATAATATGCTAGAAAATAAAACTTCTGTTACAGAAGAGGAATTAGCTGTATGTCTAGATACTTGGGAAATTAATCTCGAAAAAAATCAACAAGAAATATTGAGTGATGTGTTACGCAATTTTATGACAACAGCTTTTTTTCAAGCTCAAGAAATCGTATCCCACGTGATCATAGCAGAAGAGTGTGCAGAGGCCATGGTGAAGTCTAACACAGTGGTAGATGAATCACTGATGATGGTAGATGACAAAGGTAAAATGGAAGCGCGACCTTTTGTCGATCAAGCAGCCTATCGATATCGCATTGCTAAACAAAAATACTGCTTGAGCGAACAAGAGACCGCATTATTACTTGAAGTCATTAATCATCCCATTGATGGTTTTTCAAAATTGGTTCCCAAACTGAGTCATGAAGATATAAAAGCGAATGAACAAAGACCAGAAGATCAAAAAATTATCGAGTATCAGGAATTCCTTAATCGAATTACCACGCTGATTATAGAACTTGAATCGAAAAATCAGCGGGCGACGAGGCGCCGTTTTGGTCTTGATAAATATCGAGTTGATCACCTTAAGGCAGCAGCAGATTTTATTGAGTATTTATTACATAAGTACCATCAAGTCACTCATCCAGAGGTGCGCTTAAAAGCCGGTCAACGAAGAGGGGATGAACAAACTTATAAAAATTTTATCGCCCAACTGCAAATTGCAACAACGCAAGCGGGCATGGATAACAAAAATTCTACATTTAGACAGGTATTTGAAGAGGTAGTAGAAGGGTTATCTTGGCTTCCCCCTTCAAATTCAGCATTGAAATCACTTCGATCTCATTATTTTGCACGTGTTGATGAATTCAATGACCTGAAAAAAACCACATTGCGGATAGCCACCAAGCGTGCGAGCAATGTGCAAGAATGGGAGGATAAAAAGCGTGTGCGTTATGATCAAACTACCAAAGTCTTAAGCCAGTTTGGAACCTTTTTCGAACTAAGGAATTTGGGTGCGCGAAATACTGAGTGGAGTCGAAATTATCAAGCGATATCCGGTTACCTGAGTGATCAGGTAACCAATGCAGATGCGGATTACAGAGCTATCGTGCAAAAATTTATGGCCACTTTTGAATTAGAGGAATTTAAGCCTAAGAGTAACAGCGCGATGAATCGCGTTGCCAACATGATCGAGCAATTACGTCAAGTGAAAAAGGCAGTTCAGGAATTTTCGGCTAACTATGCGAAAGTATTACTTGACCATATCAATGCGCTTAAAATGCTGCAAGAAGTGTTGAAAAGCATTCATCATGATCTGCAAAACCAAGCTGAAGATTGTCAGACGATATTACCATCCCTGATTAATAATGAAATGGATAAATTTTGCAATGCACAGGCCTATCTAGCTTTCGTCCATCTCAACGGCGCCTTACCCGAAGAAATTTATCTGAGAAGTGAAGCCCAAATGGCAATGATTCGTGGCTATTTAATTGAGATAAAAACCCTAGAAAATTTTAACAGTTTAATAGAGCAAATTCGTCAAGTTATACCCGAACTTCAATCGTACCAAGTCTATGAATTAGCAAGAATAAAGCGAGTCGCTCAAGAAGTGAAAAATGCGGTACAAGGCACGAAATATATGGCTGAGCATACCACGCAGTCATTCAGTAAACCTATTTTGTAATCCCCCCTATTTTAGGTGAAATTCAGCGAAATAATATACTAAATATTAATATTTTGTTAATCATTAATAGATATAATTAACTTATAGTTAATGAAATCTATGGTGAGCACTATGCTATATATTCTTGAAATTACCGATGAATCTGCCAAGGACAGACTTGAGCTTAGCGTGACATCTGTTATATGCATGTTAGAAGAACTTTTCGACCTGGTGGTAAAGGGTGAAATAGCAGAATGCCTAAAAAATAAAGACAATCAGAAGAAAATTTTATTTTTGAGGCAATATTTGTTACCTTCCCAACGACAAGAAATTAAAGATGAAAATGCGGATGAAGACCAAATAATTGCAACACAACTCCGCATGATTAAGGATAATTTCATTCCCTACTTGTTATCTCGACTTAATTACTTTTTTAGTGATATTCAAAAATCCCTACTTAACGAATATAGCCAAAAGGATATTTTTGACTATTTAGCCTCTATTCTCGAAAAATTTTTGCCGGAAACACCGGAAATACAAAAGTTATTGCAAGAAAGTTTAGCTTTGTCCCAGCACCCAGGCGAACAATTTCAACAGCAAGTGATTCGTACGAGTGAAAAAGTTGCAAACTCAATGGAAGAGCAACAGCATGCTGTAGCCGTGATTCAAAGAATTTTACCCAATGAATTGGATCATGTGGTTCAACCCCTTGCCCGTGTCGCTAAAAAAAGAGGCTTGCAAATCGAAGAAATAAAAGAGACAGAAATTGCTTCCTTAATCTATAAAAACAATCAGTCAAATATAGAGCAGTCAGCCAAGATCTGGCTTCGCTATGAACTTCATGCCGAACAAGTTATTTCAGCTTGGAAGGTTTTTATCAAAGCAATTGATGACTGTAATTCGTGTCCTGCTGAAGATGATAGTTTTAAAATTAAAACTAAAGTGTTAGTGCAAAGCCTACTAAATATAGAAATTATGCTACGCACTATTTTTTCAGGTATGAAGGGTGAGGAATTACAACTGCAAATTTTCAATGCGCTATGTGCTTTTCTTAGAAATAAAAAGATTCAAACCCTGTCATCTAATATTGATACGGATCCAATACGTTATAGGGCATTACAGGAAGCGAAAATATTTATGGAGGCAGCAATACAGCAAGCCCCCATTAATTTCTCAGATGATGAAGCGGATTTAGAATCACAACAGGATAGCTATTCCGACACGTTGAAAATATCCCTAGTCAATCTGTTATCCGTTTTTGTACAAGGTGGAGAACTTCAGAATGGAGAGACACCTGAAGAATTAAAAAAACTTCAACAGTCTCGTTTGGAAAAATTACTACCCGATCAAGAAGAGAGAAAAGAAGCATATGGCGAGGTGCTTTTGAATATGACAAATACCACTTCTTCTCGAGCAAAGAAAGTGGTATTAAAGGCGATTGCTGGAGAAAAGCTCGCTCAAACGGCGATTGTCAAGCCTGTAGTTTCTCACGAATCGTTGATGTTGACAGATGACAAAGGAGAAATGCAATATCAACCTAAAGTCGATCAAGCGGCCTATCGGTATCGAATTGCTAAACAAAAATATATAATAAGCGGTGAGGAAACGACATTATTACTGCAAGCCATTAATCATCCCATTGTGGGTTGCTCAAAACTTGTTCCCAAACTGAGTGCTGAAGATAGAGAAGCCAATGAACAAAACGAGAATGGTCCGCAAATTTTGAGTTATCAGGATTTTATTGAGCAAATGACAGCGCTGATTCAGCAACTCGAAAGTGAAAATAAAAATTCTAGCTGGCGATATCTGGGCATTAACAAACATCGAGTGGATCATCTCAAGGCAGCAACAGATTTCATTCAGTACTTATTGCATAAATATAATCAAGTTACCCATCCAGAAAAACGTTTGCAAGGTGGTCAATGGAGGGGAGATGCGGGCACTTATCAAAACTTTATCTCTGAGTTGAAAATCGTGAAAGCAAAGAAGGGCATGGATGATAAAAATGCCTCATTCAGGCGAAAATTTTCTCATACGGTAAATAAACTTTCTTCTATTTTCAGTTCGAATCAGGCATTGAAAGATCTTAAGTCTCATTATTTAAAACGTATCAATTGTCTGAATGGAATGAAGCAACAAACGCAACGGATAAAAACTAAGCATGTGGGCGAATGGGATAGGGTAAGCTCCGACCAATGGTCCGGTATGAAAAATACTCGCGACACTGCAGTCAAAAAAAGTTTGCAGGCACAGGGTAGGTTTTTCTTGCAAAAAAATTTGAATGCTTTAAATAAACCTCCAAGAGAGCGAAGTATTGATTGTAAAGAATTTTACATTGCTGTAGGAATTGAGAAGGGGCCCTTGACGAAAATAATTGTGGGTGACCCTTCCTTAAATTTTATAAAAAAGGGTTACCAATATCGGGATAAAGTTCAAGATTTTATGGATCATTCCAAATTAGAAAATTTTGATCCGGAAAGTGACGAGGCAATGGATCGCGTGGGTAAAATGATTGATTTACTATCCCAAGAAAAAAAGAAAATTAAGCAACATGCCACTCAATATGTAGAAGCGTTAATTGGTTATATCGATACAGTTCAGAGATTGCGAAAAATTTTGGAAAGAATAAATTCACAATGTAATCAGCATGGTGATGAAATAATGAAAGACGGACTCAATGATGAAATTTGGGAACTTAATCAAGTCATAACTTGTATCGGTTCTCATCGACACCCTGATTTGACTGAAGAAACTCGAGCGAGGAGTCAGGCTCAAATGTTAGCAATACGTGACTGTTTGCAAGATATTAACACGCAGGCTGATGTGACTGATTTATTAGAGATGATAAAAACGGTTTTACCCAAACTTCAGAACCATCAAAAATATGAATTAGGAAGAATAAAGCGCACAACACAAGAGGTAAAGGTATCGATTCAGGGAATGAAATATCTGGCAGAACATGCAACAAATCAGTTAGCTAAACCTTTGCCATCGCAGTAATACCTACCCTTTGTGAAGGGTAAAGTTATCCGAAAGTGCTTGCAAAATTTTACGTTGAACATCATCAATTTGATCAGATTGGTGCAGCCTATTGATTTGCTCTAGAACCAATTGCGTGGATAATCGTTTTTGCCCCTTATAATCCACCGTAGGGCTTGATTGTGTGCGTATTGCTTCGAGATCACGTGCAAATGTTTCCTTTAATTCGCCGGTCAGTACTTCTGGATAATGTCGACCCAGAATACGGATGGCAAGCGTGGTTAAATAAGGTTTAGAAAAGTACTGGAGTAGCTTGACTTTATCTTTTGGTTGCGATTGATGAAATTTTCGGCAGATCGCCTCATCTGCGGTAGAGAGGAAACCATTTTCATATAACCCTGCACTGATATCCAGGTTTTCAATTTTAGGATACGTGAAATTTCGGTAATATTGTGAAATAGCGACTAAGATCTCATTATTATTATTAATCCATTGCCAGGATTCATTAAAATTATTTTCTATTGAAATCATGTAATCTTTCATGAATCTTTTTTTCATCGGCAAAAGGAAGGCGGGTTCCCCCAACCTTTTATTCATCACCCAAGTTCGGTCTTTAAAATTATCCACGTTCATTTCAGTTAATTGCTCAGTGTCTAATCGTAGCCAAAGATATTGATTGCGGTAATGAAGGTGGTTACCTAAAGGAAGGACAGCCGTTTGATAGCACTGCGAATGCCCAAATTTTCCATCAATCATAATGCCAATATTTTTTTCTTGTTGAATTTGTTCACACCGTGCTAGGTCAGTTTGCTTGTCAAAATAACCGGCTAGATAGTTCCAGGTGGAAAGATCAGCCCTCAAGCACCTAGCTAAGTTAAGGCAAGCTTCCACGTCCACCATAGCATCATGTGCCCGGCCTTTCGCCAATCCGTTTAAATGACTTAAATTTTCAAGTTTTAAATTATTTTCAGGCCAGGTTAAGTGATGGTTTTTGTAAAGATAGTACATCACCGTCATGGGATATAGATCCATACGGCCACAGGAATTCGCGTATTGATGGGTATAAGGGGGGAGTAAATTTCGATAAAAAGAAAAACGCAAAAATTCATCGTCAAAACCGAGCGAATTATATCCCACGCTGGTGGTGCCAGGAACATTCAAAAGTGCATGAATTTTTTGAATGGCTTCGATTTCAGTTAATCCATTTTTTAGGCTGGAAGGAAAAATTCGATGCGTAATAAAAGCTTCTGGCGAAGGAATGACGTCAGGATTCAGCTGAATTAAAAACTCATGACGTGCTAATTCTTCAAGTTGATCGTTGGTGCGGATGGCAGCAAATTGCACGATTTGATCAAAACATTTATTTAAACCGGTTGTCTCAATATCGTAAAATAATAAAGTTTTCTCCATTAAAACTAATTTATCCTTTTTTCTTTGGAATAAAGCCGACTGCTTCCTGCAGTTTTTCAAGGGTTTGACCGGCTTTTTGCGAGGCTACGCTTGCTCCATGATTGAGAATTTTATGTAATTTTTCAAGGTCATTTCGCCATTGACTATATTTTTCCTGTATGGGTACTAAAAATTCGACTAAGGCCTCTGCAATTTCCTTCTTGAGATCTCCATATCCTCTGCCCTGAAAATGCGTTTCAAGTGTATCAATACTTTGCTGGCAAATGATGGAGTAAAGAAGCAGTAAGTTCGAAATGCCAGGTTTTTCAGGTACATATTTAATTTCGGAACCAGAATCTGTTACTGCTCGTTGTATTTTTTTTCGAATAGTAGCTGGAGGATCGAGTAAGGCAATATAATTTTGTTCATTTTCATCGGTTTTCGACATTTTTTTACTTGGATCTTGCAGTCCCATAATTCTTCCGCCCACCGACGGAATAAAGGGCTCGGGAATGGTGAAAATGTCACCATACAGGTTATTCATACGGATGGCGAGGTCACGCGTTAATTCTAGATGCTGTTTCTGATCATCGCCAACTGGAACTAAATTCGACTCATAAAGTAAAATGTCTGCCGCCATTAAAATAGGATAATCAAAGAGTCCCACATTTATATTTTGAGAAAAGCGACTGGATTTATCTTTAAATTGCGTCATTCTGTTTAATTCGCCCATATAAGCATGGCAATTTAATATCCAGGCTAGCTCTGCGTGAGCAGGGACATGAGATTGTACAAAAAGAATGTTTTTTTCAGGATCGATACCGCAGGCAAGGTAAAGTGCTAAAAAATCATAACAGCGATTTCGAAAAGTTAGCGGATCTTGTTTGACGGTCAAAGTATGCAAATCAACAAGTGAAAAATAACACTGATAATCATCTTGAAAATTTAGCCAATGTTTAATCACTCCGGTATAATTGCCAAGCATCAAGCTGCCAGACGGTTGAATACCGCTAAACAATATTTTTTTATCCATACTTTCTTACCTTCTGGCGCGAGTCACGGCGCCTTTTTCAAGATAATTTCGTAAACTAGCCAGGTGCCTGGCCCAGTCAAAGTTAGATTTAGGAAAATTTCCTGTGGTGCGTCGCCAGCCGCGGTGAGCGAAATGCAAAATTGTCCCTTCCGGTGTGGTTTCAAGATCAAAAGAAAGCTGTGTGCCTTCCCACTCAGGGAATCCACTGATGCAATGCCAAATAACGGTACGATTGGGAATAAGCTTGATTACCTTCATTTTAACCACGATGCTTCCATGCTGAAACGTGAATTGCAGAATAGAATTAACCAAGTTAGTGCCGCTTACGTATCGGGTCCACCAATGTGCCAGTCCTTTAAGATCGGTGAGTGCGTGGTAGATTTGCGTAGCAGGCGCATTAATACGCAATTGATGAAGAATGTCTGCCATAGTCGAGATCGCCCCTTTAGAATGCGCTATTTTATCTTGCACGTTGAATAGTTACTATATACTAATTTGGGTAATTTTGGTATCATTATAAGCCTCTGATTAATCAAACTATTTTAGCCGCCTTGAGCAGCTTGATGAAGCCGTTAAATTTGCACGTCCGCTTCTAGGGGCGAGTAGTTACAAAGCAGGTAATAAATGATAGAAGAAAATAAATATCTAGATGAAGTAGTCAATCAAAGCTACCAACACGGCTTTATTACAGAAATTGAAAGTGAAGCTTTTAAAGCCGGCCTAACAGAAGAAACGATTAGGGCGATTTCTGCTAAAAAGCAAGAACCGGAATTTTTATTAGCATGGCGCTTACAAGCCTATCGTTACTGGTTAACATTAAGTCCTCCGAAATGGGCCCATGTCTCCTTCCCTGCTATCAACTATCAAGATATCGTTTATTATTCAGCACCAAAGTCAAAAAAAGCGGGTCCAAAAAGTTTAGATGAAGTAGATCCAGCACTGCTGGAAACCTATAAGAAACTTGGCATTCCGTTGCGCGAATATGAAAAATTAGCAGGCGTGGCAGTAGACGCCGTCTTTGACAGCGTATCTGTTGCGACCACTTTTAAAGAAAAATTAGCAGAGGTTGGCGTAATATTTTGTTCTTTCTCTGAAGCCGTACAAACCCATCCCGACCTAGTTAAAAAATATTTAGGAACGGTGGTGCCGCTTCGTGATAATTTTTTTTCAGCGCTGAATTCAGCTGTGTTTAGTGATGGCTCCTTTGTCTATATTCCTAAGGGTGTTCGCTGTCCAATGGAACTTTCAACGTATTTTCGAATTAATGCAGCAAATACAGGACAGTTTGAGCGAACATTAATTATTGCTGACGAAGATAGTCATGTGAGTTATTTAGAAGGCTGCACCGCTCCGATGCGAGATGAAAATCAACTGCATGCTGCTGTCGTTGAGCTGGTTGCTCATCAAAACGCCACAATTAAATATTCTACTGTACAAAATTGGTATCCAGGTGATAAGGAAGGAAAGGGGGGGATATATAATTTTGTGACAAAAAGGGGGGCTTTGTAAGGGTGAAAATTCTAAAATTTCATGGACTCAAATTGAGACAGGCTCGGCAATTACTTGGAAATACCCAAGCGTGATTTTGCAGGGGGATAATTCAGTAGGTGAGTTTTATTCTGTTGCATTAACCAACCACTACCAGCAAGCTGATACCGGGACAAAGATGATTCATCTAGGCAAGAATACCAGCAGTACAATTATTTCGAAGGGAATTTCAGCCGGTCGCGGACAAAATGCTTATCGTGGTTTAGTTCGAGTGGCGCCTACCGCAGCTCAAGCCAGAAATTATACCCAGTGCGATTCCTTATTGCTCGGCGATCAATGCGGTGCGCATACTTTTCCCTATATCGAAGTGAAAAATAACACGGCAAATATAGAACATGAAGCTTCTACCTCTAAAATAGGAGAAGATCAACTTTTTTATTGTCAGCAAAGAGGAATCAGCCCGGAAGATGCAATTTCACTTATTGTGAATGGTTTCTGCAAAGAGGTTTTTAAAAAACTCCCCTTGGAATTTGCCGTAGAAGCACAAAAGCTATTGGAAGTGAGTTTAGAAGGCAGTGTAGGCTAGGCGTCGGCCGCTTCCCCCAAGAGGGAAGTGAAAAACTTATAATATCATCTTTAAAGATTTGACCAGTTTAGGTTTAAGAGGTAAGCATGCTCAAGATTACTAATTTACAGGCCAGCGTTGAAGAGAAATCGGTGCTGAGAGGAATTAACCTGACAGTGAATCCCGGCGAGGTACATGCCATTATGGGACCGAATGGTGGAGGAAAAAGTACACTTGCCAATTCATTAGCAGGGCGGGGTGGCTATGAAGTAACAGGTGGAGATATCCAATTTTTAAATCAATCGCTCAGCGACTTAAGTCCAGAAGATCGTGCGGTAGCAGGATTATTTTTAGCATTTCAATATCCAATTGAAATTCCCGGTGTTAATAATATGTATTTTATGAAGGCAGCGATGAATGCTATTCGTAAAAAGAAAGGAGAGAAAGAACTCGATGCGATGGATTTTCTGCAACATGTTAAAAGTAAGCTGAAAGAATTAGACATGGATGAATCTTTCTTGCATCGCAGTGTCAACGCAGGTTTTTCAGGGGGAGAAAAAAAGCGAAATGAAGTTTTGCAAATGCTTTTATTAAAACCAAAATTAGCCATTTTAGATGAAGCCGATTCGGGTTTAGATATCGATGCCTTACAAACTGTAGCTAAAGGCGTGAATAGTTTGCGCGATCAGACCTCCTTTATTGTCATTACCCATTATCAGCGTCTTTTAGACTATATCGTACCAGATTATGTGCACGTTCTTGCAAAAGGAAAAATTATTAAGACAGGTGGAAAAGAATTGGCCTTAGAGTTAGAGCAAAAAGGCTATGGCTGGATTGATCAAGAACAAGCGATTGAGGGTCTATCTGTATGACCCATTTAGCACAAGATGTCTATCAACAATATCATGAAATTTGGACAGAGCAGTTTTCGTCAAAAGAGAAAACTTCATTTTATGATTTTAGGAAATCACAACTGCAAGCTTTTTTAAAAAATAAATTCCCCACTCGTGAAAATGAGCAATTTAAATATTCCAATTTGAAAAAATTTGTCAATCAGTCTTTTTTGCCTTCACCTTCTTTACCAAAAATAAATTTGTTAGAGATTAACAGCTATCTAGAGAATGGCAGTTATGATTATCTCGTTTTTTTAGACGGAACATTTTTATCCGAAGTCTCTTCAGTTATTCCTGAAATAATTTTTTCGAGTCTTGTTGCTACCCTTGAAAATCCACCACATTATTCTGAAAGTTTGTTATTAAATAAAAAAAATGAAAATGCCTTTACCCAATTAAATGGGGCTTTTTTTAATGGCGGGATATCCCTTACCATTTCTAAAAATTTTAAAGCAACCAAACCAATAAAATTGCTTTTTTTGAATAGCCAATTTTCAGATGACAAAATGCTAGGCTTTCGCAATTTAATTAAAGTTGAAAAAAATGCGAGTATTTCGCTTTTTGAAGAGCATATTAGCTTATCAACCAATACCAGTTTTAATAATGTTGTGACCCATCTCATTGTAGAAGAAGCAGCGGAAGTCAACTATTGTAAATTTCAGAATTATTCGTTAATGACAGTTAATTATAATCAGATCGAAATTACTCAACAAAAAAATAGTCAGGTATCAATGCAAAACTATCAGCTTGGTAGTCAGTTTAGTCGAGAAGAAATTCATTGTTATTTAAATGAGCAGGGTGCAACTTTTTCCTTACAGGGATTGAATTTGGCGCTTCATGAGCAGAAAATGGATTTGCAAACCGTTATCAATCATCAAGCAGATCATACTACCAGCGAAGAATTAATTAAATGCGTAGCCGCAGATCAATGTCAGTCAATTTTTAATGGAAAAATTCGAGTTGAGCCGAAAATAAAAAAAGTGATAGCGAATTTGCAAAATAAAAATTTGCTTTTAGCAGAACGTGCTGAAATTAATGCCAAACCAGAATTAGAAATTTATGCAGATGATGTAAAATGTCAACATGGTTCAACCATTGGTCAGTTAGATAAAGAGATGTTATTTTATTTAAGATCAAGAGGGCTTTCTAAACAGGAAGCTTTCCATTTGCTGCTTCTGGCCTTTATACAATTTGATTTAAATGCGCATTATCATGAAACAATTCAAAAAATAATTACCACACATCTCGTGCTCAAACATGAGGTGAACTATGTTTGAGAAATCAGATTTTTCTATTTTAAATAGAATGATTCATGGTAGACCCCTTATTTATTTCGATAATGCTGCCACCACACAAAAGCCTGATAAAGTATTAGCAGCAATCAATCACTATTATCAAACTTGTAATGCAAATATCCATCGCGGTGTGCATGCATTAAGTGTTGAGGCAACCGATGCTTATGAAGGGGTGAGAAAAAAAGTAAAAACCTTTATCAATGCAAATAGTGAATCAGAAATTATTTTTACCAAAGGTACCACAGAAGGTATTAATTTAATTGCGCAATGTTTTAGGGCGCATTTACAAAAATCGGATGAAATTATTCTTAGCGAAATGGAGCATCATTCCAACATTGTGCCTTGGCAATTGCTTTGTGAACAAGTGGGTGCAAAAATAAAAGTGATTTCTGTGACAGATGAGGGCGAGTTAGATCTCAATCAATATGAAACCTTATTAACTGAAAAAACAAAGCTCGTTGCAATTTCCCATGTTTCAAATGCCATTGGCACCATTAATCCCGTTGAAAAAATAATTTCGCTTGCCCATGAAAAAAATATTCCCGTATTGATTGATGGTGCGCAAGCTGTTCCGCATATGCCAGTTGATGTGCAAAAATTGGGATGTGATTTTTATGTATTCTCTAGCCATAAAATGTATGGTCCAACTGGTGTGGGGGTGCTATATGGCAACCTCAAATGGTTGGAGCAGTTACCACCGTATCAGGGTGGCGGAGATATGATTGCTGAGGTCAGTTTTGAGCGCACTCGTTACAATAAATTGCCTTATAAGTTTGAAGCGGGAACACCAAATATAGCAGGCGTAGTGGGGCTAGGTGCTGCAATCGATTATTTAAATGAAATAGACTTGTCGCGCATTGAAAATCATGAAAAAACTTTACTCAATTATGCAACTGAAAAATTAAATCAAGTTGAAGGCTTAAAAATAATCGGGCAAGCCTTAAAGAAATCTGCTGTTATTTCCTTTATGCTTGATGATATTCATCCTCATGATATTGGGACGGTTTTGGATAGTGAAGGCATTGCCATCCGAGCGGGTCATCATTGTGCAATGCCGCTAATGGCGAGATTTAATGTGCCGGCAACAGCGCGTATCTCTTTTGCGATGTACAATGATAAAAATGAAATAGACCAGCTCATCTTGACGCTAATTAAATTAAAAGGGTTATTTGCATAAATGTCTGATTTACGAGAACTCTATCAAGCTTTAATTCTAGATCATGGCCGACATCCTCGAAATTTTTTAATTTTACCAGATGCAAATAGAATTAAAGAAGGATTTAATCCTTTATGTGGGGATCGCTTGACGCTTTATTTAAGTACCGAAGATGAACAAGTGAAAGATCTCAGTTTCCAAGGATGTGGTTGTGCCATTTCAATGGCTTCTTCTTCCTTGATGACTGAAAGTTTAAAAGGTAAAACTTTTCTAGAAATTAAGACATTATTCGCAGCTTTTCACGAGATGGTAACAGGATATTCTGAGAACAAGGATTTTTCGACATTAGGAAAGCTGGAAGCCTTAAAAGGTGTCGCAGAATTTCCGGCAAGAGTGAAATGTGCCACACTCGCTTGGCATGCACTTATTGCAGCACTTGATAATTCTAGAGAAGTGGCCAGTACTGAATGAGGGATTTTTATGAATGAAAAAATTATTTCTTTAACATCCAATGCCATCACGCATATTAAAAAAAATCAATCTCCGCAAAAAAATCATTTTCGATTGGCGGTAAAAAAAACCGGCTGTTCAGGTTTGGCCTATGTGCCAGACATGGTAGCAGGAGGCGAGCTGAACGATGTAACTTGGGAACAAGATGGATTAACCATTTATATTGCAGAAGATTCTGTTAAATATTTGCAAGGCACTGTCGTAGATTTTATAGACGAAGGTATTTTGCAAAGTAAATTAATTTTTCAAAATCCTAACGCAGATGGGCTGTGTGGTTGTGGTGAAAGCTTTACAATAGATGAAAATTGATAGAATGAATTCAACAGAAATTATTTTTTTAAATCGAGATGTAGATGCCTTGTTAATTCCTTCTGGCGCTAGAATTTATTTACAAGCAGGAACAGAGCTCACCATTACTCAATCATTGGGCGGCGCATTTACTGTCAATATTTATGGCAATTTAGCTCGCATTGATGGCAAGGATGCAGATGCGCTTGGAAAACCTGTTGTTGAAAAAATGTCAGAAGAAGCATTAAAAGATGCCACGCTGGAAGAGTTAGTTTATTCCCAATTGCGGACTTGTTTTGATCCTGAAATTCCCGTTAATATTCTGGACTTGGGTTTAATTTACCAATGTCAAATTTTTCCTGTAGCGGATAATACCCATCGAGTCTTGATTCAGATGACGTTGACTGCGCCGGGTTGTGGCATGGGACCTACGATTGCAACAGAAGTAAAAAATAAAATTGAAAATTTGCCTACAGTTGTGGAAGCTGAAATCGAAATGGTTTTTGATCCTCCTTGGGACTATTCCATGATGTCAGATGCAGCGAAGTTAGAGCTCGGCATGTTCTATTAAAATGGTGAAAAAATGGTGGTAGAGCACTCAAAAATAGGTTTTGTGAGTTTAGGATGCCCAAAGGCGTTAGTCGATTCTGAACGAATTTTAACACAGCTTCGAGCAGACGGTTATGAAATCGTTTCTCAATATCGCGAAGCGAATATGGTTGTGGTCAACACCTGTGGATTTATTGAAGCAGCCGTTGAAGAATCGTTGGATGCAATCGGGGAGGCCATGGCCGAAAATGGTAAAGTGATTGTAACGGGTTGCTTGGGAGTTAAAAAGGAACAAATTCTTGAAAAATATCCCGATGTGCTTCATGTTTCAGGTCCTGCCGCTTATGAAGAGGTGGTAACCGCCATTCATGCTCATTTACCGCCAAACCGTAATCCTTTTACCAGCTTACTTCCGCCACAAGGAATAAAACTTACGCCCAGGCATTATGCTTATCTTAAAATTTCTGAAGGTTGTAATCATCGTTGCACTTTTTGCATTATCCCTTCTATGCGCGGTAAATTATTAAGCCGTCCTGTTAGTCAAGTTTTAAAAGAGGCAGAAACCCTGGCAAAAGCCGGCGTTAAGGAGTTGCTTGTCATTTCTCAAGATACCAGTGCTTATGGATTAGATTTAAAATATCAAGAAGAATCGTGGCGCAATCAAGTTTATAAAACAGATATTTGCGATTTAGCTGAAGGCCTGAGCACACTCGGCATTTGGATTCGTTTGCATTATGTCTATCCTTATCCGCATGTTGATAAAATTATTCCCTTAATGGCAGCGGGTAAAATTCTACCTTATTTAGATGTGCCCTTTCAGCATGCTAGCGAACGCATTCTGAAAGCGATGAAACGTCCTGCAAGTCGAGAAAATAATCTAAAACGCATTAAAGCCTGGCGATCAATTTGTCCCGATCTGACATTACGCAGTACCTTTATTGTAGGATTCCCAGGTGAAACCGAACAAGATTTTCAGTTGCTACTGGATTTTTTGGAAGAAGCGCAACTAAATCGAGTAGGCTGTTTTAAATATTCAGCGATAGAAGGTGCTAAAGCCAATGAACTAGAAAACGCCATTCCAGAAGAAATAAAAGAGATACGTTGGCAGCGATTTATGGAAGTACAAAGTCGCATTAGTCAATCATTATTAAAAAAACAAATTGGCAGCATCCAAACTGTCCTGATTGATGATAAAGATCAAGAAGGATGGATTGCAAGAGGTGTGAGCGATGCACCTGAAATCGATGGGAAAGTTTATTTAGATAATCCTGTCAATTTAAACATTGGTGATTTTGTAAAAGTAAAAATCGTAGATGCGGATGACTACGATTTATTTGCGGTTATTGTCGAATGATTCATTAAATGAAAAGGTTTTTATTTTTTTCTTTGTCATTTGCTATTTGCCAATAATCTTTAATCTTTGCTAAAGAAATTTCAGCGGAATGTTGTGCAACTAAACATTTATCTGTTCAAGAAGCGATCCTCTTGGCACTTAGAAATAATCCGCAAATTAAAAATTCAGAATTTCAGCGTATCTTAGATAAATTTTCTGTTGAAATCGCAAGAAATCAATTTTTACCCAGTTATGCCATTCAGAGTTCAGCCATTTATTCCAGTGGAAATAAGCCCTATTACACAACGAATCCTAGAATCACGCTTGAAACCATATATGGCACAAGAATAGGGATAGGCTTGCAAGATCAGAGTGAAAAGTAGTTTCGCGGGCATGGTAATATCCTTTGGGTAATTCGTCAATCCCGTGTTCTCTTTAGGCTATGTGACTGCGAAATACCGTGCTTTGGTTGCCTACAAATTCCACTTCCTCGTCAAAGGATTCTTCTTCTTCTAGACTACTCCCTATCTCGAATAGCAGACCAAATTGCTGTTCAATGATTCGTTTATAGTCTGCTATCTTGTCTTCTTCACCGACAAATGCTGTTTTAACTAAGGAATAAATAGTGGTTGAATCGGTGAGTTCATAAGTCTTTGATATACAATCTTCATACGTGTGCATGCGGGTGGCTAAATAGAAATATTTTTTTCTCATTAAGGCTATTATATTTGTTATTCGATTGTCGCTTTCTTCCGGGATAATGATTGACATTTGTAAGCCATGATTCTCCAGGTTTGATCCAATACAACGCCTAAGACTAATCATGTGGGATAAATCACGACCACGGATTGTAGAATTTAATTGGTATATTTCAACTAGTTGTTTTTCAAATCTATCAAGCCATTCTTCTTTGTTATCGAATTCCAGAAGTAGTTTATTATTAATCTCTTCAGCAGTGAGTCCTGCTACTTTTAAAAAGTTAACGTACTCATGGTAATCGGTGATATTGAATGAAACTGTCCAATTTGTAGTATTCACTGTCTTTTCTGAAAATTGTTGAAAAAATGTGCAAGCTGGGCACTTAGTTTCACTGAAAATAACGAGTCTTTTTTCCGTTGGGTATTCAGATTGACTTGTCGTTTCCGTGGTTTGAGTTAAGGCATCAGCATCAACAATAACAGAAATTCGTCCGTTAGTTGATTCAAAAGTAAAATTACATCCTCTAACTGTGAGGTATGCTTTAGGTATTCTTGGATTTCCGCTGTCCCAAAAGGGGATCTTGGTAAAATTTTTTAAATTCCTCATAGTCTAAGTCTTGGTTACATCCTAAAAATTCTAAAAGGTTCCAGACAGAATCCAGACCTTCGTATCTAAACTCATCAGCATGCTTAGCGCTACAAAAAGAGAGAAATTTAAGTAGATTTGATTCCTTCACCCATTTGAAAGCCGTGGCGTTGCGAAGTAGGTCGAAAGAAAATTTCACGCTCCACTTATAACGCGTTTGATAATCTGTAAGGAATAGGCAAGTCGTTTCCTCAATAAGTTCACCACTTGCTGGGGTAAAGATAAACTTTATTTTACCAGCTTCAAGAACAGCATTCCGCAGGAAAGAGAAAGTTTGGAGAACAATGCGGTTTCAACAGCTTCCGAATCAATCTCTTCCCCCAAGAAGCAGTAAATTTGGAGTCGCATTTGTTTCCCAATCCTTATTTGTATAGGTACTAGTTTGGTGATCAGGGGTTTGAAATAATGTTGCGAGTTGATTGTGGGGAAAACATTCGGATTCTAAATCAGCACATACTGCCTTCTGCAATATATCGCCGGTTCTGGCTATTCTTCCAAATTTTTCAATATATGCAAAAAATTCTTGTATTTTTTCATTCGAGAACATTAAAGCGTTGAATAAATTTCTAACTGGTATGAAATCCTCATCGTCATGTAAACTAAAAATATAAAAAGTTTTATCAAAATTTTTAGTTTAATTGGGCTTGATGTAAATGCATTATTGATTTTGGAATTTTCCTTGGCTCGATCGTACTGCCGCGGATTTAAGCAAACATCAAGGGTATCGACCCCACAAATAACATAATCGACTTCACAGTTTAATTTGTATCGAAGCGCTGCTCTGATGGTAGATTCCCATTTGTTTCGCCGCACATCATTAGAAGGCGCGCCGATCGTGACCCGCCGGCTGAACTTGCGATGGTCGATGAGGCCGAAGGAAAGCATCAGATCGCCCGCCACCAGGCCCGCAACTCAGAGCTCGCATAGCCGCTCGAGGATCGGACGCATCACGAATTCCAGCGGCTCGAGCGTCTCGATACCGTAATCGAGCTGATCGCTTCGGTGAAAATTTCCGCTGCCCGGCGCGGAATCAGCCGCAAACATTCTCGCCACACGCGATCCGGATCAGTCGACACCGCGCCGCCCGAGCCGGCTTCCAATCGCGTCCGCATCGAGGCGCGTGAGATCGCCGAGTCGCTTAATACCCCA
>CAVPKM010000014.1:0-17785 GCA_963705725.1 uncultured Gammaproteobacteria bacterium
TAGTAATTAATTTTTTTTGCAAATGCTTTTAGATTGGGCTGTTCCATCTTTATCTTTGTTTCATAGTGGGCAGGCATCCCCATTGCCACTATTTTTTGGATTTTATGGTTGGTATTATAATAAATAAACATTTGATCTGCGGTTAGATAGGTTTCTCCTTGTGTAGCATGGACATTTCCCGCGTAATGAATCACTCCCTTCTTATAATCGTAATTAACGCTATCTGCCTCTAGATAAATTTTTTCTTGGCCGAATACGGCTCCTGTTACGATTGAACCATAAAGCAATAAAATCGCTGAGAAAAGCATCTGTCTTAAAATCTTAATGTGAGGATGATGGGTCATATTCCCCTCTTGTTTTTGATAATAAGGTGATATTTCCAGTTTTGAGATCGCCTCTTAACCCAACTGCGTTAATTTTAACGCCAGGTTGCGTGATGGTAATAGGTGAGGAGGTGGTGACTAAATCCTGCTTGGGAAAGACAGTTAAAAAGCTCGTTAAAAGCTCTGAACCTGGGTTTTTTAAAGAAGGTTTTTGCTTTATTTTAACATTTTCATAAAGATCAAACTGGGTTGTACCATGAGATCCTCTTGCATGATGGGCGGTAACTTGCCATTCTTCATTGTTTTTATATAAATAGATAACTGGCATTTTCAGATAGGAGCGATCTTCTGCTTGGTAGTGGGTCACATAGGGACTGGCTAGCGTGATTTCAGGTTCCCCTTGTTCATTTGTTCGTATAAAGGAGGCATTGATCATGTAGGCATCAGGAGAATTAGGGTCATCTTTTTTGGGTTTCCAATTGCCTGTTACGGTAAGATGACGAATAACGAGTAAACTGGCTAGTATTGCCAATAGAAAAAAAAGATTGATAAGAAAAACATTACGTTTCACTAATCTTCACAAGTAGAAAATAAAAACTGCTCGCAAATTTTTTGTAATTTTTGCTGGGCAGAAAGAATAAATTCACAAGCTTCACGTACTGCCCCTTGGCCCCCTGAACGTGAAGTAATCCAATCTGCATGTTGCTGGACAAATGATGTAGCATTGGCAACAGCAATTCCTAAGCCTGATCGTTGCATTGAGCCGAGGTCAATTAAATCATCGCCAATAAAACAAATTTGGTGATCTTGTAAATTTGCTTGTTTTTTAATCATTTCATAAGCGTGTAATTTATCTTCTTGTCCTTGAGAAATATATTTTATGCCAAGCTCACTCATTCTTTTTTCAACTATAGTTGAAGTGCGAGCGGTGACGACGCCTACCTCAATTTTTGCTTTTAGTAACATTTTTATCCCTAAGCCATCTTGGCTATGGAATGCTTTATATTCGATTCCTTCACTGGTGAAATAAATTTTACCATCGGTAAGCACCCCATCTACATCAAGTAGCACAAGTGAAATGAGTTTAGCTTTATCTAAAGCGGGAGAAGATTTTAACATAAGCACCTATAATCCTGCATTTAATAAATCGTGAAGGTGGGCGACACCAAGTAGATCATTGTCGTTATCGACCACCAGTAATGAGGTTATTTTATAGTTTTCCATAATTTGTAAGGCTTCAATTGCTAGTAATGTTGAGGGATAGTTTTGCAAGATTTTGTCATGACAACTTTAATGGGTGTACTATGTACGTCAATACTTTTATTTAACGTGCGACGTAAGTCCCCATCAGTATAAATTCCCACCAATCTTTTCTCGTGATCAATCACAGATGTCATCCCAAGATTTTTTTGGGTCATCTCAACGAGTGCTTCCTTAATTAAGGCGTCTTCATGAACAGTGGGAAGTTGTTCACCACAGCGCATGAGGTCATGAATTTTAAGTAAAAGTCGTTTTCCTAAACTACCACCTGGATGAAAAAAAGCGAAAATCTTCTGCGGTAAAGCCTCTTGCTTCTAGTAAGGCGATGGCAATGGCATCTCCCATCACTAGGCTAGCTGTAGTACTCGTAAGTGAGCTAAGCCTAAGGGCAAGTTTCTTTTGCTACCTTGATATCAATATTAACCGTTGCTTTTTTTGCTAATGTTGATTGTTCATTCCCGGTCAAAGTAATCAAGGGCACATTTAAATGTTTGATAAAGGGAATTAAATTCAAAATTTCATTTGTTTCCCCAGAATCAGAAATCGCCAGGATAATATCCTCGTTGTCACCATTTCCATATCGCCATGACTCGCTTCTGCAGGATGGATAAAGAAAGAAGGTGTTCCTGTGCTCGCTAAAGTAGCGGCGATCTTATTTCCGATATGTCCGGATTTTCCCATTCCAAGTACAATCACGCGGCCTGTACATTTTAGTAAATATTGGCAAGCTATCGCAAAATTATCATCAATTCGATGGAGTAGACTCTCAATCGCGCTGATTTCAGTTTTAATGGCAGTGCGAGCTGAGGAGCAGATTTTTTCATTCGAAAACATGATGAATAACTTTCCTTTTTTTGTAATTAGATTCGCGATGATTATACTCGAATTTACTCATTGGTCAAAAAAACGGGGAGAAGTGAAGTGTTAAGTTGTTGATTACCTATTGCTATGCTAAACATATAAATACTTTATTCCAAATAAGAACGCCATGGATTGTAAACAAGAGTTAAACCCACACCTGATCACAATCAAGGACATATCCTTTGCGCATGATGATCGTCTTATTTTTAATAACCTTAACATTACGGTGAAAGGGGTAAAATTGTAGCTATCATGGGCCAAGTGGTACGGGCAAAACGACTTTGTTGAACCTCATTTGCGGAGAATTAAAACCATCATCTGGAACAATTCATGTCAATGGGGCCAATATTCATGAAATTTCAAGAGCTGAATTATATCGGCAACGCAGGCAAATGGGCGTATTGTTTCAAAGTGGTGCATTATTTACTGATCTCAGCGTGATAGAAAATGTGGCCTTTCCGCTTCGTGAACACACCGCATTACCAGAAGAACTCATACGTGACCTAGCCTTAATGAAGTTGCAAGCAGTAGGTCTTGAGGAGCTTGCGACCTCAAACCAAATCAACTTTCAGGTGGAATGGCGAGGCGGGTAGCGCTCGCTCGTTGCTTGGCGCTTGATCCCAACCGTTAATGTATGACGAACCCTTCACGGGACAAGATCCGGTTACGATGGGTATTTTAGTAGCGTTAATCAAAAAAATTAATCAAGTACTAGGTGTGACTTCATCATTGCTCTCACTATGTCGTTGAAACTGCTTCAATCTGCTGATCGCGCATTTATATTCTGCTTGATGGTAAGGTAATCGGCCAAGGCACGCCTGATGAAATTATGCATGGGAACCACCTGCAGATGTGCATCAATTTGTGAATGGATTGCCAGATGGTGTGATTCCTTTTCTCCATTTTCCGAGGGGCGACGATGAGGATTTGCAATTATGATCTTAAGTCTGTGCAGCTCTTGGAAAAATGGGGATAAAGTTTTCAGGCCGTCTGGGCCAATCTGGATCGTTTTTGATCAAACACCGGTTCGTTACCCGGCAGTGTTCTGGGGAAATTTTCGGGTGATGCTATACAGCAACTATTCAGCGTAGGATAATTGTCATTGACCCCCATTCGCGTTTCCGCATTATTTATTGGTTTAAGTTTTAGCACTTTAAGGTTTTCATACGATGGTGTCGTTTTAGCGCTGAACAACAATTAGGTCAATTAGTGGCGTTAAGCGTCGTAAGAGAATATAACGGGTTGTGACTGCATTATTATTTGCAGGGAGGGCGGGTACAGCGTTAACAGCAAAATTGGTTTGATGAATGCGACCGAACAAATTGATAGCATGGAAATAATGGCAGTCGATCCGCTTTGGCGGGTCGTTTCACCACGTTTTTGGGCGGGATTTATCTCGATGCCTGTATTAACGCTTATTTTTAATATCGTGGCAATTTATGGCGGATACTTAATGGGAGTAAAATGGTTCGGTTTTCATCCAGGTTCTTTTTGGTCGAACATGCAATCGGAAGTAATTTTCGTTTAGATATAGTCAACGGAATAATTAAAAGTTTGGTCTTCTGTTTCATCGTCAGCTGATTGCGGTAGTACCAAGGTTATTGTGAGCCTACGGCGCCAGGTATCAGTCAAGCCACGACGAAAACAGTTGTGTATTCTTCGTTAGCTGTTTTAGGTTTTGATTTTATTTTGACTGCTGTCATGTTAGAAGGATGAGAATATGGGAACAAAATTATAGAAATGACCGTTGGGCTTTTTTATGGTCGCAGGATTAATCGTCCTATCCTGCTTGCATTAAAAGTAAGCGGGTATTAGTCAGGGAATAAAACGGATTATTATCTCTGTTTTTGCCGAATTTGATAATATTCTATCTCTGAAAGAAAGAGCGCCAGTCAGAATCGCTGGAGTCAAAGGTATGGACAAAATCGAACGGATCGAATTGCAAAATAACATTTTAAAGCAAGAGTAAAACTGTTAATCAATAAGAAAGAGAACCGCTTACCTGCTGATACTTCAGAAGTATATTAACAAAGGGGTTACTGGGTTCTAATTATATTGGGCTGACCCCAGGCTTTCAGGAAACCTCGTCAAAAGTGGCGACATGATTACGAAACTGCACCAGCTTGAATTTTGGAAAACTTAATTGGTCATTATTAATTTAGCATTAAAAATAAAGATTAAGGGAAGTCCTATGAAAGTAAGAGCTTATCTTTATCGCTGATATTCTTGGTATTAGTATTTCCGAATACAGCAGATGTTAGCTCAGACGTCCTGTCAATATGTTGAAGCAAGTATCACAACAAATGACGGTGGAGCTAGATAAAAACAAAGGGCATATTACCAAGCAGACAATTAATGGTATTGTCCATCAGATTTTATTGCCCCATATCGACTTAGAATCGATGTCTCGCTCAGTAGTAGGAAGAGAATATTGGTCAGGTGCGACACCTTTGCAAAAAACAGCTTTCAAACAGGCCTTTACTAACCTCATTATCAAGGTTTACTCCACTCCTTTAGCGAGCTACGAAGATGATAAAATTGAATTTAAACCGCTTAGAGATACCTCTGCGGTCAGACCCCAAGTGGAAAGTGTCATTATTCGAAAAATGGACAACGTATACCTGTCAGCTATCGTTTAATTCAATCTGGGGGTGCTTGGAAAGTATATGATTTCAGTGTTGAAGGGATTAGCATGATAAACAGCTATCGATCTCAATTCGCTACTATTTTGCAACAAAAAGGAATGACTGGTCTCATCAACCGTTTAAAGGGTTAATCCTATGTCATGGTACGAAGTTAAAAAAAGTGAAAAGGGGTATAAATTTTTAGGATCACTCAATTACGAGACTGTTGCCCATCTACATCGAGAAAGCAGGGCTTTATTTAATGAAAAAAGCGTGCTGTGTTTTGATTTTTCAGAGGTGACCTATGTAGATAGCGCAGCGATAGCATTAATGATAAGCTGGTTGCGTATTGCGAAGAGAAATAACCAATCCCTCTCATTTCTTAATTTGCCTAATCAGTTGATCGAAATGGCAAATATGTATGAGGTTATGCCTTTATTGCAGTTGAATAATCAAAACAAGAAGAAGAGCGATGGATAAATTAATTATAACAGGCGGCGTTCGATTAAATGGTGAAGTCAAAATTTCGGGTGCAAAAAATTCAGCACTACCGATTTTAGCTGGGACCTTGCTCGCAAGTGAGGCAGTGACTATTTCTAATGTTCCACATCTGCAAGATGTCACCACCACAATGGAATTATTGGGTAGGATGGGAGCAAAACTGATGATTGATGACCGAATGAATATTCAAGTCGATCCACAGCCTATCAATAGCTTTTCTGCCCACTACGAACTCGTAAAAACTATGCGTGCTTCAATCTTGGTTCTTGGTCCATTACTGACACGTTATCGGAGGGCGGAAGTTTCCTTGCCAGGCGGTTGTGCTATTGGTTCTCGTCCAGTTGATATCCATTTAAAGGGAATGGAGGCCATGGGTGCAAAAATTACGGTAGAGAATGGGTACATTCGAGCAGTAGCTGATCAACGGTTAAGAGGGACTAACCTTGTCTTAGATACGATTACCGTGACTGGAACTGAAAATTTGATGATGGCAGCGGTATTGGCTGAAGGGCAAACGATTTTAAAGAATGCAGCAAGAGAGCCAGAAGTCAGAGATTTAGCAAACTTTCTTAATACACTTGGAGCGGATATACAGGGTGCAGGGACGGATACCATTATCATTGAAGGAGTAGAAAAATTAGGGGGAGGGAGTTATCGGGTCCTTCCTGATCGTATAGAAGCCGGAACCTATTTGATTGCAGCTGCAATGACGCAGGGAAAAATTAAAGTAAAAGACGTCCACCCAGAAACACTGGAATCGGTGATCATTAAACTACGGGAAGCAGGAGCAGTAATAATTACGGGCCCTGATTGGGTTGAGCTAGATATGTTAAATTGTCGACCCAAGGCGGTAAGCATTTCAACTGCCCCTTATCCCTCCTTTCCAACGGATATGCAGGCCCAGCTCATGGCATTGAATACCATAGCAGAAGGGGTAGGGATGATTACGGAAAATATTTTTGAGAATCGTTTTATGCATGTGCATGAATTGCAGCGTATGGGCGCAAATATAACGTTACAAGGGAATACAGCCATTTGTAAGGGTATTGATCATTTGACTGGTGCGCCTGTGATGGCAACGGATTTGCGCGCGTCTGCGAGCTTAGTTTTGGCAGGTTTGGTGGCAGATGGAGAGACTTCTGTAGATCGGATCTATCATATCGATCGAGGATATGAATGTATTGAAGAAAAACTGTCCTCTTTAGGTGCTAAAATTAGGCGAATTGCTGCGTGACGATAGCATTAACACAGTTAATTGAATATCTTAATAATTTGCTACAGCCTGGTGCCTTCAAAGATTATTCTCCGAATGGCTTGCAAATTGAAGGGAAATCGACCCTGCATAAAATTGTAACCGGTGTGACAGCAAATCAGGCATTAATCGATGCCGCTATTCTAGAACAAGCCGATGCAATTCTGGTTCATCATGGATTTTTTTGGAAAAATGAATCGCCCGTCTTAGTAGGCATGAAACAACGGCGTATCAAATCGTTGGTACTTAATGATATTAGCTTACTAGCGTATCATCTCCCGCTTGATGTACATCAAGTTTATGGTAATAATATTCAATTAGCTAAAAAACTCCAGATTGATTTTACGGATACTTTTGAGGTAGAACCCGGTCTCGCCCTTGGTTTTTTGGGAAAGCTTAGGGTTCCTCTTTCCGGGCTTCATTTCATGGATTTTATTACTCGTCATCTTAATCGACGACCGCTCTATATAGAGGGTGAAAGTCCTCTGGTTCATACTATTGCTTGGTGTAGTGGTGCAGCTCAAGATTATTTGCAAAGCGCAATTGATCAGGGTGTCAATGCCTATCTAACAGGGGAAGTCTCTGAAAGAACTGTACATATTGCGAAAGAAAATGGTATTCATTTTTATGCAGCAGGCCATCATGCAACTGAGCGATATGGCATTCAAGCTTTGGGCGACCATCTGAGTGAAACATTTGGCCTTGCTCATAAATTTATTGATATCAATAATCCAGTCTAATAAATAACCAATAACAAACCTTAGGTATATATTATGTTAGTACAAGATGAAGCACAGCCTTTGCATTTGCATTTGCACGAACATCCTGTCGGTAAGCTATCCGTTGCTGCTATGGTCATGTTTAGTGCGGGCTATATGATTAGTGAACCGAATCTGGATGGCTATACGCTAGAAGAAGCGTTGGATTATATTTTCAATGAGCATATCGAATCCTCCTCTGTGCATATTGCTGGTTTTGTTATGAGCTTTCTTTCCAATATTCCACTCCTTGCCGCTATCCTTTATTTTTGGGTACGGGAAATTAAGCAGCATCATGAACATCATCATCATCATCATAATCATTGGCAAACATTTATAGAAATCCTCACCATTGGCACACCATTTTCGCTAATGGGTGTCGCTGCCTATTTGGATACGTTATCAGAAATATTAGATGTACAAGCGTTAACCCCGGTGCAACGGTTTTTTGTCTATGCTTTTTCTTGTTTTCCCGGATTTCTTACTGGATTCGGCGCATATAAACTTCATAGTTTTCATTTGCATGATGCAATGGAAGAAAATGGAGGAGGAATATCGGGATTTTTCAAAAGTCTTTATGCTACCTTTTTTCAAAAAGTTTGGATTGCTCATCAAGGGCAGGATTCATTGGTTTCAAAAGCGTTGGCAATATTAAATGAAGCTTGGAAAAAATATGGGATTATCGGGGTACATGGATTTTTGGGAATTTTTGCCGCAGAAGTATTTTGTAAAGAGACCGGTCTTAACAACAAATCGCCTACCGCTACCATTGTATTTAAAGCATTGCTTTCAGCGGCGGTAATGATATTTGAAGGAAATACAGAAGCGCGTTCCCTAGATTCCTATCAGGCAGCTCCGCCTTTTGCTTATTCCCTGTACGCAAAATTAGTGGTAACTTTTTCCGGTATTTTACACACAATTCCAGCAGTTACCGCATGTTCTAGCCTAATTGGTCAAAATCAATCAGGTCCTTTTGAAGGTAAACTTTATAATGGCTTAACCTACCTAGGCGCTGCCTCATTATTAGCTTATCCAAGCGTCTACGGCTTTTTTTCAACTACAATTAAGGGTTACCAAGAGGCGGCGAGTGCTGTAGCAAATAAAATAACAAATTTTTTCTGCAAAACTTATGAGGTAGAGGGCGATGTAGAAGAGCAAAATAACAATGAAGAAGGATGGTTCGAGCAGTCATACAAAAAACTTTCATTTTGGCGGCAGCAAGAAGAACCAGAACCAAAACCTAAAAAATATAGTCGTATTATTTTTGGGTTGGATCCTGAAAATCCAGATAGATATGTACTGATCTAAGAATTGTTAGGTAATAACAATGTAGAGCATGCCATCGGCTCGTCTAACTTTTAACAATAACTGGTCGGTGGTGTTTTTTGCCATTTGCGCGAGACGATCGATGTCAATAACCGGTTGCTCATTCGCTGTTAAAATCACGTCAAGAGGTCTTAATCCCGCAAGCCAGGCGTTGCTTGAATCATTAACTTGCAAAACTAAAACGCCTTTTACTGTTCCCATTTTAGGATCAAGCTGAACGAAGTTGCTCAAACGTACCCCAGAAAGTAACTGCTTACTGCTAGCTAGGTCTACTTTAGGAACATCTTGTATCACCGCATTGAAATTCATGCGCTCTTTATTTCGGATAGCAGTTAAGGATAATTTCGTGCCAACAGGTAAGGTTCCCACAATGCTTCTTAATTGAGCCGCATTGGTAATGGGTTCGTTATTGATAAATTGAACCACATCTTTCGACTTGAGACCAACCTTTTGGGCAGGAGAATCTGAGGTAACTTGAGTGACGAGTGCGCCTTTAGCATCGTGTATTTTAAATGCATCAGCTAAATCAGGGGTTAAATCTTGCACCATAATGCCGAGCATGCCGCGCTGTACTTTGCCATATTTGATCAGCTGACTTGCTACATTGTTAACCATGTTGCTCGGAATAGCGAAACCAATTCCAATATTGCCGCCAAGCGGAGCTAAAATAGCCGTATTCACTCCAACAAGCTTGCCATCGATATCAACGAGTGCGCCACCTGAATTGCCCGGGTTAATTGAAGCATCTGTTTGAATAAAATTTTCATAACCTAAGGGGCCTTCAATTCCTACACTACGATTTAAAGCGCTAACCATTCCAGAGGTAACCGTTTGTTGTAGACCAAAAGGGTTGCCAATTGCTGCCACAAAATCTCCTACCTTGAGGTTGTTTGAATTTGCTAGAGGAATAGCTTGAAGGTGTTTTGCATAAACTTGTAGCACGGCAATGTCTGTAGCCGGATCTTCACCAATTTTTCGTGCTTTAAGGCGCCTGCCATCGCTAAGCGAAATAATTAAAACATCTGCATGCCGTATTACATGAGCATTCGTTACCAAATAGCCGTTTTCAGCATCGATAATGATGCCGGAGCCGACGGCTTGAAAACGCGGGAATGGGTTATATTGACCTAAAACATCCCCTTTTTGTTTTTGTAGCATAGGAGGGGTTGCCTGCATAGGGGCATCTCCTTGAGCCGTAATATTGACGACTGCAGGCATGATTTTCTGTAACATATTGGCCAGCTCAGGATTTTCTGCTTTTGCGTGCAGCATAGGTGGCACTTTAGCAAGAGCGTGAGTCGTAACCAATAAGCCAACTAGCATACCAAAAATAATTTTTTTTAAGTTATTCATCTATAAATCCCCTGCTTGAGAGCTAAACCAAATTAATGTTGCTATTCTACCAGTGATACCTTGATCTCTGCGATAAGAATAAAAGAATTCGGGATTATTATAAGTGCAATGTTCGCCACCATAAATAGACTTTATGCCGGAATTTTGCAGTTGTATTTTTGCAAGCTGATAGAGGTTAGCCAACCATTTTTTATTTCCCATTGGGGTAAAAGCTGCCTCATTTGCTTCATTTAATTCAAAAAAAATTGTCCTCATCTCTTCCGAGACTTCGAAGACCTCCGGCCCAATAGCCGGTCCTAGCCAAACGAGTAAATCATTCGAGTTTTCCTGTAGGTGAGTGATTACTTGCTGAATTATTCCCTTAGCAAGACCTCTCCAACCGGCATGAATAGCAGAAACCACCGTTCCTTTTGTGTTTGTTATCAAAATGGGCAAGCAGTCTGCGGTCAGGACAACACAAACGGTATTCGCTTGATGAGTAATGATTGCATCAGCTTGTGGGCAAAGACCTTCATAATCCGCATCTGCAATATACACTTGATTTCCGTGACATTGATTTAGCCAAACAGGTTTAGCGGGTAAATTAAGCGTTTTTCTGAGTATTTCCCTATTCCCCATCACTACATCGATGTCATCTCCCACGTGTGTTGCCAGATTAAAACTTGCAAAAGGGGGAGTGGCTCAAGCCTTGCATGCGCGTAGTAGTCACAGCATGAATATGCACAGGTGCAGGCCAGGTGGGCCGTATAAATTGCATAGATGTAGATTTCCCATGTCTAGTCAAGCAGCGTCGTAACCACTACTTTATATCAATATTTAATTTATGTCATGTATTTTCACTTAAACTCGCGTAATTTTTTGAGCAAATTATCAAAGTCTGGTGGCCTTTCTGCCTCGAAATGGTACTCTTCTAAATTGTGGGGATGAGTGAATATGATTTTTTTAGCATGCAGTGCTTGACGTTTAAATTCTTGTAGTGTCAGACTCAATGCTTCATTTAACGAGGGGTAATTTCGTCGACGGCTGTAAAGTGGGTCTCCGTGAATAGGATGATTGATATGTGCCATGTGTACACGAATTTGATGTGTTCTACCGGTTTCCAACTCGATTTCCAAATGAGAGTGAGCAATAAATTTCTCCAGCACTTTATAATGTGTGCGTGAAGGCCGTCCTCCATGCGTTAAAACCGCCATTTTTGTTCTTTGAGTGGGGTGTCGACCGATGGGGCAATCTATCAACCCAGCTGGCCTTGGATGGCCATTCACGATCGCTTCATAAATTCGATGTATTTGGCGTTGTTGCATTTGTTGTGAAAGCGCGTGATGAGCTTGTAGTGTTCGTGCTACCAGCAAAAGTCCAGAAGTATCTTTATCTAAACGATGAATGAGGCCCGCTCGTGGTAAATTAGCAAGGTTAGGATCTAAATGTAATAATGCATTAACCATGGTTGATCGCGGATTTCCGGCGCCAGGATGCACAATTAAACCAGGGGATTTATTGATAACAAATAGATATTCATCTTGATAGATGATGTTTAAAGGAATAGCTTCTGCTTGCCAAGCAATTTGTGCTTCTAGCAACACATCAATTGTTATTTTTTGTCCAGAAATAGCGCGTTCTTTTTGTTTTAAACTAATTCTGTCATTACTACGTACGGCACCATTTTCAATCCAGGATTGAATTTGAGACCTTGAAAATTCAGGAAATAATTTGGCAAGTGCTTGATCTAATCTTAGGCCAGCTAGAGTTTCAGGAAGAATAGCACTTAGGTGTAGGCGTTGTTGTGTCATAAAATTACCAAATTGACTTTTAGGCCATTCAAATTATAATCCGACAAATCTAACGTATAAGAAAGAAAATGAAAAACAAGAAATTTTTATTAATTCCATTGCTTCTTACCACTTTAATGGGTTGCGCGACTTCTCCGACCGGTTCTGAAGCATTCAAAGGCAAATCAGCTGAAGAGATTTATCAAAAAGGGGAGCGTGCTCTCGCAAAAAAACATTTCAAAGAGGCGGTGACAGAGTTTGAAGCATTTGATGCGTTATACCCTTTTGATTGCAGAGCAGAACAAGCACAAGTCGATCTTATTTATGCCTATTACAAATCCAATGATTTTGATTCTGCCATCGCAGCTGCCGAACGTTACCTTCGACTTTATCCAATGAGTTCAAATGTTCCCTATGTTTGTTATCTGCGCGGTGTGGTTAACATGGGGCACAATTTAAGCTGGATATATAATGCCTTCCCTTGTGATCCAGCTAAACGAGATTTAGCCACCGCTCAGCTAGCTTTCCAAGATTTTCTGCTGCTAATTAAGCAATACCCTAATTGCATTTATGCAGATGATGCGCGCAGAAGAATGTTCTATATTAAAGAAATATTAGCCAGGCATGAGTACCAAATAGCGAAATTCTACTTTTTGCGTCATGCTTATGTGGCGGGTGCCAACCGCGCAAGTTATATTGTACAGCACTTACCCGGAACAAAAGTGGTGCCAGACGCCTTATTAATTATGGTGAAATGTTATCGCGCTTTAGGAGAGACGGAGTTAGCAAATGATGCTATGCAGGTACTTAAACTCAATTCTATAAGTAATCGCTGTAGCCTGAAGTAATCGGATACCGTCTATCTCTGCCGAATGCTCTTCTGGTAATACGTACGCCGGGAGGAGCTTGACGACGTTTATATTCATTTTTATTTACCATTCTAATTACCATCTTGGTCATCATTTCTTCATAACCTAATTTGACAATGGTTTCATAACTCTTATCTTGCTCAATATACAGTTCAAGGATTTCATCGAGTAAGGGGTAGGGCGGAAGAAAATCTTGATCTTTTTGATTTGGTGCCAGCTCAGCTGTGGGTTCACGTTCAATTACCCTTTTAGGAATAATGGGGGAAAGGCTATTGCGATAATTTGCCAGGTGGTAGACAAGTGTCTTGAAAATATCTTTTAGCACACAAAAACCTCCGACCATATCGCCATATAATGTTGAATAGCCAACTGACAGTTCACTCTTGTTTCCTGTTGATAGCACAATGCTGCCTTTTTTGTTTGAGATTGCCATTAGTAGCATACCGCGGCATCGAGCTTGAAGATTTTCTTCGGTAATATCAGTAGGGTAATTTTCAAATTCAGTGGCAAGACTTTCTAATGCGGTAGTAAAAAGCTTTTCAATCGATATTTGGGTTGTCTTAACATTTAACATTTGCGCTTGTTTCTTAGCATCCTCTATGCTTATTGCTTGAGTATACCGTGACGGCATTAGGATGGCTTCTACTCGGTTAGCGCCAATTGCATCGACTGCAATAGCAAGTGTTAATGCAGAATCTATCCCGCCTGATAAACCCAGCACCGCGCTTGAGAAATGATTTTTTTCAATATAGTCTCGCACACCGAGTGTGAGTGCTTGGTATATCCGTGCTTCCTGCCTAGGGAGAGCAGGGATTGGCTGTGGCTTAAAAACAATTTTTTTAGTTGTTAAGTCTAGGTAAAACTCTACCGGTATTAAACTTTCCTCGCAAAAAGCTCCACGTGCTTTTATTGATCCTTGCGAATTCAGCACTAATGAACTTCCATCAAAAACTAATTCGTCTTGACCACCGACACAATTCACATAAAAAATAGGAAGGTTGACTTCAGTGATTCGCTTTTGGAGCATGCTGGTTCTTGTCTCGTCTTTGTACATATCAAAAGGAGAAGCATTGATGCTGATGATTAGCTCAGCGCCAGCGGCAACAGTTTGTTGTATGGGCCCTTCGTGCCATAAATCTTCACAAATCAGCAGCCCAATTCTTAGCCCATGATAGTCTATAACAACAGGGCCAAGGCCGGGCTTGAAATATCTGACTTCATCGAAAACGCCATAATTTGGAAGGAGCCGTTTTTGATAAGTGTTACAAATTTTCCCGCCACTAATTAAGCTGACGGAATTAAAGCGGTCAGTTTGGATTTTCTCTGGATAACCAAGTAATAGATCAACGCCATTACAGGCTTGTATAATTTTTTTTAAACCTATATCTAAGCGCTTATACATTCCATCACGACAATATAAATCTTCAGCCGGATAACCAGTTAGAGAAAGTTCTGGAAAAATAATTAAATCAGCCTGTAGTGTATTTTTTGCAACCCATGCCTGTTGAATGACTTTTTCAGCGTTGCCTTCAATGTCTCCGACTAAAAAATTTGATTGTGCCATGACAAATCGAAAAGTGGTTTTCATCAGTCCTCTCTATTCAATTAAAAGCAGGGCGATAACATTACGATCTTCAGACATCAATACATTAAATGTTTTGCAAGCGGCTAGCGTATCCATTACCTCAAAGCCTACCTGCTGCTGATAAAAAAAATGCAGCAAGGCGTGATCTGGAAAAATTAAGCTAGGACCCGTGCCAAGTAGGATCAAATCCGGTTGATGCGCTAGGAGAGGTTTTAAACTTGTTAAGGTTAATTCGCTGATATTTTTCATTGGCCAGCCAGCTAGTAGGTGGCGACCTAGCAAGAGGCTTTCGGTATAAAATTTTTCATTTATTTTAAAGACACCTGGTTCATAAGAATGAATTTCAAAATCTCCATGCCCTTTATCTCGAGTGAGTATCATTATTACCTCTTAGATCTTCTATAACCATTGATTGTACCTTGAAAGCATTGTTTGAAAACCCTAATTTTAGTACCTTATTAGAAGTAAGAAATAAGCGAGTACGAAATGAACGATTTCTATCGAATAGGCCTGTTACCACAGTATATCTTCAACGGCTTGGCAGAACTTAAGGACGAAGCAAGGGCGAGGGGGGTGGAAGTAATCGATTTTGGAATGGGAAATCCTGATCAAGCTACTCCACAGCATATTGTTGAGAGCCTTGTCGATGCGGTAAAAGATCCTGAGAATCACCGCTACTCATTATCAAAAGGCATTGAAGATCTGCGTGTTGCTATCTCAAAATGGTATCATAAAAAATATGAAGTGACGATTAACCCTCACAAGGAAGCCATTGTGACCATCGGATCAAAGGAGGGAATTGCTCATTTAGCTTTGGCCATCATTAATCCTGGCGATAATGTATTGGTTCAAACTCCTGCTTATCCTATTCATGCCTATGCCTTTGTGATTGCGGGTGCAAATGTAATCCCAGTAGCATTAAGCGAAAATCTTGGAAAATTATTTAAAAATATTGAATTTGCAATGGAGAATGTCCATCCCACCCCTAAGATATTAGTTTTAAATTTTCCTTCTAATCCAACCACTCAATGCGTAGATTTAAATTTTTTTAAAGAAGTCATTGCGCTTGCAAAAAAGAAAGGGATTTGGATACTGCATGATCTCGCTTATGCAGATATTGTCTTTGATCAGTATGTTGCCCCTTCAATTTTGCAGGTGCCGGGTGCTAAAGAAATCGCAGTAGAGTGTTATACCTTATCTAAAACTTATAATATGCCTGGCTGGCGAGTTGGCTTTATGTGTGGTAATGATAAGTTAATCAGCGCATTAACTAAAATTAAATCCTATCTGGATTATGGCATGTTTACGCCCATTCAAATTGCTGCAGTGACAGCGCTTACTAGCGATCAAACTTGCGTTGCAAAAACTTGTAAAGTTTATGAGCAAAGAAGAGATGCACTTTGTCAGGGCTTAATGGCGAGTGGTTGGCAATTACAAATTCCCAAGGCAGGAATGTTTGTATGGGCAAAAATACCTCAAGCATTTGAACATCTTGGTTCATTAGAATTTTGTAAATACTTAATTACCAAGGCAGGGGTTTCAGTCTCCCCCGGTTTAGGATTTGGTCTAGAAGGTGAGGGCTATGTTCGTTTTAGTTTGATCGAAGATGTCAATCGAATAAAGATTGCAATTGAAAATCTGACACAAGCACTGAAAACCAATCAGCATGCGCTAACATGATAAAAAAAAACCATTCAGTTCATTTGGTATTTCCTGCTTATTTAGGGTCTGCCGAACATTTTGTTGCTGAAATTAACGAAGAAGTGGATTCACAGCAAAAATTGCTCCCTGCCAAACAAAGTGTCGTTCCAACCAGCGAAGCTTTGTTATTTAATTTATTATTTGGTAAATCAAAAACCAAGCTAGGTGACAAGCCAGTTCTACCTTATGCCAGAATATCTGCATTAGGAAATGGGTTATCTTTTGAAGAGAATTGGTTACGTTTTGATCCCATAGAATTACAAGTGGATGCAGGCAATATTTTTTTGATTGGCAGAGATCATTTGTGTTTGAATCATCAAGAAACAACGAGCTTATTGCAGATACTTAACGATTTTCTGCGACAAGATGGTCTCCATATTGTTCCAGGTAAACCTTGCGAATGGTATGTCAAATTGCCAACTGCCATATCAATCGCGAGCGCTCCTTTTTATAAAGTGCTTGCCAAAGATATTCGCCAGTTTTTACTTGATAAAAATGAAAAACATATTGGAAACAAACTGATTACTGAATTGCAAATGCTCCTTTTTACCCATCAAATTAATCAAAGACGGCAGATGAATCAGCAACCTGTTATTAGTAGTGTTTGGCCTTGGGGGCAAGGCAAACCCATTGATGAATTATTACTGAAAAACTACGATTTAATCCTTTCAGATCATTCCTTGGTAAAAGGAATGCATCAATTGTCAAAACAGGGTATTCCCTTAATTACAGAGAATGAACAAGCAATAAATTGCAGTCATCTTGAAGAACCAGGTCAATATTTGATTGCAATTAATCACTTTGAATACCCATTCCCGGTCATTGCTCATTTTCTTCTCAAACTAATAGAAAAAATTAAATCTCGTTCATTAAAAGAGCTAAATATCTATCTTGGTAGTGGTAATCAACTGCAATGGCGTCTTAGAAAACGCTTCTTTTATTAATCTCATGCTGAAAATTACTTTTATTTAAGAGAAAAGGGAATGAAAAAAAAAATAATTAGAAGGCAGGTGCCAGCGTTACCTTCCTGCTTAGACGCCAACCCCTTGCTTCATCAAATTTATGCATCAAGAGGCGTGACGTTGATTGAAGAGTTAGAAAAAGAATTAGAAAGGCTGGCACCTTTTGGTCTGCTTGCCAATATCAATTCTGCGCTTGATTGTTTAATAGAAGCGATTCAATTGAAGCACTCCATTATGATAGTGGGAGATTTCGATGCAGATGGAGCAACAAGCACAGTATTAGCGGTAAATTTTTTACAGCAGCTAGGGGCGAATGTCTCTTATCTCGTTCCTGACCGCTTTAAATTTGGTTATGGGCTATCACCAGAAATTGTGGAAGTGGCTGCAGCTTCAAATCCCAACCTTATTATTACGGTGGATAATGGTATTTCTAGTTTTGAAGGGGTGTTATCTGCAAAAAAGCGAGGAATACGCGTCTTAATAACCGATCACCATTTGCCTCCTTCTGTCCTACCTGAGGCGGATGCCATCGTGAATCCTAACTTAGAGGGAGATAGTTTTCCAAGCAAAAATTTAGCAGGAGTAGGGGTGATTTTTTATGTCATGTTGGCCCTTCGTGCGCGTTTGCGAGCGGAAAAATG
>CAVPKM010000015.1:0-49574 GCA_963705725.1 uncultured Gammaproteobacteria bacterium
ATTTTGGCCCAATGCCAACCCCTGCTATCGCTTATTTAACTAGAACCTTGCGTGCTGAAGCAGGAATTGTGATTAGCGCTTCACATAATCCTTATCAGGACAATGGAATTAAATTATTTTCTAACCAAGGATTGAAGCTGCCGGACTCGCTAGAATTAGCAATTGAACAGCAATTAGAAAAACCCATGATCACCGTTGATTCGGCTGGACTGGGCAAGGCTTCTCGTATTGTCGATGCACCCGGTCGGTATATTGAATTCTGCAAAAGTACGGTTCATCCTCATGTTAATTTATTAGGATTAAAAGTCGTGGTAGATTGTGCGAATGGCGCTACCTATCATATTGCTCCAGACGTATTTAGAGAATTAGGGGCTGAAGTCATTGAAATTGCGACACATCCCGATGGGTTTAATATTAATGAAAACTGCGGTTCTACCAAACCACAAGTTTTACAAAAAATGGTGCTGCAAGAAAAAGCAGATATTGGGATTGCGCTCGATGGTGATGGTGATCGGATGATTTTGGTGGACAATAAGGGTGAAGTGGTAGATGGGGACGAAGCACTCTACATCATTGTAAAACATCTGGTAGCCAATCAAAATTTTACTGGCGGAGTAGTTGGCACATTAATGAGTAATCTTGGTTTGGAGCTTGCACTGAAAGAAATGGGAATTCCCTTTAAGCGTTCTCAAGTGGGGGACCGATATGTGATGGCTGAGTTACAACAATCATCTTGGGTTTTGGGTGGAGAGCCATCAGGTCATATCGTCCATCTAGGGTTAACAACTACAGGGGATGGGATTATTTCTGCCTTACAAGTTTTAAGTGCCATGTGCAAGGCCGAGAAATCTTTAGCAGAAATCAAGGCGGGCATGACTAAATACCCGCAAGTATTGATTAATGTGGATACCATCCATGGAGAGCACTTGCTCGCCTCACCTTCTATTCAGAAGACGATGGAGAGTATTGCTACTTAAACTCGGTCAACGAAAAGGGGTTACTTCGCCCATCAGGCACAGAGCCTGTAGTTCGGATAATGGTTGAAGGGGAAGAAAAGCAAATGATTAAATTATTAGCTAAAGAATTGGCCCAAGTCGTTCAAGAAGCAGCCCGTTCTTAATGGTTACTGTTTTTTTTTCGTGAAAATGAATTTAATACCTCCACAAATATAGAAAAAATGATCGAAAAATAGAGGTACCCTCTGGGATAGAGTAATGAAAGCCATCAGCAATAAGAGATAAGACTTCAGTTCGTAGCAAGAAGCTTAAGGCTAACATTTTAATAGTAGGATGTTGATTGATGATTTTGCTTAGTGGTTCGCTTAGAAAAATCATGGCTAAAATCGCTAGAATAATCGCTGTTGCCATAATCCAATAAGCAGGCGTCAAGCCAATGGCGGTGAATACGCTATCAAGTGAAAAAATGATATCTAAAATTCCGATTTGTGCCACTATTACCAACGTTCGAGGAGATTCTTTTTTAAAAACAATAGCTTTTTCGGGTTCCATTTCGTGATGAATTTCTTGGGTTGCTTTGACGAGTAAAAATAACCCCCCTCCAATCAATAACAGATCGCGTATTGAAAAATTAAAACCTGATATGGTAAATAGTGGTTGTGTTAACTGAGCAATCCAAAATACCAAGGCCAGTAAAAGTAATCGAGTAATTAAAGCAAAAGTTAATCCAAGGCGCCTGGCCATTTTTTGCTTTTCTTCAGGCAATTTTGCAGTGGCAACCGTCAAAAAGACTAAGTTGTCTATGCCAAGTATAATTTCAAGGAAGGTTAGAGTTAGGAGGCTAAAAAAAATACCGGTACTTGGCATTATATCTCTCATTAGAAAATCTCATTCTATTTTAGTTGGGAATTTCATACAAATAATATTGTCAACTGCCGCGAGCCTAGGTAAAATTCGTCCAATTTTTTATCAGTTAAATTTTTCATTCTTTCATTGAAATAACGAGTAGGAAATATTGTGCGAAAGTGCTTAGTAGCTGGCAATTGGAAAATGCATGGTAGCATGTCATTGGTTAATGATTTGTTAGTGTCATTAACCAATGATTTAAGATCTGAATATCAAGCTGAAGTGGTGATTTTTCCACCCTTTATCTATCTCGATCGAGCAAAAAAATTATTGGAAAAAACCGGGATAAAACTTGGCGCGCAAAATTGTTATTCTAAGACGAAAGGGGCATATACTGGAGAAATCTCCCCCTTAATGTTGAGAGATCTCGGATGCGAATATGTATTGATTGGGCACTCCGAAAGACGTCAAATTTTTGGTGAGACAAATCAACAAGTTGCTGAAAAATTTATTGCTGCACTGCAGCATGGTTTAAAGCCTATTCTTTGTATTGGGGAATCAAAAGAAGAGCGTGAGGCGGGTGAAACATTTAACTGCCTGACTGATCAGCTAGCATTTCTTTTTGAAAGTCAAATATCGGAGGAACGCTTGCATGATGCGGTTATCGCTTATGAGCCGATTTGGGCAATTGGTACAGGGTTAACAGCAACGCCTTGGCAGGCACAGGAAGTGCATGAACACATCCGGCAACTGCTCATGAAACTTAATAAATCGCTTGCAGAAAAAGTCCGTATTCTATATGGTGGTAGCGTTAAGCAAAGCAATGCTGCAGACCTTTTTAAAATGCCTGATATCGATGGTGGTTTAATTGGTGGTGCATCTTTGAATGCAAATGAATTTTTGGAAATTGTAAAATTATGCTCGTCATTATAATGATTCTTCATGTGTTAGTATCAATAGCGTTAATCGCGCTCGTGTTGTTGCAACAGGAAAAGGTGCAGAAATGGGTGCTGCCTTAGGAGCGGGCGCATCTGGAACCATGTTTGGCAGCCAGGGTGCGACACCCTTTATGGTGAAATTAATTGGAAGTCTGGCTGTTATCTTTTTTTGTACCAGCTTAGGTTTGAATTATGTTGTTTTAAAAGTATCTCAGGTGCCCAAAGTTGATCTTTTAGACACAGTTGAACCAGATACCCCAATATCGAAAGCTCCAATAAATCAGCAACCATGAGCACCAGGCAACAATTGTATAAATAGATATATCCCTCCTGTACTGAATATAGATATTTTGCCGATGTGGTGGAATTCGTGGATGCGCATGTATTGAGGGGGCAGTGGTGAAAGCCGTGTCGGTTCGAGTCCGACCATCGGCACCATTTAACTGGCCATAGGGAATTAGGTAAAGGCAATATGATAAATAACTATATCTGCCAATATTAATTTTCATTGCAATTGGTATCTTTTTTGGCCTTGCACCCATTGTAATGGGCGCATTGCTGGCCCCCCGTAATCCAAGTGCTGCAAAACTTTCTCAGTATGAATGTGGTTTTGAAGCTTTTGAAGATGCTCGCCTACCTTTTGACGTACGTTATTATCTAGTAGCAATTTTGTTTATTATTTTTGATCTTGAAACTGCCTTTCTCTTTCCTTGGGCGGTAGTCTTGCGCAAGATTGGTTGGTTCGGGTTGGGTGCGATGGCTATTTTTCTTGGTGTGCTAATTATTGGTTTCATTTATGAGTGGAGAAAAGGGGCGCTAGAATGGGAGTAAATTCATTCGAACAGCAAGGCTTTATTACAACAAGAGTCGATAAGGTATTGGATTGGGCTAGATCGGGTTCAATGTGGCCGGTGACATTTCGATTGGCTTGCTGTGCTGTTGAGATGATGCACACCACCTCTCACCTCACTAGATCTTGATGGTTTGGTACAGTTTTTAGGGCGAGCCCAAGGCAAGCTAGTTGATGAAATTAGCCGGAACGCTTTGTAATCAAATTGGCCCCCGCTTTACGTAAAGTATATGATCAAATGCCAGACCCTCGCTGGGTAATATCAATGGGTTCCTGTGCAAATGGTGGCGGTTCTGTCTGTCCGTTATTCTTATTCAGTTGTGCGAGGCTGTGATCGCATTGTCCCTGTTGATATTTATGTGCCTGGTTGCCCACCTACAGCGGAAGCATTACTTTATGGCATCATTCAACTGCAAAATAAAATAAGAAATGGGAATCTTATTAAAAAGAATGTAATACAAATGTAACCTTATCGAAGGTGGCCAATGGCCAAATATGGATATTTCATTTCTGTCCTGAATAGTTACTAATCGTTTAGAGAATGCTATGACTATGATTTAAACACAGTTGATGCAGCTACAAGCAGGCTTAGGAGAAAGGCTAGCGCATCACGATGTTCATTGCAATCAATTTACCAGATCGAAATCCTACCAGTGCATTTTAGGAAGTGTGTTTATTATTACGTGGTGAACCCTTTCATTTTGATGTGCTAGTAGATGTTTGTGGCATTGATTATTCGACTTATGGGACGGATGAATGGAAAAAAAATCGTGCGACGCTTTCTGGATTTAGTCGAGGCGTGATGGGGCATCCGCAAAAAATGGGAGCGGAATTAGTGCCGGATGCGCGCTTTGCTGTCACCTACCATTTCTTATCAATCAAAAAAAATGAAAGACTCAGAATGCGCGTGTTTATTGATAAAGATCCGCCAATGATTGATTCTATTGTGGATATATTGGGCATCAGCTAATTGGTATGAACGAGAAGCATTTGATCTTTACGGCATCTTATTTCTAAATCATCCAGACCTTAGACGAATTTTAACTGATTATGATTCTACAGGGCACCCATTTAGGAAGGATTTTCCGCTTATTGGCAATGTTGAAATGCGTTACGATGCGGCTACTGAAAGATGTATCTATGAGCCCGTTAGTATTAGACCACGAACCTTAGTACCAAAAGTCATTCGTGAAGATCACCGCTACCTGATCACTGAAGAAGAAGGGCTGTCAGATGGCTGAAATTCAAAACTACACGCTCAATTTTGGACCGCAACATCCTTCTGCTCATGGCGTTTTACGTTTGGTGTTAGAGCTCGAAGGGGAAGTCATTACCCGTGCTGATCCACATATTGGCTTATTACATCATGCTATTGAGAAACTAGCGGAATCAAAAATTTATAATCAGTCCATCGGTTATATGGACCGGTTAGATTTATGTTTCTATGATGTGCAACGAACATGCTTATGTGCTTGCTATTGAAAAATTATTGGGTATCGCTCCTCCGACTCGTGCACTTTCTATTCGCGTGATGTTCGACGGGATTACTCGTATATTAAATCATTTGTTATGGCTAGGCAGTCATGCGCTGGATATCGGGGCAATGACGGTATTTCTTTGTATTCTTTTCGTGAACGTGAAGATTTGATGGATTGTTATGAGGCAGTATCTGGTGCCAGAATGCATGCCACTTATTATCGTCCAGGCGGAGTCAATCGAGACTTGCCAGAGACCATGCCTAAATATAAAGCATCAAAATTCAGATCAAAAAAAGAGATAGAGAGATTAAATGCACCTCGTCAAGGCTCTCTGTTAGATTTATTCTGGGATTTTACCGAGCGATTTTCCAAAACTAATAGATGAGTACGAAACACTGCTGACTGATAACCGTATTTGGAAGCAAGCCAGTTGGAATTGGCGTTATTTCACCTGAAAGAGCTTTGCAACTTGGGTTTAGTGGCCCCATGCTTAGAGGTTCTGGGGTAGAATGGGATTTGCGGCTAAAACAACCCTACGCAGTTTATGATCACCTAGATTTTGGTATCCCCATCGGTAAAAATGGTGATTGTTACGATCGTTATCTCGTCAGAATTGAAGAAATGCGACAATCTAATCATATTGTTCGGCAATGCATCGAGTGGTTAAGACATCACCCGGGTCCTGTCTTATTGCAAGATCAAAAAGTTATTCCACCTCCACGAGAGATAATGAAGCGAGATATGGAATCATTAATCCATCATTTTAAATTAGTGACGGAAGGATATGTTATTCCTGAGGGTGAAACTTATGCCGTGGTTGAGCATCCAAAAGGGGAATTTGGGATTTATCTCATATCAGATGGTGGAAATGAACGTTACCGACTAAAAATACGTGCTGCGAGTTATCCGCATTTAGCTGCGCTAGATGAAATGTGTAAAGGGCATATGATTGCAGATTTAGCAGCCATTATTTCAAGTATCGATGTGGTATTTGGTGGAATTGATCGGTAACACTTAGCAAGGTACTAGGACAAATTATGACCGAATTAACCATGACAGAAAGTTTATTGTCAGCAGCCACCCGAGATCAGATCGATCAATGGCTTAAAAAATATCCAGCTAATCAAAAAAGGTCTGCTGTTTTGTATGCGCTTAGAATCGTGCAAGCTGAAAATGGAGGATGGCTAACAGAGGAGCTGATGGAGGCGGTGGCGAACTATCTAGAATTATCTACTATTGCGGTATTTGAGGTGGCGACATTTTACTCCATGTATGATCTCAAGCCAGTTGGTCGTAACAAGATTAAAATCTGTACCAGTATTTCCTGCATGTTGCGGGGTTCTGACAAACTGATTAGTCATTTACAAACTAAGCTCGGGATTTCAGTAGGAGAAACCACGCCTGACAAAATGTTTACCTTGCAAGAAGTAGAATGTCTGGCTGCTTGCGGTGGAGCGCCTGCCATCATGATTAATGATGAAATGTACTATGAAAATCTGACCTCGCAAAAGCTAGATGTCATCCTTGACACAATAAAAGAAGCGGAGACGGCAAATGGCTAATGAAGTTTGTTTTCGCGTTCTCAATCTTGACCGTCCTTGGGAAATTGGCAGTTATGAAAGTGTGGGAGGCTATTCCGCCTGGCGACGAATTATAGAAAACAAAATACCTCCTGAAGAAATTGTGACAGAAATTAAAAATTCTGGATTAAGAGGAAGAGGCGGGGCAGGGTTCCCTACCGGCTTGAAATGGAGCTTTATGTCGGGTAAACCGGCCAAACAAAAATATTTGGTCTGTAATTCTGATGAAGGAGAACCCGGTACATTTAAAGACCGAGATATCTTACGATTTAATCCACACGCCTTGGTAGAAGGAATAATCATCGCTTGCTATGCAGTCGGAGCCAATGTGGGATATAACTACCTAAGAGGGGGAATTTGCTGGCGAACCTTTAGATCGCTGTGAACGAGCTGTCGCAGAAGCGAGAACAGCTGGGTTGTTAGGTGAAAATATTTTAAATTCAGGGATTTCAATTGAAGTGATTAACACCCTTGGCGCAGGTGCCTACATCTATGGAGAGGAAACTGCGTTAATGGAATCTTTAGAAGGAAAAAAAGGTTTCCCTCGTTACAAACCGCCTTTTCCAGCCAATTATGGATTGTATGGTTGTCCAACGACCATTAATAATACTGAAACGGCTAGCTTATTAAGTACCGTGATTATGGAGAAAGGCAGTGCCTGGTTTCAGAATTTAGGTACGCCCAATAATGGGGGGACGAAAATTTTTTCCATCTCTGGCCATGTTAATCGTCCTGGTAATTTTGAAGTTTCATTGGGCATCCCATTTGTAGAATTATTAGAAATGGCGGGTGGGGTATTAAATGGCAATCGATTGAAGGCAGTGATTCCAGGAGGGACTTCCATGCCAGTTCTTCCCGCAGATATCATCATGCAGACAAATATGGACTATGACAGCTTGATGAAAGCAGGATCGATGCTTGGTTCTGGTGGGGTGATTGTGATGGATGAAACAACCTGCATGGTTCGTGCTTTATTGCGCGTTTCGGAATTTTATAAAAATGAATCTTGTGGGCAGTGTACTCCTTGCCGAGAAGGAACTGGATGGCTGATGCGCATGGTTCATCGAATTGAACATGGAGAAGCGATGCCTGGTGATTTAGAAAAATTGCGTTCCGTCGCTAAGAGCATAGAAGGACGGACTATCTGTGCATTAGGAGAGGCGGCAGCCTGGCCAGTAGCTGGATTTTTAAATCATTTTTATGATGAATTTGAATACCACATTAAACATAAGAGATGTATGGTGGCGTAACTTATGATTGAATTAGAAATAGATAATAAAAAAGTTGAGGTGCCAGAAGGCACAATGATTATCCAAGCCGCAGAGAAAGTCAGCGGCGTTGAGATTCCACGGTTTTGTTATCATGATAAAGTATCCATTGCAGCGAATTGCCGGATGTGTCTGGTAGAGGTTGCTAAATCTAACAAGCCGCTTCCGCCTGTGCGACACCTGTAGCTCCCGGTATCAAAGTATTACTCGATCTAAAAATGCACTTGACGCACAGCGTTCAGTCATGGAGTTCCTACTCATTAATCATCCCTTTCATCGTCCTATCTGTGATCAAGGCGGTGAATGCGAATTGCAAGATCTTTCAGTGGGTTATGGGAATGACATTTCTCGATACCATGAAGGCAAACGTTCTGTTGTAGACGAAGATCTGGGGCCCCTGATTGCTACTGAAATGACGCGTTGTATTCAGTGCACCCGATGCGTGAGATTTGGTACGGAAATAGCAGGAATGCGAGAACTTGGAGTAACAAATCGCGGCGAAAACCTTGAAATTTCAACCTATGTAGAAAAAACGATGAGGTCGGAGTTATCAGGGAATGTGATAGATCTCTGTCCAGTAGGTGCACTTACTTCAAAGCCATTTCGATTCACTGCGAGACCTTGGGAATTGCGCCAACATGTTTCCATTGCGCCACACGATTGTATTGGTTCAAATATTTTCGTTCATACCCGCGGCTATGAATATAATGATTACCGCTTAGTTATGCGTGTAGTTCCCCGCGAAAATGAAAAAATTAACGAAACTTGGATATCAGATCGAGATCGTTTTAGCTATCAAGCTGTGCAAAGTTCAGATCGATTGTTGACACCTAAAATTAAGCGGGAATCAAGCTGGGTAGAGGTAGATTGGACCACAGCTTTAGACTATATCGCTGAGAAATGGCAAAAGATCATTGCAAAAGAGGGCGCGGATCAAATTGCAGCACTTGCCTCCCCAAATTCCACGGTAGAAGAATTTTATTTACTGCAGAAATTATTGCGTAAACTCGGCTCAAATAACTTGGATCATCGTATTAGGCAGCTTGACTTTAAGCAGCAAGATAATTATCCCAGCCATCCCCAGCTAGGGCTTGCTCTGCCTGATATAGAGCAGCTGGATAAGATTTTTTTGATCGGTTCTAACACGAGAAGGGAGCAGCCGCTTGCCAACCATCGCATTCGCAAGGCCTCTTTGAGAGGAGCAGAAGTAATTTGCGTTAATCCAATCGATTATGATTTCAATTTTGATTTGACAAAAAAAATTATTACCCCTTCTTGTGATATTCCAAGAACCTTAGGTGGAATTTTGAAAGCTGTATCTCTTGAGCTAGATGCTGAAGTCAGTCCTTTTTTAAGTGAGATAACGCCTACCAGGGAAGAATTGACCCATGCCAAGCTATTACTGAAAAAGGGGAAGGGGGTATTATTATTAGGATTGCATGCTTTGCAACATCCAAAAGCCGCTCTCATTCGTGCCTTAGCAGAACAAATCGCCTTCTTGTGTCATTTTTCAGTCGGTGAGTTAAGTCAAGGAGCAAATTCTGCAGGAGGTTGGTTGGCAGGAATGATTCCGCATCGTGGTGCAGGAGGAGTGTCACTAGAAAAACCAGGCTTACATGCAGATGATATTTTAAAACAAAAGCTTGCAAGTGTATTACTTTTAAACATTGAGCCCGAATTAGATTGTTTAAATCCCATGAGCACTTATCAAACACTATTGAAAACTGATTTTGTCATTGCGCTTACGCCCTTTATTACAGAAACTCAAGAACAGTATGCAGATGTGTTATTACCTATCGCGCCTTTCTTTGAGACATCAGGAACTTTTATTAATGCGACCAATGAATGGCAAAAATTTGAAGCAGTAACAAAGCCGCTTGGTGAGGCAAAGCCAGCTTGGAAAGTACTGAGAGTATTAGGAAATCTTCTGAAATTGGACGGCTTTAACTATATTAAGAATGAGCAAATCATCGAAGAATTACAATCCATTGTTGAAAAAATGCCGGCTTTATCTTCTCAATTAGCAATAGAAAATATACCATCTGATAACCAAAACGCGTTAACCTGTTTATTTGAATGGCCAATGTATCAAGATGATAACTTCGTGCGTCGAGCAAGTGCATTGCAAGAATGGTCTGGGCAAGAAAAATTAGTGGCTATTAGGATTAATTCTACTGTTGCGGCTGAATTTAATGTTCAGGCAGGGGAGCTAATTTCTGTAATTCATGATGAAACAATACTGGATTTGCCAGTTGTTATTGATGATCGTATTGCTGGAAACTATGTATTGCTGCCAGTTGGAATTCAAGAAACGGCTGCCTTTGGTGAGCACATGAGCATCATTAAGCTACTTAGGGGACGGCTTAGTAATGAGTAATCTGTTACTTCTCATCTGGACGGTTATTAAAATTTTGATCATTGTCATTCCGCTTTTAGGCGCTGTTGCCTACTTGACGCTTGCAGAACGGAAAGTCATTGGTTATATGCAAGCAAGAATCGGACCTAATCGAGTGGGTTATTTAGGATTATTACAACCCATTGCTGACGGGATAAAGCTACTTAATAAAGAATTAATTATTCCGAGTGCATCAAATCGCTATCTGTTTATTATCGCCCCCATCTTATCCATTGCCCCTGCCTTGGCCGCCTGGGCGGTTATTCCCTTTAATCAGGGATGGGTACTTGCTAATGTGAATGCGGATTACTCTACCTCTTCGCAATGACCTCACTTGGCGTATACGGAATTCTGATCTCTGGCTGGTCTTCAAATTCTAAATATGCTTTTTATGGCGCCTTGCGTGCTGCAGCTCAAACGGTATCTTATGAAATTGCGATGGGGTTTACGCTTGTCGGAGTCTTAATCGCTTCAAATACGATGAATTTGCAAGAAATCGTGTTGCATCAAGCTGGTGGGATTTGGCATTGGTATTGGCTGCCATTATTACCTTTATTTGTTGTTTACTGGATTTCTGGTGTAGCGGAAACCAATCGCGCTCCTTTTGATGTGGCAGAAGGTGAGTCAGAGCTGGTTGCAGGATTTAATGTTGAATACTCAGGAATTATGTTTGCTGTATTTTTTTTGGCGGAATATGCAAGCATGATCTTGGTATCCACGATTGCAGTCATTATTTTTTGGGGTGGTTGGTTATCTCCCTTTCAGGGTATTCCCTGGGTAGAACCAATTTTTGCCTTTGTGCCAGGTATTATTTGGCTGCTGATAAAAATAAGTGCTTTTTTATTCCTTTACATTTGGATGAGAGCAACATTTCCACGATATCGGTATGATCAAATCATGCATTTAGGATGGAAGGTGCTCATTCCAATTACTTTGGTTTGGATATTCTTAGAGGCAATAGCCGTGGTGTTCAAAATCGGACCTTGGTTTAGCAGTTAAGTGACTCAAGCGCAGCCTTTTACTGATCTGCTGTCAATACGCAGTTAAAAATTGAGATGTTATGAGAAATTTAAAAGATCTTGCAAAAAGCTTTTTACTCCTTGAATTATTCAAGGGATTGGGTGTCACCTGGCGCGCATTTTGGTCGAAAAAATTTACGATTCAATACCCTGAAGAGGAAACGCCGATTTCTCCAAGATTTAGAGGGATGTTGGCGCTGCGTCGTTATCCAAATGGCGAAGAGAGATGTATTGCTTGTAAATTATGTGAAGCTGCTTGCCCAGCATTGGCTATTACCATTGAAGCAGCGCCGAGGGCCGATGGCTCAAGAAGGACCACACGTTATGATATTGATGCCTTTAAATGCATTTATTGTGGTTATTGTGAAGAAGCTTGCCCGGTTGACGCGGTGGTACTCACCCCAGAAAGCCATTACACCATGCAGAAACGGGGCGATGAGATTTTTACAAAAGAAAAATTACTTGCAATAGGCGATATTTACGAAAAGAAAATTGTTGCGGCAAGGGTAGAAGATACAAAGGATAAAAATTAATGAATGCCCAAACCATTTTATTCTATCTACTCTCAGCGCTATTAATTTTTGCTGCAATTATGGTAATTTTTTCAAAACATCCTGTCCGCGCAGTCATGTATCTAGTTTTAGCTTTTGTTGTCAGTTCAGCTTTATGGATGATGTTGGAAGCTGAATTTTTATCACTGGTATTAATTTTTGTCTATGTTGGCGCAGTGATGACGTTATTTTTGTTTGTTGTTATGATGATTAATATTGATCTTGCGCCGCTTAAAGCAGGGTTTGTGCGTTACTTGCCGCTAGGATTGATCGTCACAGCGATAATAGTGGGATTGATTTTCTATGTGCTGACTCCTCGACACTTTCCTTTTGGAGTCGATAGTCAGCTGATTCAACACCCAGCAAGCTATAGTAATGTTCAAGAATTGGGTTCAGTACTTTATACTCAATACGTTTATCCTTTCGAAATTGCTTCTGCCATTTTATTAGTGGCCATTGTTGCGGCAATTAGTCTTGCATTTAGAGGAAAAAGAGGGGGTAAATCCCAACGAATTGCTGAGCAAGTTGCTGTACGTAAGGCAGATCGTTACTATGTTGTTAACATGAAACCAAGGCAACCATGATTCCATTATCTTATTATCTTATCGTAAGTGCTGTTCTGTTTGGTTTAAGCCTGGCAGGAATCTTTTTAAATCGCAAAAATGTCATTGTGCTCTTAATGTGCATTGAACTCATGTTTTTAGCCGTAAATACTAATTTTGTTGCTTTTTCACAATACTTACATCAACTTACCGGTCAATTATTTGTATTCTTTATTTTAACCGTTGCAGCTGCTGAATCGGCTATTGGCCTAGCTATCTTGGTTGTGTTATATCGAAATCGTGGAACCATTAATGTTGAAGCATTAGATTTATTAAAAGGGTAGCACTGTGCAAACACTCATTTTGAATTTAACTCTTGCTGCGGTCTTATTCCCCTTAGCAGGTGCCATTATTTCAGGCTTGTTAGGTAAGCGTATTGGTTGCGTTGGCGCGCAGTATGCCACAATTGCAGGCGTTGGCATTTCACTTCTTTGTTCACTGATTCTTTTTAAGTTATCGATTTTTGATCATGCACCTACTGTGAATGAGGCGATTTACACCTGGGGCTTGACAGGAGGCCATACCTTCAATGTAGGATTTTTAATTGATCAAATGACAGTGATCATGATGGTGACAGTCAATATTGTTTCCCTACTGGTACACATTTATAGCATCGGTTATATGGAAGGGGATTCTGGCTACCAACGTTTTTTTGCTTATATGTCACTATTTACTTTTTTTATGTTGGTGCTAACTGCCGCAAACAATTTTCTTCTTTTGTTTTTTGGTTGGGAAGGCGTTGGCTTAGTCTCTTATTTATTAATTGGATTTTGGTTTAAAAAAGAATCGGCCTCCCAAGGAAGTCTTAAAGCATTTTTAGTTAATCGTGTAGGAGACTTCGGCTTTCTTTTAGGTATTGCCGCTATTTTTGATTATTTTGGTAGTGTGGATTATGCCACTGTATTTGCCCTGGCTCCAAGTTTAAGCACAGAAACCGTCCATATCCTATTCGGAACCAGCTGGTCCTTGATGTCATTAATCTGTATTTTATTATTTATTGGTGCGATGGGTAAGTCAGCGCAGATTCCGCTCCATATTTGGCTGCCAGAATCAATGGAAGGCCCTACGCCAATTTCAGCGCTTATCCATGCTGCAACAATGGTAACAGCAGGGGTTTACATGGTGGCAAGAATGTCGCCGCTTTTTGAGTTGTCAACGACTGCGTTGAGTGTCGTGATGTTATTTGGCGCGATTGGCGCTTTTTTCCTGGGATTGCTTGCATTAGTTGAGAATGATATTAAACGCGTTATCGCTTACTCTACCATGTCCCAGCTTGGATATATGATGGCAGCAAATGGTGCTTCAGCCTATTCAGCAGGAATCTTTCATTTAGTTACCCATGCCTATTTTAAAGCGTTACTATTCTTAGGCGCAGGTGCAGTGATTATTGCGATGCATCATGAACAAAACATGCGTAAAATGGGAAATCTTCGAAAGTATTTGCCCATCACATATATCACCTTCCTAGTAGGCGCCTTGTCCTTAAGTGCAATTCCTCCTTTTTCAGGATTTTATTCTAAAGATGCGATTATTGAAGCGGTCCAAATGGCAACTCATGTGCCTGGCTCCCATATTGCTTATCTTTGTCTGCTGCTTGCCGTCTTTGTGACTTCACTCTATATATTCCGCGCATTTTTTCTGACTTTTCATGGGGCGGAAAAAAATGAACATAGAGATGAAATTCACGAGCCAAGATGGGTAATGATTTCGCCGCTCATCTTACTTGCGATTCCTTCATTTTTATTAGGAGCGATCCTTGTCAAACCGATGTTATATGCGCACAATCCATTACTGAATAAAGCTGTTTACGTTTCGCCTAATCAAGATGTTCTCGCACAAATGTCGCATGAATTTCATGGTGTATTTGGCAGTATTGGCCATGCATTTTTTGGTCTACCGCTTTGGCTAGCACTTGCAGGAGTGGCCTGTGCCTGGTTACTCTATGTTAGGCTTCCCGATTTACCAGAAAAAATTCAAAGACGTTTTTCTTTGATTAATAAGATCTTGGTTGATAAATATGGTTTTGATGCTTTAAACGAGTGGCTTTTTGTGAAGGGTAGCCAGCGCATGAGCCATACCTTATACCGAGTTGCTGATATGAAAATCATTGATAATGGTATGGTAAATGGATCTGGCCGCAGCGTCACCTGGCTATCGCGCGTCCTGCGTCATGCCCAATCAGGTTATCTTTATCATTATGCCTTTACCATGATTCTGGGTCTTTTAGTTTTATTAGTTTGGATGTTGTTAACCTAGCAGGTACCACAATGTTAGAGAATTTCCCATTATTAACTTTTCTGATATGGATGCCAGTGCTAGGCGGTATTTTGGTGTTAGCAACTGGCGGTGAAAAGCATGCAGAACAAGCAAGAATTATTGCGCTTACTGTCTCGTTGATTTGTATTCTTTTTTGTATACCGCTTTATACCCATTTTGATCTTCATACGTCAGGAATGCAGTTTAGTGAGCATTTAATTTGGATTCCTACATTTAAAATACACTATGATTTGGGTGTGGATGGCATTTCCATGCCGCTTATCATTTTAACCACTTACACAACTCTACTCGTTATCCTTGGATCATGGAAAACAATTAAATATAAAGTCTCACAATATCTGGCGGCCTTTCTGATTATGCAAGGTATGATCGTAGGAGTCTTCGCCTCACTTGATTCCGTATTGTTTTATGTTTTTTGGGAAGGAATGTTAATCCCTATGTATCTGAGCATAGGAATTTGGGGCAGTGAAAACCGTTCCTATGCGGCAATCAAATTTTTTCTTTACACTTTTCTAGGTTCAGCCTTGATGTTAGTGGCGCTATTATACCTAGGGCTTAAAGCAGGTAGCTTTTATATACCGGATTTCTATCCACTAAAATTAAATATGAGCGAGCAGATATTGTTATTCTTAGGATTTTTACTCGCTTTTGCAGTAAAAATTCCTATGTGGCCAGTACATACCTGGTTGCCTGATGCGCATACCGAAGCTCCTGCTGGCGGTTCGGTGATATTGGCGGCCTTAATGCTTAAAATTGGTGGTTATGGTTTTTTTAGGTTTAGCTTACCTATTACCCCTGATGCCAGCCATGCCCTAGATGGATTGATGATTGCATTATCTCTAATTGCCATTGTTTATATTGGTTTTATCGCAATTGCACAAACGGATATGAAGCGCTTGATTGCTTATTCTTCGATTGCACACATGGGATTTGTGACCTTGGGTTGTTTTATGTTGTACCTTATTTTTTCTCGCACAGGTAATGTGCAAGATGCCTATATGAGTCTTGAAGGTTCGATGGTGCAGATGATTTCTCACGCTTTTGGAGCTGGCGCGCTATTTTTAGGATTTGGTATGCTTTATGAACAATATCATACCAGGCAAATTAAAAATTTTGGTGGTATTGCCACTACCATGCCGATCTTTGCCGCTTTTTATATGGTTTTTGCTATGTCTAATGTGGCATTGCCGGGCACTTCTGGGTTTGTGGGCGAGTTCTTGGTCATTTTGAGTGCATTTAAAGCGAGTTTCTGGATTACGTTTACGGCAGCCTTAACTCTGATCATCGGTGCATCGTACACGCTTTGGATGTATAAGCGTGTCTTCTTTGGAGAAGTAGCAAGTGAAAAAATAGCTTCTTTAGTCGATGTTAACTGGTTAGATCGTGGAATTTTCGTGCTGTTAGTTATCCCAATTTTTTTAATCGGGTTATATCCAAAACCCTTGTTGAATATTTTTCATTCTTCAATAGGGCATCTTTTGGAACTAGGGTTGGCAACAAAACTATAATTGGAATGATTATGCTAACAATGCTTGCTTCTTCACCTGCCTCTGCTGAAATTTTTGTTCTTATCATGACATGCATCAATTTATTGGTCGGGGTATTGATTAAAAATAATAAACTTTCCAACGCTTCCTATTACCTGGCTCAAATTACGATGGTGATTGCCGCCGTGCTTTCAATTTTGAAATTTAATCAGCCGAATTATTTAGCTTTTAGCGGTTTTTTTATTCAGGATAAGGCCGCTGTATTACTTAAAGTAATGGTATATGTATCTGGTTTTCTGACTTTTCTTTATTCAAGACAATATCTTCGTGAGAAAAAAATCCCATTTAATGAGTTTTATATACTCGGACTGTTTTCAATTTTGGGCATGATGATATTAATTTCATCTTATAATTTTCTAAGTCTATTTCTCGGTTTGGAACTGACGTCGTTACCTATCTACGCCATGGTAGCGCTGAAACGAGATTCTGGTGTATGTACAGAAGCCAGCATCAAATATTTCATTATTGGAACAATGGCAACCGGCCTACTATTGTATGGTTTATCCATGCTTTATGGCGCAACGGGTTCGATACAATTAAATGAGGTAGCAAATGGCATATTGAACACGCGGGCGCAAAACATTTTTATTTTGGTGTTAGGCTTGGTGTTTGTCGTGGTGGGGATTGCTTTCAAGCTTGGAGCGGTGCCATTTCATATGTGGGTACCCGATGTTTATGAAGGAGCGCCGAGTGCTGTGACCTTGTTTTTAGCCAGTGCTGCTAAGGTAGCCGGTCTTGGTATGGCAATACGATTATTGGTTTATGCCTTGCCTAATTTATTGATTCAGTGGCAAGAACAACTTATTTTGATAGCAATTTTATCAATTGGTATTGGAAATATCATTGCGATTGTGCAAACCAACTTAAAAAGAATGTTAGCCTACTCTTCCATTGCGCACATTGGTTATATGAGTTTGGGCTTGCTGGCTGGAACGGCGCAAGGCTATTCCGCAGCGACATTTTATATGATTTCTTATGCAATTATGACACTCGGTGCCTTTGGGTTAATAGTCATACTCAGCCGATCAGGCTTTGAGATGGAAAGCATCGATGACTTTAAGGGATTAAACGCAAAAAATCCTTGGCTTGCCTTTATGATGTTAATCATTATGTTCTCATTAGCAGGCATCCCTCCTATTGTAGGCTTTATGGCAAAAGTAGCGGTTTTAGAAGCCTTGATTGAGGTACATATGGTATGGCTGGCGGCAATTGCAATTGTATTTGCAATTATTGGTTCTTATTATTATTTGCGGGTAGTGAAAGTGATGTACTTCGATTCACCTGACCTGCCAGGTGTCATCATTTGCCCCCTTGATATGCGTATTGCTATGACTGTTAATACCTTTGCAGTTCTATTACTTGGAGTGTTCCCGGGAGTGCTTTTTAACCTATGTCACAGAGCATTTTTCTAGCTAAACATTATGTAACTACTCAGCACAGGGTTGAAACGTCCATATTTTGCCATCTTCGAACAAAAAATTTAATTAAAACTGCTCACATACTTAGGTATTGCTCCGCTATTAATTAAATTTGTTTGTCCGAATCTGGCTAAAATCTGAACGTTTGGCGGCTTCTAGCATTTGCGCTGAATAGTTACAATATTATTTGAGTAGTATTTATACTAAGGAGTTGTATTATCCTTGATTTTTGATAAACTGACATCTTATAAAGTAACGCGGGGTGGAGCAGCTTGGTAGCTCGTCGGGCTCATAACCCGAAGGTCGTAGGTTCAAATCCTGCCCCCGCTACCAAATTAAAAAATGTAATTATTCAGCACGGTAGTTAAGGTGGCCAAATTGGACGTTTAAATCTTGCGCTGAATAGTTACTAAAAAATGTGGGCCTTGTGCCCATTTTTTGTTTAGAGTATTTGATAAGTTTATGTCAGTGATACCATCGACAAGCAGAATAAGTGAAATAATTCATCCTGCAATCACGGCGTTAGGTTACGAGTTTGTTGCCTGCGAATTTGTGCCGATGGGTAATAAGATGCTGCTTCGTATTTATATTGATTCAGCAGAAGGTGTGACGGTAAGGGATTGTGAAATTGTCAGTCGGCAAATCGGTGCGGCTTTAGACGTAGAAAATTTAATGATGGGACGATATTATTTAGAAGTTTCCTCTCCAGGTTTTGATCGTCTCTTAGTCACTGAAGAGCATTACCAAAAGTATATTGGACATTGTATTAAGATTAAATTGCGACAATCTCGCAATGGTCGGCGCAATTATAGCGGGTTACTTCAAGCGGTTAGTGAAAAGGTAATCACAATAATTGTAGATGGTGATGCCTATGTTTTGCCTATTTCAGATATTGAAAAGGCGAACTTGGTCCCTGAAAGTTGAGGTTTGCATCATGGGTAAAGATATCTTATTGGTTGTTGATTCGATATCCAATGAAAAGGATGTTGAAAAAGATGTTATATTTGAAGTAATTGAGTCGGCCCTAGCAACAGTTATTGCTAAAAAATATAAAGAAGAGGTCAATATACGAGTAGCGATTGATCGTAAGACTGGCGATTACGAAACTTTTCGATATTGGACAGTGGTGCCTGATGACTATGAAGAGTTTGTTGAGAGTAGAGATTTAACTTTAGCTCAAGCTAAAGAGCTTGATTCAGACCTAGATGTGGCTGATGTGGTTGAAGAACCGATTGAATCAGAGGAATTTGGACGAATTTCTGCGCAACAAGCAAAACAGGTTATCATTGACAAAGTTAGAAAATTAGAACGCAAAAAAGTGATTGATCAATTCCATAAGCGTATCGGCGAATTGCTAACTGGTGTGGTAAAAAATGCTAAAAGAGATGTAATTTTAGATCTTGGAGAAAATGCAGAAGCCATTATTTCAAGAGAAGAAATGATACCTCGTGAAATCGTACGAAATGGCGATCGCGTAAGAGGTTATTTGTATGCCGTTAGAGAAGACAAGCGTGGTCCGCAACTTATCCTAAGTCGTACCAGCCCAGAAATGTTAATCGAACTTTTTAAAATTGAAGTTCCAGAAATTTCAGAGCAAGTTATTGAAATTAAAGCGGCGGCACGTGATCCGGGTTCAAGGGCTAAAATTGCCGTAAAAACAAACGATGGACGAATTGATCCTATTGGGGCTTGCGTTGGAATGCGAGGCTCACGTGTTCAAGCAGTTTCCGGCGAGTTAGGCGGGGAGCGAATCGACATTGTTCTATGGGATGATAATCCTGCACAACTGGTGATCAATGCGATGGCGCCTGCTGAAATTGCCGCAATTGAGGTCGATGAAGAAACTAAAACCATGGATCTTGCAGTGCGTGAAGATCAGCTTTCACTCGCAATTGGAAGAAATGGACAGAATGTTCGTCTCGCAAGTGAGCTAACGGGTTGGTCATTAAATGTCATGTCGGAAAGCGATGCACAGCTAAAAACAGAACAAGAATCAGAGCATGTAAAAGAAATATTCATGAAACAACTCGATGTCGATGAAGATATCGCTGCTTTATTAATTTTTGAAGGGTTTACTAGCATCGAGGAAATTGCCTATGTGCCAATGGAAGAGCTATTAGCGATTGAAGAGTTTGATGAAGAAGTGATAAATGAATTACAAAGTCGTGCACGAGATGCCTTACTTACCAAGGAGTTAGTGAGTGAGGAGGAATTAAGCAAGGTTGAGCCAGCCGATGATTTGTTAGAACTGGGTGGAATGACACGCGAATTAGCATTTAATCTAGCTAGGCGAGGAATCGTGACCCGCGAAGATCTTGCAGAGCAATCAGTCGATGATATTTCTGATGTTCAAGGACTTGATGAAGAAACAGCGGCTAAAATCATTATGTCAGCCAGAGAACATTGGTTTACAGCAGAAAAGTAAGAGGTCAAATATGGCAGTAGTCACAATCAAGCAGCTTGCTATAGATTTGGGAGTATCTACAGATCTCTTAATATCACAGCTTCAAAATGCTGGAATCAATGTGACTGATGAAAATGATGCAGTTACTGCAGAGCAAAAGCAAGAATTACTTTTGCATCTTAAGCGAAGTCATGGACTTGAAATTAAAACACCGAAAAAAATTACACTCAAACGTACTACGGTAAGTGAATTGAAAGGCGGCGTGCACAAATCAGTGACTAAAGTTAAGGTACGTCGTAAGAAAACCTATGAACCGCTAGCACCAGTTGCTGAAGAAGAGGTCCCGCCTTTGCAAGACACTGAGTTGCTTGAAACTACAGATCAGGTAATAACTAGTGAAGTTGCCATTCCCGATTCCGAATTAGAAACGCAAACATTGGCTGCTGCTGAGTCTGAAAATGTTACCGAGATACCGTCAGATACTTCCTATGAACACGAAGCTTCGCCGCTGCGTGAAGCTAAAGTCGAAGGGAAGGCTGAGCGGCATATTAAGGATAACGAAGATCGTTCTCATAAAAAGACACATAAAAAACCAGAGAAAAAAGCGGGCAAAAGCGCCCCGTATTATGGAAGACTTTTCTTATAATGATGAAGAAGAGCTAGATTATGTTCCAGGTGTAGGCGCCTTGCCGGCTCGTAAAAAGAAAAAACCTACCAAGGCGAAAGACTCAGCATTTAGAAGATTGGAACAGGCGTTTGAAAAACCCACCTCACCGGTCGTCCGAGAGGTGGCTATTCCAGAAACCATCACCGTTGCTTCTCTGGCGCAAAAAATGTCAATTAAAGCAGCAGAAGTCATTAAGGCGATGATGAAGCTTGGAGCGATGGCGACAATTAACCAGGTGATTGATCAAGAAACAGCTGCGATTCTTGTTGAGGAAATGGGGCATAAACCACGATTAATAAAAGAAAATGCAGTGGAAGATCTTCTGGTGGCAGATAAGCGACCTAGGGGAGAATTACAGTCACGAGCGCCTGTTGTTACAATTATGGGCCATGTGGATCATGGTAAAACTTCTTTATTAGATTATATTCGTAGAACGAAGGTGACGAGCAGTGAAGCCGGGGGCATCACGCAACATATAGGAGCTTACCATGTCGATACCGATCGTGGGATGGTGACCTTTTTAGATACGCCTGGCCATGAAGCGTTTACTGCGATGAGAGCAAGAGGCGCAAAATCTACAGATATTGTTATCTTAGTTGTTGCCGCAGATGATGGGGTTAAGCCTCAAACAGTTGAGGCAATTCACCATGCTAAGGCTGCACGCGTACCAATTATCGTGGCAGTCAACAAGATGGATAAGCCTGAAGCAGATCCTGATCGTGTTAAGAATGAATTATCTAGTTTTGAAGTCATCGCAGAAGATTGGGGTGGTGATACGATGTTTGTGAACATTTCTGCAAAGGTGGGTACTGGCATCGATAATTTACTCGAAGCCATCCTTCTACAAGCAGAAGTCATGGAGCTTAAAGCATCAAATATCGGGCCAGCTAAGGGGGTAGTCATTGAGTCTCGACTAGATCGTGGTAGAGGGCCAGTTGCGACTATTTTAGTGCAGGCGGGACTACTTAAAAAAGGTGATATTGTCCTTGCCGGTTGTGAATATGGTCGAGTCCGGGCAATGATTGACGATAGTGGAAAACAAGCGGCTGAAACCGGACCCTCAATGCCGGTAGAAGTGTTAGGCCTCTCTGGCGCACCCAATGCAGGTGATGAAGTCATCGTAGTACCAAGCGAGAAGAAGGCAAGAGAGATTGCTTTATTTAGGCAAGGTAAATACCGTGAAGTGAAATTGGCAAGACAAAGAGCAGCGAATTTAGAAAATGTCTTTGATCGAATGAATGAAGGCGAAGTGACTAACCTGGCCATTGTTCTCAAAGTGGATGTTCAAGGGTCTCTCGAAGCAATTAGCGATGCTTTATTGAAACTTTCAACCAATGAGGTGAAGGTCAATATCATTGCAAGTGCAGTGGGAGGCATTACTGAATCTGATGTTAATCTCGCCATTGCTTCAAATGCCATTATTATTGGATTTAACGTAAGAGCTGACCAATCTGCTAAACGTATTGTTGAATCAGAGGGTGTTGATCTGCGTTATTATAGTGTGATCTACGATTTAATTGATGAAGTCAAAGCCGCACTAAGTGGCTTGCTTGCTCCAGAATATCAGGAAAAAATTGTCGGCTTGGCTGAAGTTCGTGAAGTTTTCCGCTCTTCTAAGTTTGGTTCAATTGCTGGGTGCATGGTGATAGATGGTCATATTAAACGTAACTTGCCAACACGGGTATTACGTGACAATGTCGTTATTTATCAAGGGCAACTTGAGTCTCTAAGGCGCTTCAAAGAAGATGTATCAGAAGTTAGACAGGGTATGGAATGTGGTATTGGTGTTAAGGATTACAACGATGTGAAAGTTAAAGATCATATCGAAGTATACGAAATCAGTGAAGTGACCCGAAAAATTATTTAGATGGGATAGAGGTATATGTGACGCATGCGTTTGATCGTCGAGTCAGAATTGCAGATTTAATCAAAGAAGAGTTAGCCCGGTTACTTTTGACAGACAGCAAGGACCCGCGCTTTGGTTTTGTTTCTGTTACCTCAGTTGAAGTAGTCAAAGATTATTCAAATGCACAGGTATTTGTTACCATCCTTAATGATCAAGAGGTGGCAGAAGTCATTAAAGCGTTGAATAAGGCCTCTGGATATTTTCGATATCAATTAGCCCATACATTAAATCTTCGCACTACCCCTAAGCTTTATTTTCATTACGATGAAACCATCAAACAAGGTCAAAAGATTATGTCACTTCTGCGCCAATCTCTTAAAAACTCCGATTAGGATACAATCATGACTGGTCGCCATAGAGGACGAAATGTAAGCGGGATTTTATTGTTGGACAAAGCAATTGGGAAAACGTCTAACCAGGCACTTACCGAAGTAAAAAAAATATATGAAGCTAAAAAGGCTGGCCATACCGGAAGCTTGGATTTGCTCGCAACAGGTATGTTGCCAATTTGCTTGGGTGAGGCAACGAAGTATTCGCAATGTCTTTTAGAAGCAGATAAGCAATATTTAGTCGAAGGTAAGCTAGGTATTTGTACGACAACCGGTGATGCAGAAGGTCAAATTATTAAGCAGTCGGCCGTTAAAGTAGACGTAGCGATGCTTGAAAATGTGCTTAAGGAATTTCGTGGAGAGATCAGTCAAATTCCCCCTATGTATTCAGCATTAAAGTTTCAAGGGAAGCCACTTTGTTATTACGCAAGACTAGGGGTTGACATTCCAAGGGAAAGTAGAAAAGTTTGGATTAAGCATTTAGAACTACTTGACTATAAAGATGATCAAATCAAATTATTAGTGACTTGTAGTAAAGGAACTTACATCCGAACCTTGGTGGAAGATATTGGCGAGAAGTTAGGTTGTGGTGCCTATGTGGTTTTTTTGCGTCGGACCTACGTCGACCCTTATTCGCAATTCCAGATGGTAAGCATAGAAACCTTGCTTGAGTTAAAAGATGATAAGCATTTGCTCGATCAACAATTATTATCCGCTGACACTGCGGTATCCAATTACCCAGATTTAATAATAAATGACACACTGATTTATTATATTAAACAAGGCAATCCAGTTTTGGTCGCACATGCCCCCACCTCGGGATATGTTCGATTATTTTCAGAGAGTAACACATTCGTGGGTTTAGGGCTGGTGCTCGATGATGGTAGAATTGCCCCTAAGCGTTTGATACACGCCTCCTAGCCTCAAGCCCATTCGAAGCATGCAATCATTACTTGTTGTTTGAGTTAGACCTGGTAAAATCAATTATTTCCCTTCTTTCTATCCATTCTGTGAATGACAGCGGTTGGATAACATTAACCTATAGGAGAAACTTATGTCATTAAATGTCGATGAAAAAGCAACCATTATTGAGCAATATCGTTTATCAGAGAGTGATACCGGTTCGCCAGAAGTCCAAGTTGCACTGTTAACTGCTAGAATTCATAAATTAACGGGACATTTTAAATCACATGTGCATGATCATCATTCTCGCCGCGGTTTATTACGTATGGTGAATCTAAGAAGGTCGTTGTTAAAATATTTAAAAACATCAGATGTTGAGCGGTATCGTAATCTTATTTCAAGATTAGGGTTGCGTGCTTAATAGTTACTTTAATTTAATAAGGTGAACCATAAGTGATCAGTTTTAAAAAAGAATTTCTATATGGAAATCGTTTAGCTACGCTAGAGACAAATGCGATTGCTAAGCAAGCTTCAGGTGCGGTGTTAGTACGAATGGGAGATACCGTTGTTTTAGCGACAGTGGTTGGCGTAGAGTCGAATGAGCCACGTGATTTTTTTCCATTAAGAGTAGATTATAGTGTACGCAGCTATGCCGGAGGCAAAATTCCCGGTGGTTGGTTTAGGCGAGAGGGGAGGCCTTCTGAAAAAGAAATTCTAGTATCGCGCTTAATCGATCGTCCAATTAGACCACTTTTCCCCGATGAGTTTTATAGTGAAGTTCAGATTGTTGTGACAGTTTTGTCTATCGATACTGAAGTAGAGCCGGATATTCCTGCAATTATTGCTGCATCAGCGGCACTAGCAATTTCCGGGATTCCTTTTAACGGCCCGATTGCAGCAGCGCGAGTTGGTTATAGCCAAGGTGAATATATTTTAAATCCAAGTAGTGCACAGTTAGAAAAATCAGATTTAGATCTGGTTGTGGCTGGAACACAGGCAGCGGTTTTAATGGTAGAATCACAAGCAAATGAGTTGTCTGAAGAGGTCATGTTAGAGGCGGTGGTATTCGGTCACCAACAAATGCAGGCAGCGATTAACGCGATCGGAGAATTCGCAAGCGAAGTGGGTAAACCAAGATGGGATTGGCAGCCGCCAGTAACCAACCATGAGTTAAGAGAAAGCATTCTTCAAATGGCGATCGATTCCTTAACTGAGGCTTATCAAGTACAAGAAAAAATTGCACGAAAAGGGAAAATTAAAGAGATCTATCAGGAAATATTGCAAAAAACCTCAGTTGAAACCGAAAATGCGCCCGATCAAAAAGAAGTTGAAAAAATTCTTTCTTCTCTAGAAAAGCAAATTGTCAGAAATCGAAGTATTTCTGGTGAGGCGCGTATTGATGGGCGTGATAACAAGACAGTGAGATCAATTCATGCTGAGGTGGGTATTTTGCCGCGCACACATGGATCAGCGCTATTTACTCGAGGAGAAACCCAAGCAATTGTCGTTGCTACATTAGGGACGGATCGAGATGCACAAGTCATTGACGAGGTAGGTAATGAGCGCCGAGAAACATTTATGTTGCATTATAATTTCCCACCTTACTGCGTAGGGGAAGTGGGACAAATAGGGTCTCCAAAGCGAAGAGAAATTGGTCATGGTAATTTGGCCAAGCGTGCACTAGCGCCTGTCCTCCCCACGGGAGGAGTATTTCCTTATACTATACGCAGTGTTTCTGAAATTACTGAATCAAATGGTTCCAGTTCCATGGCAACAGTTTGTGGTACGACCTTGGCGCTGATGGATGCAGGTGTGCCGATTAAGGCACCGGTTGCTGGTGTTGCAATGGGCTTAATTAAAGAAGGTGAAAAATTCGCTGTGTTAACAGACATTCTCGGCGATGAAGACCACCTAGGCGATATGGATTTCAAAGTCGCGGGAACAAGTCAGGGTGTGACAGCTTTACAAATGGACATCAAAATTGAAGGAATCACACGAGAAATTATGGAAACTGCACTTGCCCAAGCGAAAGAAGGAAGAATGCACATTTTAAATATTATGAATAACATCATTAGCCAACCAAGAGAAGAAACCTCTGTGTTCGCGCCGCGTATTATTAGCTTCAAAATCAATCCTGATAAAATACGCGATGTAATAGGCAAGGGAGGGGTCACTATCCGAGAAATTACTGAAACCACTGGTGCAGTCGTGGATATTTCTGACGATGGCATCGTGAAGGTAGCTGCAGTTGGAAAAACAGCCGGTGAAGAAGCAAAGCGCCGTATTGAGCTAATTACCGCTGATGTCGTAATAGGTCAAACTTATGAAGGCAAGGTGGTGAAAATAATGGATTTTGGTGCTTTTGTTGACTTTTTGTCGGGAAAGAGTGGATTGGTGCATATTTCCCAGATTTCTCATGAAAGAGTTGAGAACGTAACTGATAGACTTCAAGAAGGTCAAGCAGTGAGAGTGAAAGTACTTGAAATCGATCGTCAAGGAAGAATTCGGTTAAGCATGAAGGAAGCCGCTGAGCAGACAGAACACCAAGGTGCTTAGTAAAAACTCCCGCGGACACTAAGCCGCGGGACGACAGAGAAGCGGCGCACATGCCGTCGCTTTTCAAGTCAAGGATGAGGAAGTAGCATGGAATATATCCGGCCATTTACAAGCATTAATTTGACAGATCAGGCGCTTGTCGGTGGAAAAAATGCTTCCTTAGGAGAAATGTTAGCTCATCTTCAGCAAGTGGGAATACAAGTTCCAGGAGGTTTTGCTGTTACCGTTACTGCCTATCGACATTTCCTCGCTCAAAATGGTTTAGATGTCAAAATTTTCCCCCTGATTAATGATTTAAACGTTGAAAATATCAATGACTTAAAGTCTATTTCTGCCTTAATACGAAATGATATTTTACAAGCGACTTTTTCAAACGAATTACTTAAAGATATCAAAAGTGCTTATTTATCGCTGGGAAAGGGTCAACCAATTAGTGTTGCAGTTCGTTCTTCGGCCACAGCCGAAGATTTGCCCGGGTATTCTTTTGCAGGTCAACAAGATAGCTATCTAAATATTGTTGGTGAAGAAAGTGTGAGTTCAGCCATCAAGCAAGTTTATGCTTCACTCTTTACAGAACGAGCAATTGCCTATCGCTGTCATCATCAATTTGACCATAGTAAGGTGGGTATTTCAGTTGGTGTTCAAAAAATGGTTCGTAGTGATTTAGGTGCAAGTGGGGTGGCTTTTACTGTAGATACGGAGTCAGGATTTGATCAAGTGGTTTTTATCACCGCTTGTTATGGTTTGGGAGAAAGCTTGGTTCAAGGAATGATTAATCCCGATGAATATTATGTGCATAAACATTTATTAGACCAAAATCGACATGCCATCATTAAAAAAAATCTCGGCACGAAGCATACAAAAAAAATCTATCAAACAATCGATGGTCATCCTGAGCGCCTTGCCACGACAAATGTAAAGGCAGAAGAACAGATGGCGTTTTGTCTCACAGATGGTTTAATTCATGAATTAGCTCGCCAAGCCATGAAGATAGAAAACCATTATCAGCAACATATGGATATAGAATGGGCGCAAGATGGATTGGATGGTAAGTTATATATTGTGCAAGCAAGGCCAGAAACAGTAAAAAATACAAAAAATCAAGGAGTGATAGAGAGATATCATCTAGCAAGTGAAGGAAAAATTGTTGTAACTGGTAGAAGTATTGGTGATCGCATTGGACAAGGAAGGGCAAGAGTCATTTTAGAACATAAAAATATGCATGAAGTTGAGCCAGGAGAAATACTTGTCACTGATATGACAGATCCAGATTGGGAACCGGTGATGAAAAGGGCATCCGCTATCGTTACTAATCGAGGAGGTAGGACATGCCATGCGGCCATTATTGCAAGGGAGCTCGGTATTCCTGCTGTGGTAGGCTGTAATACCGCTACCCTCGATGTGATAAGTGGTCAATCTTTCACTGTTTCTTGTGCTGGAGGCGAAACAGGATTTGTCTATAAAGGGCTTGTGCCATATGAAATAGAGAAAATAGAAATTCATAAAATGCCTGACTTAGCAGTCGATATTTGTATGAATTTAGGTGACCCAGAAAAAGCCTTTTCCTATCAGGCCATTCCCAATAAAGGGGTAGGACTGGCGCGTCTGGAATTTATTATTAACAATATGATTGGGATACACCCCCGTGCGTTATTAGAATTAGCAGACTTACCCAAGGAGCTTCATCAAATTATTCGTCATAAAATTTCTGCGTATTCCTCTGCTACTGAATACTATATTGAAAGGCTACGAGAAGGCATTGCTACAATGGCGGCAGCATTTTACCCTAAACCAGTAGTAGTGCGGTTTTCAGATTTTAAAACTAATGAATATTCGAATTTGATCGGTGGAGCACTGTTTGAGCCGAAAGAAGATAATCCAATGATTGGTTATCGTGGTGCCTCACGCTATCTTTCAAAAGAATTTCGCGATTGTTTCGAGTTGGAATGTATTGCAATTCGACGAGTAAGAGAAGAGATGGGGTTAACCAACATTAAGGTGATGATACCATTTGTTCGCACAATACAAGAGGCGAAAAATGTTATCCAGTTACTCGCTGATTTTGGCTTGTCTCGGGGTCAAAATGGATTAGAAGTCTATATGATGTGTGAAATTCCTTCTAACGCTATTTTAGCGCAGGAGTTTCTTGAATATTTTGATGGATATTCAATTGGTTCAAATGATTTGACCCAGCTCACACTTGGCTTAGATCGCGATTCCTCACTCGTTGAAAAGCTATTTGATGAACGCGATTTGGCAGTAAAAACCTTATTACGAAACGTCATTCAGACGTGTAGAAAAGCCAATAAATATATCGGTATTTGTGGTCAAGGGCCATCTGATCATCCAGACTTTGCAAAGTGGTTAGTCAAGGAGGGAATTAGTGCTATTTCATTAAGCCCAGATACGGTGACTCGCACATGGTTATATCTAGCCAATAGCTGCTCAGCACAGAATTGAAACGTCCATTTATCCCGCCGCAAGGGTTAAAAATTCAGATCGCGTGTGGCTGTTGCTGCGAAAAACGCCTAACATCATAGACGTTTTCATGATTGAATTTTGTTTTTCTACACCACGCATCATCATGCAAAGATGCTTAGCTTCAATGATGACCCCTACTCCCTTGGCCTCTGTGACAGACATCAAGCAATTGGCTATTTGCTCAGTTAATTTTTCTTGTACTTGTAGCCTTCTCGCAAAATGATCCGTAATACGGGCCACTTTCGATAGGCCAATAATTTTTCCATTTGGAATATAGGCGACATGGGCTTTTCCAATAAATGGGAGAAGGTGATGTTCGCAAAGCGAATACAGCTCAATGTTTTTGACTAAGACCATTTCGTCCATGTTGGACTCAAAGATTGCGCCATTAATAATTTCATCAATTGTTTGCGTATAGCCTCGTGTCAAAAAACGCAAGGCTTTGGCGGCTCTTTTGGGGGTATTAATCAAGCCCTCGCGAGATAGATCTTCACCAAGATGTTGCAAAACCTGTGCAAAGCAGTCTTGTAGTGGATCGATTGGGTTGGAAGATTCAAGACATTGAACTTGTTCTTCGTTTAGATCAATTATTTCATTACTCATAGGTGCTAACGAGGTTGGATTTAGCCAGGTGGCCATGTCATTTGGCGTCCACCCAATAAATGTAGATGAATATGGTAGACTTCTTGTCCACCTTGTTTATTACAATTAAATAAGACTCGATAACCTTGGTCTGCAATATTAAATTTTTCAGCAAGCAACTTGGCGATAAAAATCATTTGACCCATTAATAACGTATCTTCTTGGGTGATATCGTTAATCGTGGCAATATGCTTTTTTGGAACAATAAGTTTATGGCAAGGGGCTTGTGGACGAATATCATCGAAAGCGAGAAAGTCATTATCTTCATAGATAATGGTGCTATTAATTTTACCTTCAATAATTTGACAAAAAAGGCAATCCATAAATATAGCCCTGCTTTACTTGCTGAATGGTTACTTTGATTCTATCACAAGTTATATTCTTTACGAAGCGTCTATCTTTTTTAATGAGTGAAATAATGAATGAATATTTATCTATTTTAGGTATATCTGTTTGGGTCCCTCGCTTAAATTCATCAAAAATGTTATCCTATTATAAATTGCTTAAGAAGGGGCAGTTGAGAGGCTACTTGATTGCCGATCAAATCATGCATGATAAAAATACACTGTTTGGCCAATTGCTCAAAGAAATGATATTATCAATCGGTGTGGAGTTTTATCTAATTGATGAAATAGTCAGTGCGAACATTACAAAAGATTTATACTTGATTTCATTGGGAGAAGAGGCAAAAGAGTGGGTAAGCCAGGTGCCTCAAATCGTTGAAAAAATTGCTTGTCCCAGTATCTATGCAATGCTAACAAACCCAAGTCTCAAGCAAGAGGTTTGGTTAAAAATAAAAAGTATCCGTGACCTGAATTAACTATACCCTTTGGTATATACGTTAAGATTGCAAGCCGTTAAGTAATTGTTAATATCTATGCGTAATAATATTTTTAAAGACTTTATACATATTGCCTAAACCCATCTAGAGGGGAAATCATGATTGACTCAACTACACGTGTTTTTGTATTTGATCAAAAGGAATTTGAAAAAGCAAAAAAAGAGCTGTTACGCCTTGCTGAAGAAAATGGCATTAATCTGCGAGACGCCTTAGAAACGTATGCAACGCCTGAGCATCCTGAAATTAACCAGTATGCACAAATTCTAGATGGATTACTGGCCGTTCAATTTACTCCAACCTATATTGAAAAAATCCGTTCATTACGAAATGCGTTTCTAAAAGAATGGCTGGCTATTTGGCAGATTGAAGAGGATGGGGAACGAAAGCAAAAAATTAATCAAGCGTTACTCAAGCTCAAAAAAACGCTGCTCGCTACATTTAAATCCAACCTTAATGAATCAGAGATTCGACTCCATATAGAGGCATTAAGAGTCAATAATGATTTATGGAAAGTGAATGGGTTTTTTGACTGGGTGCTAAACGCCATCACCCTATCTAGTGATAAGCAAAAATTAGGTAAAACAGCGATGGATTCGCATCGTGGGGTTCATTTAGATGGCAAAAAAATTAAAAAAAGGTCAACAGACTCCCAGGAGCAGGTTCAATATTTTAGACAAAAATTACGTGAAAAAAACTTAGATAATACCTTGATTGATTTTTTAGCTTCCACTTTAAACCAGGGTGATTTGTTAAAAGCGCCTTATTATAATCTAGATCCTTTTATAACTTTTCTCCGAACCCAAAGACCTCCAGCAAACTTACGATCAGGGTCTTGGTCGGTAGATCTAGAAATAGAATCTTCAGCAAGCGTTTTCATTACCATGAGACAAGCTTATTCCAAATCCAGTATTGTTTATGAAGAAATGCATTCCTTTCCTTCTGGCTATCCAACAGAAACAGCCTATGAAGGAATCGTGAAACTTAGAGTGAACTTACAACCTGGACCTGGAGTGACTCCAGCAGTTAATGTTGAGCCGGTGGAAGGTTATACTGATATCTATGACTTGAAGCTGAAAAGTGAATTTTTCACTCACAATAGCAAAAACGCGCTGGCCAAGCTTAGGGAAGGACAAAGGCTTTTGGTCAACGATCAATTAGCGATAAAACAGCACCTAGCAAAATTTAAAGCTGATAATGGGGAATTAGCATTAACCTCGCCAAGTTTAATCGATATAGAAAATGAATCATTCTTACTTTTAATGCTAGAGAGCAGGCAGCAGGCTGAATGTTTACTTATGGCAAATCAAGAGCTACAAAAAACATTTTTCAAGCGATCCATTGATGAAGTTTTGCAGGATTTACAACTGGTTGCAGATAAGTATCCGCTTTCCCAAATCGTTAGAAATTTATTGGAACGATACCAGCAGATTTATCAATCGATTAATAACCAAGACCTCCAAGCAATAGAGAAAGGCTTGAAAGACAATGAATATACCGCTGTTGTTCAAAATTGTCTTTTATCAGTAACAGAGGTTGGATTTATTAAAAAATTAGTGAATATTTCTGAAATTAATACCCGCCTTAATGTAGCGGTGTTAACGAGCTTTGCTTGTAAAAATCAGGGTATAGCTAATAAATTATTACAACCAACCAAATGGGAAAGGTTTAAGTTTTGGTGTAAAAAAGCGTTTGGATTGGCTGGTAATGATTCTGCATTACCTTACAAGCGCTTTGCCTCCCCCCATCTCACTGAACTTCTCGCGACTTATCCTGATCTATGGGATAGATCTAATTTTCGTCCGAGAGTAGGTCCTAGATTGCGATTTTTTAATTTTTCTCCTAATTTTTATAAGAAATTGAGGGGGATAGATTTAAGACGTTTAGTAGAGATTAATGGTCCTCGAAATGCAACTTGGTACGCTGCTGCTGATAGAGTATTCAATGATATAGAATTATACAATCGCACTTTTCCTCAGCCAAAGAGGAAATCAAATGCTGATTTGCTAGCGCAATATTATTTAAATAATACCCAGGTGACGCTTTGTGACTTAGCAACCCACTGTCCTCAGAACTTGAGAAAATTGCACGAGCAATTAACTGATGCACAGCTAGCTATCTTTTATATTACAAAAATTAATCAGGATTATGAGTCACAATCTCCTCTTGGTAGGTCACTCTTTCTCATCAATGATTTATGGTCAGATAAGCAGAGAACTGCAAATGTGGAATGGTCCAGCCAAATTCCGGATGATAAAAAGCCGATTGTGAAAAATGCAGCAATCCACGAGCTTGCCAAGGTGAATCTCGAAGTTGATAAGGTAGGATTTCGAGCTAAGGAATCCTTGCCTCCAGTTATTTCTCTTGCAGAATTTTATTTACTTGAACCATTTATCCATGGGTATCATCAAAAAATAGAAAATAATGATCAAGATCGTGAATCAGTCTTTTCATCACAGGCCATGCAGGCATTGCAAACCGCTATTTTAAATCAAAACGAATCATTTGGATTATTCCTTACGCCAGGAGCAGGAAACTTTACTTTTTCTATTAATCAAGACTGTGCGCAATTAAATGATAATCAACCGCTTTTTCTCACCTTATTTGAGAAAGATGCGACCAATGCTGACCTGAATGCTGCGAAAGAAGCATTTAAAAAGCTGATAAAGAGCTCACCTTCGCTTTATTGTTTACTTAAAACCGCAGTGTCTAATTTACCTCAAGAAAATTTTGAAATAATAAAGATCAAGGAAGAGTTGTTTGCGAGCGAGGAGCCTGCTAGAGAAACGATAGAATCTTACCAGTTAGCGAAAAAAGTTTTTCAAAATAGAGATTTTTTAGAATTACTAGCCAAATTTCCAAACCTTTACCGATATGTAGATCGTTTAGCGGCGAGTGCCAGATTTAAATTACATATGCGAAGTGAACAAGATTTGCTTCTGTTTAATACAGTTTGGGAGATCACTTTAAACCGAAAAGATAATGTGACACTACTTGAATTGACTCGCTTGCTGCCTAAAGAAAGATTTTATGACTGGTTAGAAGCCAACCCTGAGAAAGGTGATATATTAATTAATCAGTTGACGACGGATGAGGATTTTTACCGTGAATTTATTGCAGGTCAATCAGATAATCGCTTTAAAGATTTCTTGATTGATAAGGCATTATCTCGTTTAAATGAGGGTAATGTTGATGTCATCGTTTCGTTGTTATTAAATTGTCCTGAGCTTGGTCTTCATTATTTGAAAGGATTAAGTCAAGAAGGCGGCTTAAAACAAGAATTATTTGCAAAATTCATGAATTTGGTAAGCGAGAGTGACCTTACATTCGTGATCAGCAGATATCCCACTATACTTGAAAGCATTCAGAATTCTGAGTTATTCCAAAATTATCAGGGTAAAATTAAAACCGCATTTTTGAATGCAGAAGCAATGATTCCTGATAATAAAAAGTTAACGCTAATATTAATCAATCCAGAGATAAAGGGGTGGATCCAAGAAATTTGGAATCAACGTAACAAGACAATTGAACAAGAACAATTGCGTAAAGCTTTGAAAAAAACTGATGCACCCAATCAAATAGGGGAATTTTTACTCAAAGAACTCCAATTAGGAAGAATGGATAATGCATTGTTCATCCTGCAAGATTTTCAGCTTATGTCAAAGTTTTTATCAATCAACACACCCATGCTATCGACTTTAATCATGCAAATTTATGATCAGCTTAAAGATGATGCCGCTTTGTTTACTCATGTATTACTTAAAGTGCTGATTATGGATAGTGGGCTATTGAAATATTTGAGTTCAAATGCTGAGGATGGCAACATTCTAAAAAAATTAACTGTAACAGGAGAGGTGAATTTATTAGCGACGCTGTTTTTAACAGGAAAACCTGATATTTCCAATCCTGAGTGGAATCAAGCATTAACCAGGATTTTAAATTCTGACATCGATTTATTTGTTCGCTGTTTACCGCATTTAAAAGAACAACAAAAGTTTGGCCGCTGGTTATTTGCACTTCCAGGTAGAGCAATATTATTCCGAATCATGAGTGTATCGCAGGAAAAAATTGATCAATCATTAATTATTGAGTACATCACAAATGGTGCCTATCAAGGAAGAGATTTAGTTAATTGGCTACATGAGCAAATGACTGCGCCAAATGAACATCAAGATGAACCGAATCTACGAAATTTATTAAGTGATCACGAGGAAGCAAGAAAGGTTTTTATTAATAAGGCAAAAAAATGTAGTGATCTAATCATAGATATTTTACTTGCTGAACTTTACAATTTGGGGCTGGACCCACTTACGCCGCTTGCCAAGAGTTTGCTGCATGCGCCTTTTTTCGACTATATTTTTGAAACTGCAAGCCAAGAGGCATTGGAAAAATTCTTCAGTTTTGCAATACAAAAATTTCAAGGTCAATATACTGAAATTTTGACAAATAAGATCTTTAAGATTCTGTCAATGGCGTTAATGAAAAAACCAATATTCCAAAGATTGGTTAGCTCAGAAAAAATGATGACAGACTGTTTATCTTGTATATTTGATTCTGCTGTTAAAGAGCCATATCAGTATGTATTGCTCAAAGCGCTTCAAGAAGAGCAATCACTTCATGTCATTGCCGAACTAAATAATAAAACGAATTTGATTGAAGCGCTTTGTCGTCATGCTTCTGGTAATTATCTTATTGAGTTGTTTTTAGCTACGTTGACGCTTGCTGAGAAAAATGTAGAAACAAAAACTATGGATGAAATTATCAGAGCACTTTGCAATAAAAAAGTTTTCGAGCAAATGTTCAATGAGAATGTGAATCCAAATTTACAACATAAGTTGTTTCTGTACTTATTTGATTATGCTAGGAGTGCCAACGGTTCAGAACCACGTATGAAAAAGATCAAGAATGGGTTAATTCAACTTAAATTACAAAAACAAACTCGCGTACAAGACAGAATAGTACAAGTTAGTTCCCCAAATGAGTTAATTGATCTTTGGTTAAGAGATGGAATTGATTTACAACAACGCGCAAATAAAAAGCACTCACATCTCCTAGTAGAGGAGAGTTCATCACAGGAAGAAGAGACGAACGTTAACTCTATGACCTACATCCGCCGAGCTTCAGAAACGCGTTATTTTACAAAAATTTTTGACAATGATCAGGCTCTTTGTGATGTGTTACTTTACGCTGATGAAAAAAAATTGTTGGAGTTATTTGATCGCGAACCAGAATACCTTCGCCGATTCCTTATGCTTTGCCAGCAACCAGAAACTGCAGAGAGAGGAGAGATTGCTTTATTAAAACAACGCCTTGCTAGCAGTGAAAAATTTGCTGAATTGATGATGACTTGTTTGATAGATGAGCAAAATCTGCAGTTGCAGCTTATGGATGAATCTTTGCCGATTTATCTAAATTATCTAAGTGCAATTAAAAATAATCCTAATTTATTATTTTTTGAAAATGGGGAATTACGAACTGTTTATATAAATTATTTCTTTCTCAATGGGTCTACGGAAGACATAGCGAATCTGTTATCAGCAGTGGAAAGCGTTAGAGGAACTCCGAATAAACTGATTGATTACTTATTTGCAAAATTAATGCTAAAAGATAATAGCTCTCCACGAGAAATCAGACTTGCCCATAAACTTATAGATGATTTCCGCCCGAGCAATAATGGACAGCAGTTAATTTCATTGCTTTTTAGCACAAAGCATACATTCAGAAATCTCGAAAAATTAATGTTGGACTCGGTTAATAAAACGATTGGTTACAAGCTTGAGGATTACCTCTTGACTTATTTGGAAACTCAGCCTAGTGAGATCCTCGAATTATTTAAAGATGATGCGAAAGCTTTTGTTGATTTTTTTGTAATAGGCGCGAAGCAAGAAAAGAGATTCTTGCTCTTATTGATTAATAAGCATCCTGACTCATCCTTGTTGCAAGCACTTTACTCTCAGTTTGTTAAGCGTAGTGAAAACGAAATGGCCGGAAAGGGATTGGGCAGGGTTTTAAATAATTTCCTGTTTAACGATTTTACGGCAAGCGAGATAGCAACTATTTACAGTTATGAGCAAGATAGGAACCTAAATGTGTTCTCAGAGTTTATGTTTTTACACGACTATGATGTAATTAATTTGCTCAAAGGATTGCCTAGTATCGGACATAATGTATTTAATGAAGCCATATATCATCAGTTAGAAATAGCAGTAATTACTAAAAATCTAACAATGATTAATGCGTACTTGGATAATTTTAACCTTTCGCCGCGCTTTGCTTTTGAAAACAAGGCTCAGTGTTATTCTTATTATTATTTCTTGTATTTAAAACTTTGTCGCAGCATTCTAACTAGACAAAGAGGTCAAAATATTCAGGATTTTTATAAAAATTACATTAAAACAGCAGATGAGATAGTAATGTTTGATAGAGACGGGAATCTCTTATTTAAGGCCAACAACCAACATGTCCCATATCAACTTGCTATACATTACTATGAAGCATTAGCGAGGGGCCTCTTGATCACAAACGATCAGTACACAAATAATGTTCAGGAAATGATATCTTATTATCAAGTATTCCGTGAGCAGTTAATTAACTCGGTAAAGTTTAATGTAGATGGTGAACCGTCGCTTAATCTGTTCAGTCTTAATAATGCTCTGCCTAGTTACTACATCTATGCAGTGTTATTTGCTTATTCTATTGAAGCTTCAAGAAATTCTGGACTATCCATCGATATCGGTGTTCAAAGAGCCTTTGTTAATAGCCTAACTTATAGGAATAATCAATTCGTTTTTGTAGGTTTTGACAATGCCACTCCACCTATACAGTACTTACAGTCTGTTCAACATGCATTACGCGCTATTGATGCTGTTTCAGGACTCAGCGCTCGAGATTGGACGATATTGATTCAGCTTGTTAAAAGCAACCAGATAAATTTGAGTGATTGTCTTGAAAACGGATTGAATTTATCTGATGCAGATTTTGTTATATCAAAAATTTATCTCGATGAGAATAATTATCAGATGCGTTTCAAAGATTCTAATGAAGTGGTTCCGCCGGGTTGTAAAGAATTTTTCACAGATATTATCAAGCAACAATATCCTACCGCTGCCGCTAAGGGTAAAGATATACCGTTTGCTAAAATTCTGGGAGCGGTACATTACCCAATACCGCCGCGTAATCCTACGCGTAATGCCGACATTCCAAAGCCGCCATATCCATTCAAGAATTACAAAGCAAATGAGATTAATGATAAACAAGTAACATCTAGTTTGTTGGCATGGTTAACTCTAAGAAAAGATCTTGCTGTTGAGGAAATTCCTGAAGCGGAGATGTCGCCATTGATCCCAGTAACCTAATTTTTAAAAAGCCCAGCAGTTAGCTGGGCTTTGTATAACTAGGCGGGATTACAACAACCTACGATTACATTACCCTGAAAAACAATAAAAGCGTCATACTGATAACTTTGTCCAGGCATCCCCATCCTGCAGCCAGCAGCATTATGATTAATTAAAATTGTAACATGCTTGCCATTCTTACTGGCAGTGTATGCCTTTAAATTCCCGGTACTGTCACCGATGGGAGTAATTGGTGTAATAGATTTTATATTAAGATCTTTAATCTTTGCCGAAGAAAAAGCAATCGAGTTATTGGCAATGGATGCGGTCCACGAAGAATTCATTCCTGTGCACATAAAAGCAGTCGGCAAGGTAGTAGTGCCCGTGGTTGAAGTCATTGCGGGTGTAGTGGTCATGGGATTCGTTGTTGTTCCCATATCATTGGTATTATTCATTCCTCCTTGACTAGGTGTCGTAGAGACATCTGTTGAGACAGGAGTGGCGGCGGGGGCAGGCGCTGTGTTTGTGTTGCCATAATCTATACCCGTCGAGCCAGAAGTCGTACTACTGGGAGCCATCACATTTCCAGGTGCTGAATTAGTTGCTGGAGCAGTAGCTCCATTTGGGGTGTTAGGAGCTGTCATGGTATTTCCATTTATTGTGCCTTGAGCGTAGGCAGCCCCCATGTTAAGTAGTAGTACAACGCTTGCCGTTGAGATTTTTTTCATCATTATTCATTCCTCCAAAGTAGTTCCATTACTTATTGCAGTGAAAAATAATTATAGCAGTAACCAGTAACTTCTATTTTGGATGTGCCGAGCTTACTCCAATTTATTAATTACTTGATATCTTTCACGAAGTTTTATAAGCGCAGCTTTCATTTCAATAGCGCGCTGCTTTTCTTGTGCTACTACATGAGAAGGAGCTTTTTGCACGTAGTTGGAATTGTTGAGTTTTTGTTCTGATTTTTGTAAATCGATGGTTATTTTATTGATTTCCTTTGTTAATCGGTCTAATTCGGATTGCTTATCAATCAAATCCGCTAAGGGGACAAAAACTTCAAGTTCATCAATTAAGGCAGTAGCCGCAGCTTCAGGGGGATGAGTAATCCAAGAGAGGTGGTCCACCTTGGCAAGGGCTTTAATATAAAGCTGCATCCGCTCAGTTCTATCCTTAGCAAGGGGTGTGCCTTTATGAAAAAAAATAGAAATGGATTTGGAAGGGGAGACATTCATTTCGCCACGAATGTTGCGAATAGCAATAATAACACGCTTAAGCCATTCCATATCCTCATCAGCTGCCTCATTTAATAAGGCAGGATCAAATTTCGGATAGGGTTGCAGCATAATCGTTCCTTGAAGCAGTAGGCGCTGAGCAACTCGTTGCCAAATTTCTTCAGTGATAAAAGGCATCAAAGGATGGATCAGCCGTAATAAAATTTCCAGAACTTGCAGTAACGTTTTCCTGGCGCCTGCTTGTAGTGATACCTCATCAGAGAGATAAAGGATAGGTTTTGAAAATTCTAGATACCAACCGCAATATTCGTTCCAAATAAACTCATAGACGGTTTGCGCTAATAGATCAAAGCGATACTCTTGGAAACATTGATGAACTTTTTGGATTGTGAGTTGAAGACGATGTTTTATCCACTTATCTGCAATTGAATAGGAAATGCGATCAGGATCGATAAGCGAGGTTGTTTCAGTATTCATTAATACATAGCGAGCAGCATTCCAAATTTTATTGCAAAAATTTCGATAGCCTTCTATGCGACTGAGATCAAATTTTATATCCCTGCCAGTAGATGCTAGGGCATAATAAGTGAAACGCAGGGAATCAGTTCCAAAAGGTAAAATACCGTCTTTAAATTCTTTAATTGTCATCTGCTTGATATGCTCAGCATTTTTTGCATGGATTAAATGTGCAGTTCTTTTTTGGATCAATGCTTCAAGTTCGATACCATCGATTAAGTCAATCGGATCCAGAATATTGCCTTTTGATTTGGACATTTTCTGTCCTTCAGCATCACGAACCAAGCCGGTAACATACACCGTCCTAAAAGGAATTTGTTGATTAAATTTTAGTCCCATCATAATCATGCGGGCTACCCAGAAAAAAATAATATCAAAGCCAGTGACAAGCACGTTTGTGGGGTAAAAAGCAGATAAATCACGCGTTTTTTGTGGCCATCCAAGAGTGGCAAATGGCCAAAGCGCAGCAGAAAACCAAGTATCCAAAACATCTTCATCTTGCTTCAAGGATAGGGTAGGAGGCAAATTATATTTATTTCTTATTTCAGACTCATCGTTGCCAACATAGATTTGGCCCTTATCATCATACCAAGCAGGAATGCGATGACCCCACCATAATTGTCTGCTAATACACCAATCTTGAATATTTTCTAGCCATTGATAATAAATTTTTGTCCAAGATTCGGGAACAAATCGAATTTCACCTTGTTTTACCGCGTCTAGAGCGGGTTGTGCGAGGGGTGCGGTTTTAACAAACCATTGTTGTGTGATATAGGGTTCAATCACAGCGCCCGAACGCTCTGCGCGCGGCGTGTTGATTACATGCGGCATAATTTTAACGATTAACCCAAGAGCGGTTAAGTCATGCAAAATTTTTTCTCTTGCAACAAAACGATCAAGTCCTTGATAAGTGGCAGGGACCTGGTCATTTAATTTTGCATCAGGCGTAAAGATATTTATTAAGGGAAGCTGATGGCGATTGCCGATGGCATAGTCATTAAAATCATGAGCCGGGGTGATTTTTACGCATCCCGTTCCAAAATCTATGGCAACGTCTGAGTCGGCAATAATGGGTATCTCACGATTGGTCAGCGGAAGTTGTAAATGCTTTCCGATTAAATGTTGATATCTCTCATCTAGAGGGTTGACTGCTACAGCCACATCACCTAATAGGGTTTCAGGTCTGGTTGTAGCAACGACTAACTCTCCCTGCCCTTCAACTAATGGATAGGATATATACCATAACGTCCCTTCTTCCTCTTTTGATACCACTTCTAAATCAGAAATAGCAGTTAATAAAACAGGATCCCAATTGACTAGCCGTGTGCCACGATAAATTAATCCTTCTTCATAAAGAGAAATAAAAACAGTTTTAACCGCTTCGTTCAGCCCCTCGTCCAAAGAAAATCTTTCCTTTTCCCAATCGACTGACGCACCCATGCGGCGAAGTTGTTTTTTGATGGTCCCATCAGATTGTCCTTTCCACTCCCAAACTCTTGTTAGAAATCCTTCCCTGCCAAGTGCTTGACGGCTTAGCCCTTCCTTGGCTAATTGCAATTCCACCACGATTTGTGTTGCAATTCCGGCATGATCCGTTCCAACTTGCCAATGCGTGTTGTAGCCTTGCATGCGATAGTAACGAATTAATGCATCCATGATGCTGATTTGAAAACCATGCCCCATATGTAAGGTTCCCGTTACATTCGGAGGCGGGAGCATAATACAGTAAGGTTCACCCTCGAAGGTAGGTTTAAAATAATTGGCTTCTTCCCATACTTGATACCATTTTTGTTCGATTTGTTCAGGTTGATAAGTTTTATCCATTATTTTTATCCAATACTTGTAGTGGGCAACCCAGTTGTTGATATTTTTTATACTTGATTCGACTCATTTTCTTTGCAGTTCCATCTTCCAACACGAACTCAATGATATGCTCATAATCTGTGTAATTTTCTAAAATATGGGACGTTAAGTTTATTAATATTCCTTGATGCGTGAGGGGTGTTTCAAGGTGACTAATTAAAATGGGAGCATCATGCCCATCATTTTCAATCACTAGATGCGGCAAGAAACTTTCTATGCGATATTGCCATAAATATTGATCAATCTCATTCGAGCTATCTAGAGAAGGGGTGGCAATTAATACGTTATGCCCTGCTGAGATCGCTGTTTCAAGCAACTCAGGGAAAAGCGGGTTCCATAGCGTTGCTTGGTTAAATATATAAAAATTTACATGTGGCATTGAAACCCCAAATATACCTTCACGAAGGGTATAGGTTAAAGTGACCAGTGATAACGAGGAATGATAGACAAAACGAAGAAAATAGTGAACAATATCCCTTTCCTCTGTGCAAATTACTTACTTCAGGTCCTGTAAATGGGTCTTATTCTTCGTTATCTAGCTAAAGAAACTTATACCACCATGCTTGTTGTAACAAGCTTTTTAGTGCTGATCATTATGTCCCATCAATTCGTTCACTATCTTGCCGATGCAGCGGGTGGCCGGTTAACTGCGCAAGCAGTTTTACAAATGATGGGTATTCAAATTCCTCTATTGCTAGGTTTTATGTTGCCGCTTGGCTTTTTCTTAAGTGTGTTATTGACCTATGGTCGTCTTTATGTTGACAACGAGATGACAATTTTCCGCACTTGTGGATTAAGCAAGGGAGATATTTTGAAGAAAAGTCTTTATTTAGCAAGTGGCGTTTTCTCAATTGTTGCGGTTATTATGATTTGGATTGAGCCAAAAATGGCCTGGTATAAGGACCATATTATAGCGAAAGCCATCGCTTCTTCTCCCATCGAAAGAATCTCAGCAGGCAGATTTCTGCTCGCAGGAAAATGGATTCTCTATACCGAAGAAATGAGTAGAAATCATAAAAAAATGTTTAATATTTTTGCTACCACGCTAAATATGGATAAAAGCTCTCAGCAGAATACTGCGGTAGTAGATGTGGTTGTTGCTCAAAATGCTTATCAAAAAACTACAGCTAACAAAGAGAATTTTATTGTTTTAACTAATGGACGACGCTATATGGGGGTGCCGGGTGAAAAAAAATATCAAGTAGTTAAGTTTGCTGAATATGGTGTCCGCCTGCCAGAAAAAGCAGTAGAGCTAAGGAAAATTGAAGAATCACAGTCTATTAACCAGTTATGGCACAAGCGAGGCCATTCTGAAGCCAATGCAGAGTTACAATGGCGTATTGCAATGCCATTATCGGTTATCATTCTCACCTTGTTTGCTGTCCCTTTAAGTGAAGTTCAACCAAGACAAGGTCGTTTTGGTCGAATGTTTCCGGCGGTGATGATTTATATCCTGTATATCAACTTGCTTTTTTTAGGAAGAGCCTGGTTGGAAAAATCCATGATTCCCCAAAGTCTTGGTCTTTGGTGGATCCATGGTTTAATGCTAATATTGGCTTTATGCATTATTATGATTAAATTTCGTAGACTTGGTTAATATAATGGTTATTTTGAACAAATATATCGGTAAAAGTATTCTCAGCTCCATATTGCTAGTGTTAATGATTTTAGTGGGAATCGAAAGTTTTTTGTTGCTGGCAAATGAATTAAAAGATATCGGAAAAGGAAATTTTAGTTTTTTTCAAGCCTTAAGCTTATTGCCCTTAACATTGCCGACGAATATTTATGAACTTTTTCCGATTGCTGTGTTAATTGGGAGTTTAATCGGGCTTGGCAAGCTTGCCAGTCAAAGCGAGCTTATTGTCATGTCAGCAGTTGGCATTTCCTATTGGCAAATCATCAGAGCGCTGTTATTTGCTGCTTTAATTTCGCTAATTATTGCTTTGATAGTGGGAGAGGGCATTGCTCCCCATGCGCAGCATCTCGCTAAAAATTTGAAATCTATAGCAATGAGTGATGGCAAGACCTTGGCAATTGAGAGTGGCATTTGGTTTCGAGATGGGAATAATTTTATTTTTGTTCGTGATGTGATGAAAAATAACCAATTATCGGATATCACGCGATACCAATTTGATGAAAAGCATCAACTTAAATTAATCAGCCATGCACAAAAAGGTATTCATCGTGGCGATGGCTGGTACTTTAATAATGTCAGTCAAACCAGGCTGTTACCAAAAAAAATTATGAGTTGGTATTACCCATTACAAAAGTGGAATATTACTTTAGATAAGCGCTTGATCGGCATTACAAAACTTTATCCAGATCAAATGACACTTCAGCGGCTCTACTCATATATCCATTTTCGGCATAATAATGAGCTAGGAACCGGTGCTTATGAGTTTGCTTTTTGGAAAAGAATTATGCAGCCCTTTGCCACCTTAGTCATGATTTTCCTTGCCGTGCCCTGCATATTTGGACCGCTTAGAACAGTTCCAATGGGGCTTCGTATAGTGGCGGGAGTGATTATGGGTTTTAGTTTCTATCTATTAAATCAGTTTCTTGGTCCGGTGAGTCAAGTTTATCAAATTTCTGCTTTTCTTGTGGCATTAGTGCCGACTGCAATATTTGCCATGATTGGTGCTTTTCTGTTATTTTTGAAGACTTAGCGAGTATAGGGTGAAAAAAATAATGCAAATAAATAAAGAATATATAAAAAATAATGCGATGGGTTCTACGATAAAGGCAAATCGTTCCTATTTTGCCTGGTTAATTTGGGGGCTTGGCGCTGCTTTTTTCTTGTCCGAATATTTTGCTCGTATTGCGCCTGGCATCATGGTACCCGAGTTGATGAGTGCTTTTCGGGTTAATGCATTAAGCTTAGGCTCACTGTCAGCAATATTTTATACCGCCTATTTAAGCATGCAAATGCCAGTTGGCACCCTAGTTGATAAGTTTGGCCCTCATCGCTTGTTAACCATTACCTCCGCGATTTGTGCATTTGGTTGCTTTTTGTTTGCTTCATCTGATTATTTGGCTTTGGCCAAAGTTGGCCGTTTTCTAATTGGTTTTGGTGCAGCCTTTGCCTTTGTGGGTACCTTGAAATTGGCAACAATTTGGTTTTGTCCTTCTCGCTTTGGATTGCTTTCAGGCATGACTCAGGCGCTTGGAATGGTTGGCGCAGCCGTAGGAGCAGGTCCACTTTCCGTTTTAGTCCATCATATTGGTTGGCGCTATACCATGTGGTTGATCGGTGTGATTCTTCTCTTTTTAGCCTTTTTAATTGGCTTAATCGTTCGTGATCAACCCAAATCACAATCACGAGTCACCCTTTGCCCCATGGATAAAAAACTTAAATTTTTTAATGCCTTTGCCATTGTCTTAAAAAATCCACAAAGCTGGTTCAATGCCATTTATGCCGGACTCGTCTATGCCCCTACTGCGGCTTTTGCAGAATTATGGGGAGTCAGTTACCTATCTCGGGTTTATAATATTAACCAGACCGTTGCGGCTAATGCGGTGAGTTGTATATTTATTGGCTTAGCGATAGGTTGCCCCATCACAGGATGGATTTCAGACCGTATTAAACGCCGTCGACCAGTCATGTTATTTGCAGGAGTCATGAGTTTAATTTTTATGTCCAGTGCGCTTTATATTCCACACCTAACAGTGGTTGGTTTATTTGTGTTGCTTTTTTTGTATGGTATCGCCAATGCGGGTTTTGCTACTTCTTATGCCTTAGCCGGTGAAATTAATCCTCGGCGTGTTGCTGGAACCTCCCTAGGATTTGCTAATATGGCGTCAGTAATTGTCGGTGCTTGTTTTCAACCCATTATTGGCTGGTTTCTTGATTTGCAATGGGATGGTCAGATGTTCAATAACGCACCGATCTACTCTGCCCTGGCTTACCGTCATGCTATGATGGCACTGCCGATTTGTTTAGCACTCGGCGTGCTTTTTACCTTCACGGTAAAAGAAACACATTGTAAAGTTATCGAATAATTTATTTACTCAAAAGATTAAAACATTGAAAATTCAACGAAAAGCCATTGCATTGATTTCCGGTGGGCTAGATTCTATGCTTGCGGCTAAACTTATTCTTGAGCAAGGTATTCACGTAGAAGGAATCAATTTTTTTACTGGATTTTGTGTGGAAGGTCACACGCATGCCATTCGTCAAAAAGACAAGTCCAAAACGAAAAGAAATAATGCATTATGGGTTGCTGAACAATTAGGCATTAAGCTACATATTATAGATATTGTTGAGGAATATAAGGATATTGTCATTAATCCTAAACATGGTTATGGGGCGCATTTAAATCCTTGCTTAGACTGTAAGATATTTATGGTAAAAAAAGCGAGCGAGTGGATGATAGACAATGAGTTTGACTTTATTATTACTGGCGAGGTCATTGGCCAGAGGCCAAAATCACAGCGAAAAATGACAATGCCGATTATATCAAAAGAGTCGGGTGCAAATGATCGATTGCTGAGACCCCTTTGTGCTAAAAATTTACCAGAAACCCTTCCTGAACAATTAGGCTGGGTGGATAGACAACAATTAAAATCGTTTACGGGACGCAGTCGAAAACCACAGTTTAATTTGGCAGAAAAATTTCAATTCAAAAATTATGCACAGCCAGCAGGAGGCTGTTGTTTTTTAACAGATAAGAATTATTCTTCGAAATTGAAAGATCTATGGCAACATCAAGGCGAAAAAAAATATGAACTTGATGATATTATGCTATTAAAAGTGGGCCGTCATATTCGACCAAATGAAAATTATAAACTCATCATTGGGCGAGAAGAAGGGGAAAACAATTTTTTAGAAGGTTACCGTAAACAATTTATCCATCTCACAGTCATCAGCCACAATGGTCCCTTGACCCTACTCGATGGACAACCAACAAAAGCAGACATTGAAGTGGCTGCTAGAATCACAGCTCGCTTTAGTGCGGGAAGAGAGGAAGAACGCGTAGCAGTTCAGGCTGAACATCCAGGCGGCAATCTTATGATATTCCAAGTTAAGCCAATGTCAGCTGATGAAATCTTACCCAGTTGGTATGTGTCATGACCCTCTATTACTTAGATGCCAGACGATTATTGTGCCCAATGCCAGTAATTAAAACGCAAAATAAAATCAAAACATTAGTTCCAGGAGATATACTGGAAGTTGCTTGCACCGACCCAGGTGTTAAAAATGATATCCCCGCCTGGTGCCGGATTAATGGCCATCAAATCCTCAGTATAAAAGAAGAAAAAACTGAAATTATTCTTCAACTTCAAGTCATGGGCACACCCTAGCCTACCAGGGCCGCGGTAAAATATTTTCTCGATTTAATGATTTTTTAATCTTAGGCATGTAATAATATTAATTTTACATAAATTAGATTAGAGAAAAGTTAATATGAAGACTAAGGTAGTGATAGTTGGAGCAGGTCCTTCTGGGTTGTTTGCAGCGTTAGAATTATATTTAGCCGGGGTCAACGATATTTTAGTGGTCGATCCTAGAGTTAATCAGTATGTGCGTTTTGGATTTTTAGATCAAAGCGTTTTTGAAAAAGCACGAAATGCTTTAAATGCGAAATATCCTGGGTTTTTAAACTTTGATCCTGCTGCTTTTTCCAGGCATCTCCATATTAAAGATTTTGAGAGAATGTTGTATCAAAAAATTATTACCATCGAAGAAATCCAAATTGAACCTAAAAAATTTGATCGGTTATATCGAGATGCCAATCAACCAGGAGTAGTAATTGTCGATAATGAGGGAAATGAGGAATATATCCCGGCAAATTATGTATTTGATTGTACGGGAACCAAGCGTCAGGTGGTGAATTCTGTTAATCAAGTCCTAAGATCTCGCCCTTTTGGTTTACATCCCTACACAGCAGTCACTACTCCAAGACAGTTTATGGCGTATGTGAAAATAGATTCCGAGCAAGTAAAGAAAATAAAAAATAAAAAACATAAAAAAGACTCGATACATTTTGCTCAGAGTTTAGCTGAATTACGCGCGTTGGGTTGGAAGGAATGGGTCATGCCAAAACTGAAAATGATGACGATTAATCCGACAAAAAGTGCTTTTTATGTTGCTGCTCCTGATAACTTGCTGGCAGAAGATCAAGAAAAATGGTTTCAAGCGGTGTTGAGAGCCTATGCTGGCGAAGATGTATATTATGAGCAGTTGCCTCCATCAAAAAAATATCCAAATAAAGTTAAGCTTAGCACTTTCAATGTAACAGCAAATGTCTTGGAACCTAAAATGTATTGGGGCTACCACTTACCGTGTATGTTTCCGGTCGGAGATACCCTAATTGATCCTTATTTCAAACTGGGTAAAGGCATTTCATTTGGCATAGAGATATTCGATGCCTTAGTTCAAAAGTTGACCATTATTGAGGGAATAATTATGCATGTTGATGAAAAAGGATATCAGCAAATCCTCGAAGAGAAAGTGGCGATTTATAAAAAAGAAGTGGATGGAGCAATGACGGAAGAAAAAATAAATTTCCATCTGGGTGAAAAACAGACGAGAAAGCATTTTCAAGAAGTCATGGAAATTTCAGAATATTCCAAAGAAATTTATATTTTACAAGATTTATACGATGAGCTGAGCGAGCGTAAAAGTTATACCAAGGGAATTTATTATTTAAAATCTTACTATGAGCATAAACCCAATGGTTCCTCCTATCTGACTGATATTGTTAAGGCTTATCGTTATCTCTTAAAAGCCGTTCAAGAATTACCTTCAAAATATGAAGATGAAACACAGCGTGCTAAATATTTTCTTTCTGCAATAGCGAAAGAGTTAATCTCATTGGCATCGGAAGAATATGAGGGTTCACGATTTGCTGCAGCAAATAATTTCCTTCGAAAAGCCTTGCAAGTTTATGTCACGCTTAACAATCAAGCAGAAGCAGATTACGTAACCAACTTGATTGCGACTTGTGATTATTATCTAGCCGATAGAAAAACTTCAAAAAATAGCGTGACTGCAGGGTTTTAGCGACTTGACTTTTTTGCTTGTGTGCTGAATAGTTATATCCATTCCACTTGAAGATGCAAACTTGGAGTTGCCATGCCGATTAAAGCTATTCATCAATTAATTAAAGAAAAGAATATTAAATTTATCGATTTGAGGTTTACCGATACACGTGGCAAGGAACAACACGTGACAGTGTGGGCAGGAGATGAGGAAGCTGTCGAAGATCTACTCACAGAGGGTAAGGCATTTGATGGCTCATCCATCATTAAATTTCAAACGATTAATGAATCTGACATGCTTTTAAAACCCCATCCTAGCACCGCAGTGCTAGATCCGTTTTATGATGAACCTACCTTGGTTTTGCGTTGTGATCTTGTCGATCCAAAAACACTCAAGGGTGACGCCGAGATCCTCGATCTATTGCTAAAAAAGTCGAAAAATTTCTTATAGATAGTGGGATTGCAGATAAATGTCATATTGGCGTAGAACCCGAATTTTTTATTTTTGATGATGTCAGGTGGGAGAACGAAATTAACCGCGTTTCTTATTGTGTGGATTCTCGCGAAGCCTCATGGAATTCAGTGACGGTTTACAATGGCGGAAATTCGGGCTATCGTCCACGAGTGAAAGGAGGATATTTTCCGGACCACCGGTTGATTCCTCACAGGATATTCGTACGGCTATGTGTATGACTGCTCATGATATGGGTCTTGTCATCGAAACACATCATCATGAAGTTGCTACAGCAAATCAAGTGGAAATCAATACTCGTTTTAGTACACCCTGTCTCAAAGCGGATGAAATGCAGGTATTAAAATATGTTGTCCATAATGTTGCTCATGCTTATGGTAAATCTGCAACATTTATGCCAAAACCCTTAGTAGGGGATAATGGAAGTGGCATGCATTGTCACCTCTCCTTAGTGAAAGAGGGAGTCAATATATTTGCAGGTGAGGGCTATGCAGGATTATCGCAAACTGCTTTGTTTTTCATCGGTGGCATCATTAAACACGCCAGATCACTCAATGCTTTTACTAATCCTACGACGAATAGTTATAAAAACGTCACTTGGTTCCAGGTTTCGAAGCACCTGTCCTTTTAGCTTATTCAGCACGAAATCGTTCTGCTGGCAATTCGGATTCCCTATGTCTCTCATCCAAAGGGGACCCCTAATTGCAGGTGCGTTTTCCAGA